>DHRA01000009.1:12456-17404 GCA_002411145.1 Firmicutes bacterium UBA5324 | reverse complement strand
GCGGGCCGCGTCTTCGCCCCTTTTTATCATTTCAGGTATGCGGGCGACTTCGGTTAAACCAACGTCGTAGATATTGGGATAAATGATCACATCGGCGGTTTTCTCCGCCTTGCAAAGGGTAATTTCCCTGCTCATGATCTCAAAGGACTGCATGATGATTTCACTCACATTATCAATATAATCGCGTCTTTCGCCCGCATAACCCAAATCGACCCCGATGACGATATCTGAACCCATGCGCCTTAAGACTTCCGTCGGCAAATTGTTCTGTAATCCTCCGTCCACCAACCATCTGCCCGCAAATACTTTGGGCGTAAAAATCCCGGGAATGGCCGTGCTGGCCCGGACCGCCGCGGCCAAATTAGTATCTTTAAAAACAACCGTATGCCGTAAATCCCCTTCCTTGATCCTGGTTTGCGGGCTGGCAAATACAATCGATTCACCGGTGTGGATATCGGTAGCCAGGATAGCCACCGGAATCTTGGCGTCTGCCAGTGTTTTGCCCCGGTACTGGGTATTGAGGTAGTATTCCAGCCTTTGTCCCTTAATCAAGCCCCGGGGAATTAAAGACCAGATGCTGAACCGGCGCAGAAGATAATCCAGGGCCGCGTGCCAAAGGAGGATTGTAACATTTAGATTGCTGTCAAACAACTGTCTTTTATGTACTTGCGTAGCGAGCGTTTCCAGATGCTCCGGAGCATAGCCCAGGCTGACAAAGGCGGCGAAAATGCTGCCGGCACTGGTACCGGCAATAAAATCAACGGGAATATTTTCGGCGGCAAAAACCTTAAGTATGCCGATATGCGATACTCCCCGCAACCCGCCGCCGCTTAATGCCAGGCCGATTTTTGGCCTTTTGTGGTTAAACATCCCTTCTTCCCTCCCTGCCCGCTTCTTTTGATTTTATGCTTGGAAGGAATATGCCATAACTGATTGCCCGGGAGATTGGGACAAAAAAAGTAAAAAACGCAAAGCTGCGGAGGATTTTTCAATCCCCGGCAGCTTTACGTGGTAAATCGGCAAATCAGTCTTTTTACTCCCAACTGGGAAGCTGGTTGAATTTCTGGGCAATGAACATCTCATATTTTATATAGCGCAGGCTAATGGTGATCAAACTGGCATTTTGGGTCCACACCGCTATGCAATCCTTATCCTGCAATCCTTCACTGATCAAAACAACATTTAAATCGGAGATAACCGTTAACCACCGGCCTAAGTTCCGTTCCTCATCAGAGCGCTGCGGCGCCGGATAGATATTCGGCAGGGGCAGATCAGCCTCTCCCCGGCATAATATTTCAATTTTACAGCCGCGCTGATGAAGCTCCAGCAGTTGAGTTTCAAGATGTACCAGTTCCTCCTTGCAGACCGATAAATACAGCGATTCTTTGGTGTCCGCGATCAATTGCTTCGTTTTGTCAATGATGGCGCTATAACCTTTTAAGTTCCAAAAATAACTGTAATCCACAGCCTGGCTTAACTGGGCCAGTTTTTCATCAAGTTCTTCCACCAGGGCATTGTAGTTATCCCTTAAACGGCCGAGCAGTTCCTGCGCGCTGGTGGGAATATATTTTATGGGTTGTCCCATGATCGGCAGGGCGGCGCCTTTGTCAATCAAACGCTGGAGGGTCTGATAAATCATGGAGCGCGGCACGCCGGAATTCTTGCTCAGTTCATAACCGGTAACGGGACTGTATTTTAGCAAGGCTATATAGGCTTTTGCTTCATATTCTGAGAACCCGAGCCGGTGCAATTTAAGCAGAGTTTGGTCCATGGATCCCTCACTCCTTTTTAAACTACGGTTTTTTCGCCAAAATGATCATGCGCGGCGAATTGGCGTCATAAACACGCCGGTCGAAACCGCCAAATACTGCGATGATTTTCATGCCGGCGGCAGCAATGACCGCTTCCATTTCCTGCAGGGAGTAAGCCCGCAGGGAAAACTCATATTCTTTTTTGGTATCCTCGATCTGATTGATCAGGGTACGCTTCATATAAGTAAGCCCCTTTATCAGATCAACCTTATAGGATAATACATATTCGCCGCTCGGATGGCGCCAGTAGCGGTTCAGTGAATTGTTAATCATCCATTCCCGGTTCAGGAGGTCGATGAGAAACTGTCCTCCCGGTTCAAGGGCCCGGGATACTTTGCTGATAATGTCCGCATTCTCCTCGTCTGTAAAATAACCAAAGGCGGCAAACATGTTTATTACCGCGGAAAACTCGGCCGTAAAACCGATTTCCCGCATGTCACCCAGTACAAATTCCAGTTCCACCTTATCAGCCCGCGCATTGCGGCGGGCAATATCCAGAAAGCTTTCGCTGGAATCAAAGCCCACTATCCGGTAGCCGCGTTTTGCCAATTCAATGGCGTGGCGTCCATAACCGCAGTATAAATCAAGTATTTTGGCATTGGGGGGCAGGTTTAGCACATCTATAATAAACTGCACTTCTTGTTCCGTTCCGGCCAATGAGTATGTTTTATTGTCTGGCAACCATGCATCGTACTTCAATATTGTCCCCTCCGGACTCAGTTATAAAAATATGCTGTTCTGTTTAATTCTCTCTTCAAGCGTCTTTTCCTGTACCAACCGCAAAAAAGTGATAAGGACGGAAAAGACGGCAAAGCCCTAAGAGATAGTATAATCCCTTAGGGCTCATAAAATCAAGGCGGATAGTTATTTGACCAAGGCTACCTTATCGCCGGTCTTCAGCATGACGGCATTGCCTTCATCTGTGTCCACATGCAGTTCCAATTGGAAATTCTCATGGACCCGGATTAAAACATGATGGAACAGGGCCCCCCGCTCACCTTCCACTTCCACGGATACCAGCTGTTTATCCTTCACCTGGTAATGAGCGGCGTCATCGGGGGTCATATGGATATGCCGGGCGGCGCAAATAACGCCCTCGGGAATGACAACCCGGCCCTGCGGACCGATAATGGTCAGTCCGGGGGAGTTTTTCAGATCGCCCGAATCGCGTACAGGCGGGTTAAGGCCCAGTTTAATGGCATCCGTGAGGGCCAATTCGACCTGAGTCTGCTTGCGGACAGGGCCTAAAATTCTTACTTTTTTTATGGAACTCTTGGCGGTGACTATTTCCACTGTTTCCTGCGCGGCAAATTGATTTGGCTGAGATAAAGCCTTCAGGGTATCGAGCTCATAGCCGTCGCCGAAAAGTGTTTCCAAATCTGCCTGCGACACGTGGACATGACGTCCCGAGATGCCCACAGGAATATTTTTCTCCATGTGCTATTCTCCCTTCTTGCTTTGCTATAATGTATAATTTACAATAAGTGGACTTTATTGTCAATTATTCCGGCGTATGTATACAGCATTTATTCATTGATAGTTTGGCGGCTGGCCGCCCTGATTATGTGGTCAGGCCATGTTTTTTAAAGAACCCGGCGATCCGGCTTGCCGCCGTGTCAAGCAGCGTATCTTCCGCCACCAGCGCAATGCGTACATAACCCTCGCCGGAAGGGCCAAAGGCGTCACCGGGAACAACCAGGACACCCGTTTCGGACAACAGCTTTTGGACAAACTCAAAGGAACGGTAGGCCTGGGGAACGGGCGCCCAAATGAACATCGTCGCCTTTGGCGGGGTGATCCGCCAGCCCGCCTTTTCCACGGTGCTGATAAAACGATCACGCCGCCGCTGATAAACCATCGCCGTCTGGCGCACATAATTCTGTGAACCGTTCAAGGCGGCAATGCCGGCGTGCTGTACAGGCAGGAAACCGCCGTAATCAATATTTGATTTCAAACTGGCGAAGATTTCGATAATTTTTGCGTTCCCGACGACAAAACCAAGGCGGCAGCCCGCCATGTTATAGGTTTTTGACAAGGAGTGGAACTCCACGCCGACCTCTTTTGCTCCGGGAACGGACAGAAAGCTTAACGGACGGTAACCGTCAAAGGATAGCTCGGAATAGGCAATGTCGTGGCAGACCACGATGTCATATTTTTGGGCAAACGCCACCGTTTCACGGAAAAAAGCTTCCGTGGCCACAGCCGTAACGGGGTTGCTGGGATAATTTAAGATCATGACTTTGGCCCGTCTTGCCGTTTCCGGATCAAGGGCGCCGTAGTCCGGCAGGAAGTTATTGGCAGCCAGCAAAGGCAGATGATGCAGTATACCGCCCGCCAGCGCCGGGCCGGCACTGTAGATGGGGTAGCCGGGATCGGGGACAAGGACAAGATCGCCGGGGTTAACGAAGCACAGGCAAATATGCGCCAGGCCGTCTTGCGAACCCAGTAAGGGTAATACTTCGGTTCCGGGGTCCAACTCCACGCCAAAACGCCGGGCATACCATTGGGCAACGCTCTCCAAAAAGGCAGGGATGCCGCGGGAGAGGGTGTAGCCGTAATGTGCCGGGTTTTCCGCACTTTTTAGCAAAGCATGCATAATGTGTTCAGCCGGTGGTTGGTCCGGGCTGCCGATGCTCAAATTAATAACGCTCTTTCCTTGCGCACTTAAATCCCTGCGCATTTCATCCAGAATAGTAAACATCGC
Source organism: Firmicutes bacterium UBA5324 (assembly GCA_002411145.1). GTDB lineage: Bacteria > Bacillota > Negativicutes > UBA11029 > UBA11029 > UBA11029. Next base: position 12,889 of record DHRA01000009.1, on the reverse strand, counting down.
CGAGCCCAGATTTTGCATGCGTTCAGCTTGCTCCATACTTAACGCTCCCTTTATGTATCAATTTTAACCTTTATTCCTTCACTAAGAGTTTGCCATATTCCTGCCGCGCCTGGAGAATTTCCCCTTAGATTTCGCCCTGCCGGGAAAGCGTCTCCTTTTTTTGCAGATATTCGTGGATGGCCCGGGCTGCTTTTTTGCCGGCCCCCATCGCCTGGATAACCGTCGCCGCGCCGGTGACGATATCTCCTCCGGCGAAAACACCCGGTCTGCTGGTTTCTCCCTGCGCATCACTGAGCAGAATATTTCCGTTTTTCGTTAAGCCCAAGCCGGGTGTACTGCGCGGGATAAGGGGATTGGGTCCCTGGCCAATGGCGACAATCACACTATTCACCGCAAGGATAAATTCCGAGTGGGGGATCGCCACCGGTCTGCG
>DHRA01000009.1:7925-12251 GCA_002411145.1 Firmicutes bacterium UBA5324 | reverse complement strand
GCATGGGCTGCTTCTTCCCGCCGGGCGGGCATTTCCGCTTCGGAGCGACGATAAATGACATATACCTGTTTTGCTCCCAGGCGCCTGGCGGTGCGGGCCGCGTCCATGGCTACATTTCCCCCGCCGACCACGGCCACCCTTTCCCCGGTAAAGAGCGGGGTGCGATAATGGGGAAAATCATACGCCTTCATGAGATTGGCCCGGGTAAGGAATTCGTTGGCGGAATACACCCCGTTAAGGTTTTCACCGGGAATACCCAAAAAATGCGGTAAACCCGCTCCCGAGCCGATAAATACGGCCTTAAACCCTTCGGCTTCAAATAAACCGTCAATGGTAAAGGTTTGTCCCACTACGGCATTTACAACGATATTTACGCCGATCTTCCGCAAGTAATCGATCTCCGCCCGTACGATGTCCTTCGGCAGCCGGAATTCCGGAATACCATACATCAGGACCCCGCCGGGTTCGTGTAAAGCTTCAAATATGGTCACACGATACCCCTTTTTGGCCAACTCACCGGCTGCGGCCAGCCCCGCGGGACCCGCGCCGATTACAGCCACCTTCGGCATCCGGGGCTGCACACGGTTGGGGGGGGCATTTTCCTGCTTCTGGCGGACGTAGTCAGCCACGAAGCGTTCCAGGCGGCCGATGCCCACCGGGTCCGCTTTTTTCCCGACGATGCAATGCTTTTCGCACTGATCCTCCTGGGGACAAACCCGGCCGCAGATCGCCGGCAAACTGTTGTACTCCTTGATTAGCGCCGCGGCGGCGAGAAAATCCCCTTCCTGGACGAGCTTAATAAAGCCGGGAATATCCACATTAACCGGACAACCCTGCCGGCAAAGAGGTTTGGCGCACTCCAGACAGCGCTTTGCTTCCGCTAAGGCATCCTCTTCCGTATAGCCTAAGGCAACCTCCTGAAAGTTTTTTACCCGCTCCGCCGGTTTTTGTTCAGGCATGGGTCGCATTTTGTCCGTCAGCATGTGCATCTCCCTCCGCAGGTCTCCTCCGCCGACGGCGGCGCCTTGCCTTCCTGCGACCGGTACATGCGCTGCCGCAGCATCAATTCGCCAAAATCAACCTGATGGGCGTCGAAATCCGGCCCGTCCACACAGGCAAATTTGACCTTGCCGCCCACTGTTACCCGGCAGGCGCCGCACATACCTGTGCCGTCCAACATGATGGGATTTAAACTGCACATCGTTTTAATCTGGTGAGGACGGGTTGTTTCCGCCACGGCCCGCATCATGATCACCGGTCCGATGGCCATGACCAGCGCGATCTTTTCACCGCTGTTAATTACCTGCTGCAGCAATTCCGTCACAAAGCCCCTCTGCCCCTTTGATCTATCATCTGTGGCTATTAACAACAGGTCACTGACCGCCGCTAAGCGCTGTTCAAAGATCAATAATCCGGCACTGCGCGCCCCTATGATGGAGATCACTTTATTACCGGCCTGCTTAAACGCCCGGGCGAGGGGAAAAACCGGCGCCGCACCGATGCCGCCGCCCACACAAATTACGGTATCCGTGTATTTCGCAATGTGGCTGGGCAAACCCAGGGGACCAACCACGTCAAGGATGCTTTCTCCCTCCTCCAGCAGCCCCAGACGCCGCGTGGAATGGCCCAGTTCCTGAAAAATCAAAGTAATCGTTTGCCGTTCCCGATCAAAATCGGCGATGGTTAAAGGAAACCGTTCCCCCAGTTCATCGAGGCGCAATATTACAAACTGGCCGGGGCTGGCATTGCGGGCAATAAGGGGTGCCTCCACCACAAATTCTTTTATCTGGGGCGACAATTCCTTTTTGGCGACAATTTTATACATAGTCCCCTCCTATATCTGCAGCTGCTTTGAGGCGTGATTATCTGTTGAGCAGGGCGTAGGCGCTGGTTTGCGCCGCGGAGTCTGCGGCATATATACCGCGCAGGGCGGTGGTCACAACCGTTGTTCCCGGTTTTGCCACCCCGCGCATGGACATACAAAGATGTTCCGCTTCGATTACCACCATCACGCCCCGGGGATCCAAACGTTCCTGCAGAAGATCAGCCACCTGATTGGTCAGCCTTTCCTGCAGTTGAGGGCGCCGGGCATATATTTCCACCACCCTCGCTAATTTGCTGATGCCCGTTATTTTATTATGCTGTGGTATATAGATAACGTGGGCTTTGCCGAAAAAGGGCAGCAAATGGTGTTCGCACATGGAATAAAAGTTAATATCTTTTACCATGATCATTTCTTTGAATTCCTCAGAAAACATTACCTCTAGTTCCTCAGCCGGATTCATGGCCAAGCCGCTGAAGATTTCCGCATACATTTTCGCTACTCGCTTGGGTGTATCGACAAGTCCTTCCCTTAGTGTGTCTTCTTGTATCGCTTCTAGTATATTTTTTACCGCATTTTGAATTTTATCTTTATTTACCACGGTAATGCCTCCTTAAATGGAATCCCTGATCTAAATATGAAGAATTATGATCAGCATGTTGCAAAAAAACAGACCTCGCCACGGTCTGTTTTCTTGGTGCAGTGCAGTTAGAAATTCTGCGGACTGAGGTTCTAGAACAACCCCGTTATTTTACCATCATTATCGATATCAATTATTTCCGCGGCCGGATGTTTCGGCAAGCCCGGCATCGTCATAATGTCGCCGGTAATAGCCACCAGAAACCCGGCGCCGGCGGAAACACGCACTTCCCGCACCGTGATATCAAAACCTGCAGGACGGCCGATTTTTGTCATGTCATCAGAGAGCGAATATTGGGTTTTCGCCATACAGATGGGCGTTTTATCAAAGCCTAAAGCCGTCAATTCTTCGATGGTCCTATGGGCGGCCGGCGTAAAGTTCACCCCGTCGGCCCCATAGATTTCCCGGGCGATGGTGACAATTTTTTCTTTGATCGGCAATTTTTCATCATAGATAAATTTAAATTGCCTGGGCTGTTCCAGAGCGGCCAATACTTTGTGCGCCAGCGCTTCGCCGCCGGCTCCTCCCTTGGCCCACACCTCGGATAAAGCAACCTGGGCACCTAAGGCCCTGCACTTTGCTTCCACGAAGTCCAGCTCAGCCTTTGTATCGAGGGGGAAGGCGTTGATGGCCACCACGGTGGGCAGACCGAATTTTTGAATATTTTCAATGTGTTTTTCCAGGTTTGCCAGACCCTTTTCCAGCGCCGCCATATTTTCTCCGGCCAGGTCCGTTTTCGGCACGCCGCCATGCATCTTCAAGGCGCGTACGGTGGCGACAATTACCACCGCATCGGGTTTAAAGCCGGCGAAACGGCATTTAATGTTCAGGAATTTCTCTGCTCCCAGGTCGGCGCCGAAGCCTGCTTCCGTGACCAGGATATCGGCCAGTTTCAGGCCGTATTTTGAGGCGATGATACTGTTGCAGCCGTGGGCAATGTTGGCGAAGGGGCCGCCATGGATCAAGGCCGGCGTATTTTCCAGCGTTTGGCAAATATTTGGTTTAATGGCGTCTTTGAATAATACGGTCAGAGCGCCGGCGACTTTCAAATCCCGTACCGTCACGGGACGGTTGTCATAGGTGTAACCGATGACCATGCGATTAAAACGCTCTTTTAAATCAGCCAGGTCTTTGGCCAGGCAGAGGATGGCCATCATTTCCGAAGCAACCGTGATATCAAAACCGCCTTCACGGGGTACGCCGTTCGCTTTCCCGCCCAGGCCAACCACAATGTTGCGCAAAGCGCGTTCATTGAGGTCCATCACCCGGCGCCAGGTTACCCGGCGCGGATCAATCCCCAGTTCATTGCCATGGTGTAAATGATTGTCAATGATCGCGGCCAAAAGATTGTGGGCGGTGGTAATGGCATGAATGTCACCGGTGAAATGGAGATTTATATCCTCCATGGGCACGATTTGGGCGTAACCGCCGCCGGCGGCGCCGCCTTTTACCCCAAAACAGGGGCCGAGGGAGGGTTCGCGCAAGGCAATGGCGACCTTTTTCCCCAGGCGCCGCAGCGCGTCGCCCAAGCCCACGGTGGTGGTTGTTTTGCCTTCACCGGCGGGGGTGGGGGTAATGGCGGTAACCAACACCAATTTACCGTCAGGACGATGCTGAATCCGTTCCCAGGCTTTTAAAGAAATCTTCGCCTTATATTTGCCGTACAGTTCCAGTTCGTCTTCCGGGACGCCCAACGCTTCCGCGACCTGTATGATGGGCTGCATTTGTGCCTCTTGGGCAATCTGCACATCACTCTTCATATTTTGCCACCTCTCCTTTAGAACATTGGTGCCCAGTAGTCCATTAACTCTAAAACCATATTACCTTCACGCGCTTTTTCTGCAATGCTGCGTTGTCGTCGGCT
>DHRA01000009.1:7150-7782 GCA_002411145.1 Firmicutes bacterium UBA5324 | reverse complement strand
TTATACTTTTAGAGTTGACGGACCACTGGTTGCACTGGTTTTGTATCTTCGCGGCCTTAATGGTATTGTATAACAGCATGACAATTGTCAACGGTCCGACGCCGCCGGGAACCGGGCTAATGGCCCCGGCAACGTCTTTGCAGTCCGCAAAGTCCACATCGCCTACCGTTTTGCCGTCCAGCTTGTTTATCCCCACATCAATGAGGACGGCGCCGGGCTTGATAAAATCTCTGGTCACGAATTTAGGTTTGCCAATTGCCGCCACGACTATATCCGCGTCGCGGCATATTTCCTGTAAATTGCGTGTTTTCGAATGGGCGATAGTGACCGTCGCGTTTTTTTGCAGTAACAAATGAAACATGGGTTTGCCGACAATATTACTGCGTCCGATGACGACTGCTTTTTTACCTTCGGGATTGATGCCTGCCAACTCCAGCATTTTTATACAGCCATGGGGCGTGCAGGGCACTAACCGGTTCTTCCCGATCACCAAATCCCCCACGTTCAGGGGATGAAAGCCGTCCACGTCTTTATCCGGATCTATTTGATCAATGACCTTGTTTTCGTCTATATGTTTTGGCAAGGGCAATTGCACGAGAATGCCGTTGATCCGCTTGTTGGCATTTAATTCC
>DHRA01000009.1:6192-7040 GCA_002411145.1 Firmicutes bacterium UBA5324 | reverse complement strand
CCACCCTGGCAAGCAGTTCTGCTTCGGTCGTATTTTCCGGCAGGCGGATAACTTCGGAATAGATGCCCACTTTGCCACAAGCTTCGTGTTTTTTCTTCACATATAATTTTGATGCGGCATTTTCACCCACAATAATTACGGCTAAACCGGGCGTAATGGCGCGCTTTTTTAATTCCTCCACCTCTCTTGCCACTTCCTTGCGAATTTCTTCGGCAAAGAACTTACCGTCAAGAACTTTTACCATGGACTTCCTCCCTTATTTCACATAGCATTACGGATTTCTTTCCAGGATGATGCGGTGGTCCACCAATAACAGTTCTCTAATACGGCCTACGATGGTCTTGCGCTGCCCAAAGATATTTTCCAGATAAACTTCGCCTTCTTTGGGGACAACTCTATCAACCCGTTCCAACAGAAGCTTTTCTTTTCCGTCTTCATATAAATAGGCATTGGCTTCACACATTTTTATCCCTCCAATGTTCCTGCAGCAAAACAAGCAAAGCGTCCACCAAATGAGGCAGAGGCTCCGCCTTTGCGCCGACAATTTCGATGCCACACCGGCTGATGGGCAGTAAAAATTTCTCCGCGTCACTGGTGGCAATCGCCTGCGCCATTAGCGGTGTCAATTCGCCAAGCATTGAATTTGCGACAATAATTCCCAGGGGGCCGATAATATAATCCATCTTCGGCATGTTAACGACAATCGCATTTTCCCCGGTTGCCCCTTCGTTGGCGCCGGCTTTCAACATGGCCGCCGTAGCCAGTGAATTTGTGCCGAAGGCCAGTATTTCGATTTCTTCGCCAAATTCTTTCCGTAATTTGCCGGTGATGACCTTGCCGATACCGCC
>DHRA01000009.1:5621-6097 GCA_002411145.1 Firmicutes bacterium UBA5324 | reverse complement strand
CCTTGTCCATCAATCACCGCGATTCTCACGTCTCCCACCCCGTATACACTAAAATATCACTCCATTTATCAGGTGGTCAGTCTTGCGGCGCATTTTTGCGCATGCCACATGATTTTTTCTTCATCCAAGGTTAGCAGTTGCCGGTTTTCCATCACAATTTTCCCGTCAATCATTACGGTTTCTATATCCGCGGCGGAAGCAGCATAGACCAGCAACGAGGCCAGATCATGCTTCGGCGTCAAATGAGGTGCCTTAAGGTTGAAGATGATTAGATCAGCCCGTTTTCCCGGCGCAAGGGTGCCGATTTGCTCGTGCAGTCCCAGCGCTTTTGCGCCCAGCACCGTAGCCATTTGCAACGCCTGCATGGCCGGTATCAGTGTCGGATCGGCCGTATGCACCTTTTGCAGCAAGGCTGCCAGCCGGACTTCCTCCATCATATCCAGATTATTGTTACTGGCCGCTCCGTCGGTGCCCAG
>DHRA01000009.1:5112-5491 GCA_002411145.1 Firmicutes bacterium UBA5324 | reverse complement strand
GGCCAGCTTCATGTTGCTGCCGGGATTATGGGCTATGCCTGCTTTATTTGCCGCCAGGATATCAATTTCCTCGTCTGATAAATGGACGCAATGGGCGGCAAGTACTTGATGCTTAAATAATCCCAAGTCATGCATTAATTTTATGGGTGTTTTGCCGTAATCCTTCAGGCACGTTTCAACTTCATGCCTGGTTTCCGCCAAATGAATATGGATACCGACTTTATATGCCGTGGCCAGTTCCATGACTTTGGCCAGGTAATCAGGGGGACACGTATAGGGAGCATGTGGTCCCAACTGTACGGTGATGCGTCCGCCCGCCTGGTTATGCCATGTTTCAATAAAGGAACGGCTTTCTGCCAGGGCTTGCGTCGCATTGGGC
>DHRA01000009.1:4843-4971 GCA_002411145.1 Firmicutes bacterium UBA5324 | reverse complement strand
CCACACCGACCATCCCCCGCGACAACACGGCCCTTAGCCCGCATTCTTCCACTGCTTTGGCTACTTCCGGCATAAAAAAATACATATCGGCGAAGGTCGTCGTGCCGGACTTTATCATCTCCAGATTT
>DHRA01000009.1:4287-4734 GCA_002411145.1 Firmicutes bacterium UBA5324 | reverse complement strand
CGGACTTTATCATCTCCAGATTTGCCAGCATGGTGCCCCAATACACGTCTTCCGCCGTTAATTTTGCTTCCGCGGGCCAAATCTTGTTTTCCAGCCAGTCCATCAATTGCAGATCGTCGGCATAACTGCGCAGGAGGGTCATGGCGGCATGGGTGTGTGTGTTGACCAGTCCGGGCAGTACTGCTTTACCCGCCGCGTCGATAATTTTATCCGCGGCCCAGTTTCCGGCCCAACCCGACGGGCCGGCTCCTTTGATGACACCGTTTTCCACGGCCACATCGCCGCCGCGGATCAGGCCCGTCTTTTCATCCATCGTCAAAATGTCCGCGCCGCGAATCAAAATTTTTTCCATTAGTTACACCTACCTTTGCCCGTATTGATCCTTGTAGAACTGATGCATAACCTTTACGTCATCCGCCGGAAGAATTTTGGCTCCGCCAATCAATT
>DHRA01000009.1:3682-4179 GCA_002411145.1 Firmicutes bacterium UBA5324 | reverse complement strand
AATTGGGAAAATAAATATATCTGGGCCGATTTTTCCAGGAGCTGGCAGACGGTAAAAGCATCCGCAAGATTTTCCCCCACCCCTACGGCGCCGTGATTCTCAAGCAGCACGGCGAATTTACCGGCCAATGCTTTGACGGCATTGGCTGCAACCCCGTCCGTTCCCGGCAGGGCATAAGGGGCGATGTCCACGCTCCCCCCTGCGATTTGCACCAAATCCTCGACCAGGGGCGGAATGGCTTTCCCCGCGCACGCACAGGTACTGCCGTAAACGCTGTGGGTATGGACAATGGCCATAATATCCGGTCGATGGCGATAGATCGCCACATGCAGGCGGATTTCCGAGGAGGGTTTTCGCTGCCCGTCTACGGTATGCCCCTCCGGATCAATGATGACAATATCTTCGGCAGCAAGCTGCAGATAATCCATGCCGCTGGGCGTAAGGGCAAAATAACCGGTTTGGGCATCCCGGGCGCTGATATTTCCCCAGGTACCCGC
>DHRA01000009.1:528-3581 GCA_002411145.1 Firmicutes bacterium UBA5324 | reverse complement strand
GGGTTGTAATCCGGTGCTATACCCGTTGAATAAATTCCCTTCCATCATTTACTTCATCATACAAATTCGGAGACACCCACTTCTATAAGTGGGTGTTACCTTGCTGACTTCTTCAGGTGGAGTAGAGTCTCCACCTGAAGCCCCGAAGTCTGGCAAAGCCAGACGAGTTCACTCGCAATGATACAAATAGGCATATTGTTCAGCCGATAAACTGTCGATCGACACTTCTAAAGCTTTCAGCTTCAAGGAGGCGATTTTTTGATCAATCTCCCCGGGCAGATTATAGACTTTGTTGGCCAATTTCCCGGCATTAGTCAGCAAAAACAGCACGGACATGGCCTGCAAGGCAAAAGACAAATCCATAACTTCCGTGGGATGTCCGTCGCCGGCGGCCAGGTTGACCAAGCGTCCCTCCGCCAGCAGGTATAACTTCTTGCCGTCTTTCCTCGTAAACTCTTCAATATTCTTGCGGACCGTTTTCCGGGAGACGGACACTTCCATCAATTCATCCTTATTGATTTCCACGTCAAAATGCCCGGCGTTAGCCAGCACGGCGCCGGCTTTCATCACCAGGAAATGTTCCCGCCGGATAACATCTTTGCAGCCTGTCAGGGTGACGAAAATATCACCGCATTTGGCCGCTTCCGCCATGGGCAGGACACGGAATCCGTCGCACACGGCTTCGATGGCCTTTATGGGGTCTACCTCGGTGACAACAACATTGGCGCCAAGGCCTTTCGCCCGCATTGATACCCCTTTGCCACACCAGCCGTAACCGGCGACGACCACCGTTTTTCCGGCGACGGTCAGATTGGTGGTGCGCATGATGCCGTCCCAGGTTGACTGCCCCGTGCCATAGCGATTATCGAACAAATATTTACAATAAGCGTCATTAACCGCCACCATGGGAAAGGTGAGCTTTCCGGCAGCTTCCAGCGCCCGCAGCCTTAAAACGCCGGTGGTTGTTTCTTCGCACCCGCCGATAATTTTATCCGCCAGGCAGGCCCGCTCATTATGCAGCAAATGAACCAAATCTCCGCCGTCGTCGATGATCATCTCCGGCTCGTGGTCCAGGGCTTTATGCAGGAAATTGTCATATTCTTCCGGGGAGCAATTGTACCAGGCATAAACGGTCACCCCTTGCTTAACCAGCGCCGCCGCCACATCATCCTGGGTGGACAGCGGGTTGCTGCCGGTCATAATCACCTTAGCCCCCAGGTTTTTCAGGACCAGGCCTAAATAAGCGGTTTTGGCCTCCAAATGCATCGTGACAATTAAAGTTTTTCCTTGCAGCGGTTTCTGCGCGGCATATTCTTCTTCAATAATCCGCAGTACCGGCATATGTTCTTTTACCCAGTCAATTTTAGCCTGGCCGTTCGGCGCCAGGGCAAGATCACGCACAATATAATCCATAAAAACCCTCCTGTTAAATTTTAAAATTTAAATTTTAAAGTGCCGTTATTTTAAACGCGGAAATTTTGCAGATTAGTAACATACGGCGGATAGACAATTCCTTTTTCCGTAATAAGCGCGGCAATGTACTTATGCGGGGTTACATCGAAGGCAGGATTAAAGACCCTGACCCCGGCGGGGGCAATGCGCCGGCCGGCAATGTGCGTTACTTCATCGGCACTTCTTTCCTCGATGGGGATTTGCTCGCCGGAAGCAAGCGCAAAATCAAAGGTCGACAAGGGCGCGGCCACATAAAAAGGGATGTTGTGTTCTTTGGCCAGTACCGCCACACTATAAGTACCGATTTTATTAGCCGTATCGCCATTGGCGGCGATGCGGTCCGCCCCCACAATCACGCAGTCAATCAAGCCTTCTTTCATTACATAACCCGCCATATTATCCGTAATTAAAGTTACGGGAATATTATCCTGCATCAGTTCCCAGGTGGTAAGCCTTGCCCCCTGAAGCAGCGGCCGTGTTTCATCCGCATAAACGTGCAGCTTTTTTCCCTGTTGCCAAGCGGCGCGAATGACGCCCAGGGCCGTGCCGAAATCGACGGTGGCAAGCTGGCCGGCATTACAATGGGTCAGGATTGTCGCCCCGTCTTTAATCAAGGCGGCGCCATGGGCCCCCATGCGTCTGTTTACCGCCGCGTCCTCTGCGGCGATGCTGACTGCTTCCGCCTCCAAGGCCGCATAAATGACGTCGGGCGGCGCACTATGAAAACGGGCGGCTACCGACAGCATACGGTCAATGGCCCAAAACAGATTTACCGCCGTGGGTCGCTGCGCTTTTAAAAAGCCTGCTGCTTCCGCCAATTTGCCCGGAAAATCTTCTCCGGCAGAGGGGGCTATTTCCTTGGCGGCCAATACCAGTCCAAAGGCTGCGGCCGCCCCGATCGCCGGTGCGCCGCGTACCTGTAATTCTTTAATCGCTTTGGCGACCACCCGGTAATCATCAGTTGTGATATGCGTTACTTCCCCCGGAAGTTTTGTTTGATCAAGCAAAGTTAATACTCCTCTGTTCCAATGCAAGGCAGGCACCGTAATCTCTCCTCCGTATTATAGTTTAAAACCGCCAAATTCCTTTAAGGCGCTACCGCATAAACAGCTTTGCTTAGTATCCATTAAATCAATAGCTTTCATCACCAGCTGCTTCAAATTGTCGGTATTTGCCTCCATGGTCTCCAGCACCTCCGCATGGGTCAGCGGCGTAGGAGATATACCGGCCGCAAAATTTGTGACCATGGATATAGTGGCATAACACATCTCCGCTTCCCGTGCTAAAACCACTTCCGGTACATTGGTCATCCCGACCAGATCCCCTCCCAGCATTGTGAAAGCGCGAATTTCCGCCGGTGTTTCAAAACGGGGGCCTTCTGTACACACATAAACACCGCTGCGGTGCACGGACAGGCTGCTTTCAACAGCGGCCCGGGCGAGTACGGCCCGCAGGGCGGCGCAATAAGGGTCGGTCACATCCACATGGACAACGCCCCGCTCTCCGCCCTCGTAAAATGTATGCTGACGGTTCTTTGTAAAATCAAGAAACTGATCAACTAAAACAAAATCCCCGGGCTTCATTGCTAAATTTAATGAACC
>DHRA01000009.1:0-311 GCA_002411145.1 Firmicutes bacterium UBA5324 | reverse complement strand
GGTATTGTCCCATTTTGTATGTAATCTTGCCGAAGGGCGTAACCAGTGATTCCTCATGAACCTCCTCCAACATTCTGGGATCATAGACACCGGTTCCACCGATAACCGCTATTTTATGCATAAAACCCTCCCATGTATGCTGCTGCAGTATTCTTAAACATTATATTATTCAACTTTCTGCAGTACTTTCCTCTTTTTCCCGATATTTTCCCCCAACTTGCACGCGTAAATGCGCGAAAAAATAGGATGCCTTGCGGCATCCTATTTAGCAATGAGGGTTAAGCAGATTTTTGTATGGTTTTTAACCGGTA
>DHRA01000005.1:4173-12943 GCA_002411145.1 Firmicutes bacterium UBA5324 | reverse complement strand
GATATGCCTACGGAGCAGCAGATTAAAATGCAGCGGGCCCTGGCGGAGAAACTGGATGAGGAGCGCAGATTGCTGGCGGGGGAACTGGGCAGCTGCCGGACCGCGCGGGACACGGCCGCCCATAAGCTGGCGGACCTCGAACAGCAGTTGGGTGAACAAGCGGGATGCCCGCTGGAAGAACTGGCGCAGAGCTTGCAGGAGTGCCGTGCCCAATTAAAACAGGCCCGGGATGCGCAGGCCCGGCTAAACACCCTCGAGGGGGAACTCACCCAACGGGAAGTGGAAACGGCGGCCTGTGCCAAACAGGCCGAGGATATTGAACACCGCTGCCGCCAGGCGCAGGATGCCTATAAAATGGCGGAAGCCATCCTCGCGGAGCGCCAGGGCGCGATTCCTGCCGCATACCAGGACGCCGGAGAACTTGCCCGGGCCCGGCGGGCCGCGGAAGAAAAGCTCGTCAATGCCAAACGGGCCCTGGAGACGGCCCAGCGGCGCGTGGAAGCGGCCGCGCGGCAGCTTTCCGTCGGCGAGGAGGCCTACAATCAGACCGCGGCGGCCCAGGCAGCCGCGGCGCAGCGGCTGGCCACGGAACAGGAAGTTTTCGGGCTGCGTCTGCAGGAAGCGGGGTTTGCCGACCGGGCCGCCTATGAACAGGCGAAAAAGGCGGACGCGTACTTAGAGACTCTGGAGGAACGCATTAAAGCCTTTGACAAAACCCTGGCCGCCGCCGAAGAGCGGGCGCTGCGGGCGGAGGAAGAGGCCGCAAATCTTGAGCCGCCGGATATCAAGGCTTTGCAGCAGGGGCTGGCGGCCATCAGAGCACAATACGAACTGACGCTGAAAGAGCATACCATAGGGGAAAATACGGTCAAGCGGCAAGCCGCCTGGCTGGAGAAACTGGCCGGTCTGCAGGAGGAAATGGCCAAGGTGGAGGAAGACTACCGGATAACCGGCCGTCTGGCCGACGCGGCCAATGGACGTAATGACTTCGGTCTGACCTTCCAACGCTTTGTATTGGGGGCGCTGCTGGATGATGTGGCCGCTGCGGCCAGCCAGCGTTTAAAAGTGATGAGCCGCGGCCGCTATTTGCTGCAGCGCACCATGGACCGGGCCCGCAAAAACGCCGCCGGCGGCCTCGATCTGGAGATCTTCGACCATTATACCGGGCATACGCGGGGTGTAAACACCCTTTCCGGAGGGGAAACCTTTTTGGCTTCACTGGCCTTGGCGCTGGGTTTGGCGGACGTGGTGCAGGCCTATGCCGGCGGTATGCATCTGGATACCATCTTTATCGATGAAGGGTTTGGCACGCTGGACCCCGAGGCCCTTGATTTTGCCGTGCGCGCCTTATTGGATCTGCAGCAGGGCGGGCGGCTGGTGGGGATCATTTCCCATGTGCCCGAACTGAAGGAACGCATTGATGCGCGCCTGGAGATCAAAGCAACAGATCAAGGGAGCACGGCCCATTTTCACGTGGGGTGACAGCGGGGCTAACCGCCCGTTCGCCGGGCAAAGCCGAAGCAACTCGCGGACAAGGAGGAGCGTACAATGGTTGACAATACGGAAACGGAACTAAAATTACAGTTTCTCGCACCCGGCCGGTGGGAAGAATTATTTGCCGCCCCGGTCATTCAGTCCCTGGCGGACCCGCTGTCTTTCCGGCAGGAAACCCTGGAAACGCAGTATTACGACACCCCCGGCCACCGCCTGCAGAAAGCCGGGCTCGCTTTCCGGATTCGCCGGGAAGGAGCGCAATGGATAGCCACCGTGAAGGACGGGGGAAGGAACGTGGGCGGCTTACACGAACGGGCGGAATGGAACGTACTATTGTCCGCGCCGCAGGCCGATGCCGGGATTTTTGCCGACACGCCCGTCGGTCCGGTCTTGGCTGATACCATCGGTGAGGAAACATTAACAGCCATGTTTCGCACTTGTTTTGAGCGACAGAGGATCAATCTGCAGCTGGCGGACGGCAGCGTGGTGGAATTGGCCGCCGACCGGGGGGAAATTCACGCCGGGGGCAAGGAAGCCCCCCTTCTGGAGATCGAATTGGAATTGAAAGCCGGAAAGGCCGGCGCGCTCTTGGAGTTGGGCGCGGAGTTGGCAAAATCGTTTCCCCTTCTGCCGGAGTGGCGCAGCAAATATTTCCGGGCCTTGCAACTGGCGGGTCTGGCCGCTGCGGAGGAAGCAGCGGTACCGGCCGTGCCCCCGCTGTCGGGCGGGGAGACCGCCGGCGAGGCGTTGACGGGGATACTGATTTCGTCCATCCAGGGGCTGCTGGCAGCCCAGGAGAAGTTTTTGCAACAGCAGGATGTCCCGGAAATGCTGCGGGCATGGGGGAGCGAACTGTGGCAGTTACGGTCGCTGCTTTCTTTCAGCGAAGCCCTTATGCCCGCGGAGGTGTACGGGGAATATCAGCAAATACTTACGGAATGGACGGACATGCTGACACCCCTGGCAGAGCTGGATCCGGTGCTGGCAGTCTGGCAGGATATTGCGGAAAGTACCGCCTTACACTGGACCGTACCCCCCGTATTGGGCGGGATACTCGGTGAGAAGCGCGGACAGCTGGCCGCCGGCCTCGCGGAGAAACTGCAAAAAGGCGCAACAACCCCGGCGCTGTTAAGCCTGTGGGCCTGGCTGACAACCACCGGCCTGTCCGGGCAACTTGCGGTGGAACCACCGGATAGCATGGCCCGGCCGGCCTTTGACGACTTTGTCCGCAAGCAGCTTGCCCGGTGGCGGGAGTCCATACTGGCCGCGGGGAAAAAAATTGACCTGCAGGATACGGAACTCCTCTGTCTGTTACGCCTGCAAGCCTTAAAAATATGCGGTATCATGGCGGTGCTGCCCTTAAAGTGGCCGAAAAAAGTAAAAAGGCAACACGCAAGCCTGCGGAAATTGCTGGCCGGCTTTGATTATTTACATGACCTGAAAACCACCGCGGAAATCGTCCGGAATATATTAAAGTCCCAGTCGAGCCGCTTACTGTACAGGGATACGGGCATCCTGACAGGCTGGCAGGCCCGCGAGGCCCGGACGGTGTGCCAGAAACTAAACAAACGGTGGAAAAAGCTGCTGGCCACGGAGTCAAAATAGAGCTGATACACCTGCCGGGCGGCCCGCTAAAGCAAGGTCTGCCCGGCCACGTAAAAAAATGCAAAAAGAGCACTTTAAAGCGGTGCTCTTTTTGCATTGCCCCCGGGGAGCAAATGTCCTTCGCCTAAGCGTCGAGGATAAGCGGGGGATTCCCGGCGGCGGCCTTAATTTTTCGCTTATGATCATACATCCGGTCATCGGCCAGTTTCAACAAGCCCTCCGTCGTGGATGCCTCGGCGGGATAGTTTGCGCCGCCGACGGCTAAAGAAAAGAAAACGTTATAACTGGGGAGCAGGATCTGGGCAAAGCGGTCCCGGAGTTCCGTAATTTTCTGCCGGCCCTCCGCCAAATCCGCATGTTTGACAATAACCCCGAATTCATCACCGCCAAGCCGGGCGGCGATGTCCGTTTTACGCACGCTTGATTTCAACAGCTCCGCAATGGTTTGCAGGGCTTCATCCCCGGCGGCATGGCCGTAATAGTCGTTAATCTGCTTTAAGCCGTTCATATCGAGAAATATCAGGGTAAAGGGAATATTATAGCGCGCCGTCTCGTACTGCGCTTCCGTCATCTGGTCGAAAAAGTAGCGGCGGTTGGGGAGTTTCGTCATGCTGTCTTCATAGGAAAGGCGGGAAATGGTCTCCTCATATTTAACATGGGCGATGGCCAGGGTGGCGAATTTTTGAAAGATCGAGGCTTTTTCCAGATCAGCGCCGGAAAACCGGCTGAGCCGTCCGAAAGTGAATAACATTACACAGCCATAGAATTGCGCTTCCTGAATCAGGGGAATATAGAGGAGTTGATTGGTCCTTATCCAGACCGCGGCGATTTCCGGCGTATAGTCCTCCGGGGCGAGTTTGTCAAGCAGGTGATGCGGATCATCATACAATTTGACATCCTGCCCGAGCAAATCGAATAAATTATGAAACCGGATTAGCCTGTGCAAGGGCAGCAGTGCGCTGTATTTTCCCCACACGTAGTCGGAACGGTAGTAATTGTCGTCTTCCTTCACATAGAAGACAATGCGCCGGGCCCGGGGAATAAGATGTTTCAGCTTCTCCATCTGGATTTCCAGCAGGTTATTAATCGAGCCACGGTTTGTCAGGATTTGCGCGCTCATTTTCCCCATCTCGCTGAGGGTGGAAAGATGGTCGATGATGCCGGATAAATAAACGGCCCTGAATAAAAACCCATAGGCAATAATCTTGTACAAGTGACCAAGGAGGTTGTACGTGTCATAGACGTTTTTATAGAAAGTAAAAGCGACTTCGGAAGTAATGGAGAAGATCAGGAAATAGCCGAGATTGGCATAAATCGTCTCCTTCAAATGAGTGCGATGCTTGTGCAAAAGGACAAAGATCAGCCCATAGCACAGGATGACTATATACTCAAGGCCGATTTTCAGCGGCGTCAGGCCGGACCCTTCCACAAAGAGCGGGGGCACCAGTTTCAGATAGTAGGTGGCGAACAGGGTGGCCGCCGTGATCATGGCAAGGTTTACGGCGAGTAACAAACTGTGAAACAGAAAACCGGTCACATAACGGGTTCGGGTCCGTAGAACACCAAAGGCGGCGAAAAAGCCGGCAATGAGGCAATAGCGGCCGAATAGCCACAGAAAAGTTGCCTTCTGGTAGGAACTGGGGGTAATAAAAGCCGGCATGCCGTGAAAGGAAAGGGTGTGAAACAAATCGATATAGCCCACCCCCAGCAAGGTGCCGCCCAGCACCACGAGAAATCGTCCGGGCGGGTCCTCAAAGCCCCTCCGCAACAGCCAAACCAGCAGAAAAGTGGAAAAGGCGGCGAACAGAGAGATAAACTCCAGGAAAGTGTGCACGCCCAGATACTGCGCGGAGGAATAAACGCTGTAAAGGTATGGTGTGAGCCGTTTGGAAAGTATCAATAGGGAGAAAGCGCCGACAAAAGCCAACATCAACCTATGCCGAATATACACCATGGGTCAGTTCCTCCTTTGCAATTTTGTCTGTTTCCCGTAGAGCTAATTTTCGACATAAAACGTGGAAATTCCTGTATCCCGCAGGGATAAAGAGCGCGCGATAGTTGCTGAAAAAAGCAGGACTAAGCTCCGTCTGGTCATGTGCACAAAAAGATACAGAAGCCGTACCGTCGCCGGCAGACTTCTGTACTTTAAACGGGGATTTTCGGTCTTGCCCCATATATTGCAACCCGGTTAGAGCATTAAAAGTAGGGGATACATAACTGCTGGGGCGGGAACCCTCCGTAACCCCCGGCAGGGGCGCATGGCGTGGTACCGGGAGAGCCCGGCTGCGGGCGGGGCCGGCATTGCCTGCCCCTGGGCGCGCATTGTTGGCGGGGCTGGCAATATAAGGGCGGGCACTGGGGCGGACATTTGGCACTGGGCTGACACTCGGGGCTGCAGGGCGTGACCTGCCATACATCGGGCGCGAAGGATGGACTATACCATTCGAGGATCTCCGGATACTCGTAGAGCCAGTAATTGTACAGCATCATAATACTACCTTTCCACGTTATGTTGATACTGCATAATATGCAGTCAATTTCGCAGAGGTCCCTTATTTTGCGCCGGCGTTGTTTTTCAGAAGATTATCACGTATTTTAAGGATATTTTCCTGACAAAGGGCGATTTCATTTGCCGTCTTAATTTTAGCGGACAGCACCCGGGCGGTTTCCGTGTCTTCAGGATGCTCGGCCAATGCGGACAGCAGCGGCGGGATTTCCTGCGCGACGGTCAGCACGGTGCGGGCCTTAACGGTGTTTTCTTCCCATAAGCCGCGATGCTCCTTCGTCAACCCGCTGACCGGCGGCAGTTGGCGGAACAGGGTTTCCGCCCGGTTTAATTTCGCGGTGATGCCCGCTATCCGCGGGCGGGCCCCGGCGGGATTATGCCGCAGCGTCAATTCCCGGGAGACGGTTTCGATTTCCACCAGCGCGCCGTTGTATTCGGCGACAAAGGGAAGCCAATAATCGCACCACCGGCTAAAGGTATTTGCCGGCGGGATAATCTCAACTGCGCCGGCGCCAAGGGCGGGTTCCTTTGCCGCCTGCAGCGGTAAAGCCGTTGCCTCCTGTTTGGCGGCGGGGCTGCCACAGCCCGCCAGCAGGGTAAAACAGCATAATAATAATGCCAGCCGAAAAAGCATCTTGATCAACTCCCGCGCAGATTCTGGAAAAATGTAGTCTCTCCTATTATTATAACCACGAATTTACAACTTTCAGCAAAATTGTAAAAATATTATGAAGGATATAAAGGATGGAAGTAATGACGTAGTGGTGGAATATGAGATTATCGCTGATCATACCGTAAAGGTGTCGCAGAAAGAAATAACGATGTATGTGTGGCAAAAGTTCATATCATGCATGATAAAAGAACGGCAAGCATAATCACATAATTTCCGTGTCACTGAAAATAATATAGCTCTAGACCGTTGAAAGGGGGAATAGGCTATCTTTAAGAAAAGGGAAAGTGTTTTAAATAACAACTACCTAAAGCCCGTAGAGAAACTAAAGGAAGACTTATTCAGAGAAGGGGAGGACCAGGAGATAAACCGCAGGGCCGTGAGCTTTACGCACTGGAATTCCGGGGTTATATACTCCGGCGTAGTTGATAGTAACTTTCTCCTCCTCAATGAACGTCACTGCCGGGTGGCAGTACCGGGCCAGAAGCAGCTTTTTACCGTAAAGCTTAACGATTTACAATTTAAGATGTGAATAAATAACAGCGCAAAGCGTAGTATAAGACACAGAAAAAGAAGGCCTTTCCATGGGGGAAGGCCTTCTTTTTTTGTGCGCCCGGCATGGTATTAGATCTCCTTTTCATAGAAAGACTATGCATTATTCAAACTATCGGAGGTCTTACTGTGCGTAATCAAGTGCTATTATGGGCTGCTTTAATTATACCGTGGGTCAGCCTGCTTTTTATTCCCAAAGATGCTAAACGATATATATCTACAGGCTTGCTGGCATTTTTTTTGAGCCTGCTCGTCTGTGAAATCGGAGTTGCGAACAGGTGGTGGCGGTTTCTGGAAACGACTTATCCCCTGGCCATATTTTCAAGCTATGTCTACGGATTTTTCCCCACCGCCCCGGTATGGATTTTAAAATATACCTACGGACGTTTTTGGTTGTATGCCCTGGTAGATACCGTTGCCAATCTGGTATTTGCCTACCTTGTTTTACCCTGGTTTGCAAGCCGGGGCATAATTGACTATAATGCCGGGCTGATCGTATTTATATTTGAATCTGTGATCGCCGCAGTGCTGTATGTTTTTCAAATGTGGCAGGAGGGCGTTAAATGAGGGAACGCAAAACTTAAAGCGGGAATCGACTTTTATTTGCTAAATGTGAAAATAATGGAAGGAATTTGGCAATGATTGTCAAAGATTAATATGATACAAAATACACATATATAAAGGGGTGTCTTAATGAAAAGGGTCTCATTCAGTCTAATGGTCTTTTTAATGTTTTTGGTATTTACGGTCATGGTATGCGCAGAACCCGGCACAACACCTGGAACAGAACCTGTAATAGCAGCACCGGCAACGGAATCAATAACAGAACCTGTAACGGAACCGGCAGCAAAACCTATGAAAGTGGCAATTGTCCCCTTTGTTAATTCCACCACGGAGACACGTGATTTCGTCATGGAGACGGTCAAGAAAAAGTTTGATGCAAGGTTTAATGACAAAAATTATGTTGTCGTACCTGATACCAGTGTGGCTGAAGCATTGGCGAAAAGCGGCTATGATCCCAAGATGATGGAATTAGTCGATAAAGAAACCGTGGTTAACGTGGCGAAATATACGGAAGCGGATGCCGTGGTCGCGATGGAAATCGTCCTGATTAATAATCACCGCAGCAGTAGCTTGTTTTCCACTTCCGCCAAAAGTGAGGTTAAATTAAGATTTCGTACATATGAAACAGGCGCAAATAAATACAGCAGCTATCAGTCCATCGGCCTGGGTGTCAACAAAGCGGTGCTCATCGGTGTTGGCGGCATGGGCGGAGCGATCGTCGAGGGCATGGAAAGAGCGATGGATGACGGCTTCGCCAAGTTTTCGTTTTAATGAAAGAGCCGGCGTACGCTGGCTTTTTATCCGGGGTGGTTTATGAGAAAGTTTGCGGTTATGGCCTGGTGTTTTCTAATACTTGTTTTCCCGGCGTCAGTTTGGGCAAATGCGGATACCGGGGAAAGTGCGGAGAATGTTGTCCTCCCCGCGGGTACGGACATCGCCTTGGACTTATCTACGCCCGTTCATTCCAAGAGAAGCAGAGTGGGCGATATGCTGATTTTGAAAGTCCGGGAGGACGTGCGGGTGGACGGAACTTTGGTTGTTCAAAAGGGGGCAACCGCGCTGGCCTATGTTACCGATATTAAACGGGCGGGCCCGTGGGGGAAAGGCGGGGGCATTAAGATCAAAGCGGCATGCACGTGGTCCGTAAACGATGTTAAAATACCCATTGCCTTCGACTTCTCGCAGAAGGGTGATGGGCACAAGATGCTGTTTCCCGTAGTTTTATTCGGCTTATATGCGGGGTATATTACGGGAGAGCAGGTGGCTATACCACCGGGCAGCAAATTTACGGCCAAAGTGGCGGAAGACACAAATTTGCTTTTGCCCGCGCGGGACTTGCATGAACTGGTTTTAAAAAAGAGTGACAACTCATCAATTAG
>DHRA01000005.1:0-3931 GCA_002411145.1 Firmicutes bacterium UBA5324 | reverse complement strand
GACCATTATCCGTTTTATCGCCCTTATCATAATCAAGGGGTTTGGCTGACGCCGGCTGTACATCGAAAAACCTTTGCGATACCCGCTTTGAAGTAAGCTGACTTTGCTCTATGCTTGCGAACCAAAGAACGATAGCCCTTGCGATTAGTCCGACCGTGACCGACCGCAGAAAAGTAAAGAAATGATTCCAGCCTCTGTGGTATTCTAAAATACCCAGGTTCATATATAAAGGCGCCAACCCAAAAGACAACGCGGCGGTACAGATAACAAGCCACATTGTGTAGCTTCGCCATGAAGAGGTGTATTGATAAACCAGCATAAACAATACCGGTGAGACAGTTATACTGACAATGAAAAAAGAGGGGTTAAGGGGGAAAAGGTCTATGCCGTGGGAAATAAAGCCTAAATAACTGCCGAAAATTACATCTGCCAGCATAAAACCAATACTACAGAGCGAACCAAAAAGCAATATATCTCTAACTCTGCTTTTATCGAGCAATTTCAGCCATACGGCGTAAACACCGGCAAGTACACCAAGAATAACAAACCAGCCAAGGGAGAAAAGCTCCTTGGTTGTCCATTGTTGATAGGATATATTTGCCAACAATCTTCCCACTTCGTATTCTTCCATGCTGTTTTCCTCCCGCTAGTAAATCTCCTTTTTAGGCTTCCCATATACTAGAAAAACTATTAGGAGAGGATTCCTTTGGCGGTTCATAGGCAGGCCCCAGGGAAGAAGGAGGCACGTGGGTAATCTCCCTCCGGAATCTCACAGACATCCTTGACTACAAACGAAGACTCCCCGGCGACCATTACGGTTCGAACCGGGGAGTCATAGCAATTAACTGGCGTAACTGTCTAGCTATTTCTTTATGTAAGGACTGCTTATCTCAATCGGATTGAAGAAGGCCGCAACGTCGATGTCCAAACCTTCTGCAATAATGTACAGCATGTCCAGCGAAAGAGTGGTAGTGGTCTGAGGAGCCTCGATTTTACTAATATGACTCACGCTGACTTCTATTTTTTCTGCAAGTTGTTCCTGGGTTAATCCCCGAAGGTTGCGGTAAAACGCTACTTTCCTTCCGATTTCTCTATACTTTGCTGTGAACCGTCTTTGTCTACGCAACTAGTCCACCCCCCATGGATTCATTATAGGGGGGGGTTAAATGAAAAAACACTTCATTAAAACAGCAATATAGTTGCAATAAAAATGAAAGAAATGGTATAATATAAAAGGATCTTAGCGGATCGACTGTATGTTATATAGGGCGAAGGCCCGGAAAAATTCGGTTATTACGGTGAGTGACTTGTGACGATAAGTGTTCAGGAGTGCAAGAAAAAGGAAACTGAATTATGTGATAGAGTTTGGGATTTGTGCGCTGAGATAGACCGGCTAAACCTGCAAGGAAAGAGCACAGTCGAAGCCTTCCGGCAACTGGAAGCAACGTTGATTGAGTTAAGAGTACTCACGCTATTCCTTATTAAATAACTCGACAAACATATCGACAACCTGAGGATGATAGTCAATTCCTTTTGCAAGTAATATTTGCTTAATTGCCTCATCAGGGGAAAGAACATCCCGTTTAAAAATAGATGAGGTTAATCGATCGAATACGTCCGCAACCGTGACAATGGCGACATTAAGGTGAATTTCATTTTCCTTAAGTCTGTTCGGGTATCCATTTCCGGAACACTTTTCATGATGCTGCCGGGCAATTAAGTAGACATTGGCAGGAAGCTTATCCGCAGCTAATAAGTCGCTTCCCAGCACGGTATGCTGCTGATAAATTAATGTCTGTTCATCACGCACGCCTGTAATATCATCCAACACGGATTTAGGCAATAGTATCTTCCCAATATCGTGATATAGGGAACCAAGAGCAATTTCATGCAGCGAGGATTTATCATATTTAAGTTTTCGGGCTATAGCAACAGCGATTAAGGCAACATTAATAGAATGAGAATAATTCGCTTTATGGCTCTGGGCGAGTATTTTTATGTTATTGCTTAAAAATATGTCTTCTTGTATTTGACGTAAAATCCAGTTCATATACTTCGCTGCAATACTAATGCTTTCACCATTCAATCTTTCAAATTTCTTATCTAATTTTTGGGGTACGCTAAATAGTTTTGAATTTTCGGTTTGCAGAGAATCAGGCATAGCGGCACTATTCCCCAGTGGTTCTACTGAAATCCGAAAAACAATCCTTCTTTCTTCCAGTTTTTGAACAACCTGTGGGTAAAGGGGCGTACCTTCCGCCAGCAGCAATCTTCCAAACTTGTCGAATACATTATGCGTTACATATCCCAGAATATTTTCGTTACTTTGTTTCTCAACATCCATATTATCTCTCCTCTTAGATCGAAACTAAGGAAAGGTCATTATTTTAATGATTCTGGGAGCGGTTGCCTTTAAAACCTTTGGTGCTTTGCTTTTTGACTTGCATAGGGACAGTCAGCAAAGCAGAGCGGGCGGAACCGGGTTGTACCTATCAATCAAAAAATATTGACCGTTATTTTTACCTGGCCTTCGGATATAGCTTCCTTTATACGTAGTTCCGGCGGTTTGGTTTCTGTTAAGTCTGGGGCGTCAAATATTTGGGAATTAATTTCTTCAGGATGTCAAACAGGCTGTTTAATTCCGTCCTTTGTTTCGCCATTGTACAATCTCTCAAGAGGGCTTATACTGGCGCTGTAAAGTCCTTTTCAGCATGGTTTTGCAGGATTAATTTGTTAAGTAGAGAATTAAAAATTAGAACAGGATGGTTATCGGTTTCCTTGACCGCGGTAAACCTCGAATAGTGCGGGCTTCCATCCATCCTATCTGTTTTTGCAGCCTTTCATGCCGCCCATTGCGGCCAGATTTCTTCAACTGTGCGGTCGATTAGTTGAGCAATTTCCTCTTGTATCCGTATGCTTTTGAATTTACCGCTAATCACATTGCTAACTGCGGCGCGGCTAACCTTCAGCTTGCGGGCAATCATCGTGGGGCGGATGCCTTTTAAAAGCAGTTCAGCCCGGATTTCATTAGGTTTCATGGGTTTAAACCTCCTTGGAAATTTTTTAATTGGGGTTAAAAGCCTCTTTTTCACCCCCTTTTATCCCTTGACCGGCCTTCACGGTTACGCCCGCCTTAGCGGAAAATCTATGGGTAGCGCTACCCTTGGATAAAAGCGCCCGCCCTTGATCGTTTCCGTGAGGCGCGTATATATGTCCTAATATTATTAATCGCCCGTAAAATCTATAATTCACGCTTGTTTTACCTTCTTTCGCCACGTTTTGTTAAACGTGGTGTTTTTGGGAATGATAGATTAACAAGTTTATCTTTACAGGTTAATTATAATCTTATTTTTGATTATATTCAAGAACGATCAATCTAATTTTTTATTTTTATTAAAGGTGTGATGATTCCCGTGCAAGATTCTCAAGAATCTCATGAGATACAAGCAATTGCAGAAAGACTAAAAGCGATAAGAAAAAAGGCTGGCCTTTCACAGGCTAACTTTGCGAAAGAACTTGGTATTTCTCAAGGGAATGTTGGTACTTGGGAAACAGGAAAATCATTGCCTGGCGCACTTGCTTTAAAAGCCATTAATCAAAAATTTGATTATTCGATTGATTGGATACTTACAGGAAAAGGGCAGGATTTATCAACCCAAAAAGTCGAGGCCCTTTTCGACCCCGACTTAAAAATGATGATTGATATATTAAAAGAATTGATGGAAAGTGGTGACCCGGACCTGCGCGGCTGGGCCAAAATTCAATTTAAAGAAGCCTTTAAACAGCATTGTGCTACCTACGATGAAAAAAAAATTCATGCGTAACCGTCCGAATGGTAACAAAAACTGGCGAGAGACTGCCGCTCGCCTGGGGATTGAAGTAATAACAGCTTTGTTCTATGCTGTGAGTGAATAAGTAGATAACCCGGGTA
>DHRA01000075.1:3974-12631 GCA_002411145.1 Firmicutes bacterium UBA5324 | reverse complement strand
CCCCTTATCGGCGACAAAGCGCCCTTCACCGTGGGAGATAGCTACGGTATGGATATCTCCCGGCTCCGTCAGGCTGAACCAGGGGGAGAGCGTGGACACAACCTTTGTGCGGATCATACTGGACACGTGGCGGCCGATTTTGTTATAAGTCAGGGTGGGGCAAGCTTCGGTGCTGTCAACAATTTCGCCGTAGGGCACCAGCCCTAACTTAATCAGGGCCTGGAAACCGTTACAGATGCCGAGCATCAGTCCGTCCCGCTGCTGCAGCAGTTCGGTGACCGCCTCTTTGATCCGGGGATTGCGGAACATGGCGGCAATAAATTTGCCGGAGCCGTCAGGCTCGTCACCGGCACTGAAACCGCCGGGGAACATGACAATCTGCGCCGCTTTAATCCGCTTGGCTATTTGCTCGATGGTATGCTCCACATCGGTAGTCGTCAGGTTTCTGACTACCATGGTGTCTACCAGTCCTCCGGCCTGTTGGAATGCGCGGGCCGTATCATACTCGCAATTCGTCCCGGGGAAAACCGGCATAAAGACCCGGGGCTTGGCCACGGCTATCCGCGGTTTACTGCGGTTGCGGGCGGTATAGAGGTAACCGTCCGGGGGCTGGATCACCGGCTCGGTTTGCGTGGGGAATACTTTCTCCAGGGGCTGCTCCCAATGCTGCTGCAGCATAGCCAGTTCCATGCGGATTTGTCCATGGATAATGGCGGGCTGTTCCAGGGTTTTGCCAATTACGAGGTGCGGTATATCCCCAAGAACCTCCCCTGTATTTACGGCCGCGGGCATTTCAAGCACAAAGGAGCCATGATGCGGCAGGAAGAGATCGGTGGTAAACAGGTTCTCATCCAATTCAAGACCCAGTTGATTGCCAAAACTCATTTTCGTGATGGCGGCCGCTACCCCGCCTTGCTTGACCACGGCGGCGGACAGTATCTGCCGTTTTTTGCTCAGTTGGTGCACCGCAGCATAGGCTTTCGTCAAGCGGGCAAAATCCGGCAGGTCCTCTTCATCCCTCACCAGTGGGAGCAACACCACCTGGTTGCCGGGCTGCTTGAATTCGGGGGAAATAACATCCCGCACATCCAGGGCGTTAACGGCGAAGGCCACCAGAGTCGGGGGGACATGAAGATCTTTAAAGGTGCCGGACATGCTGTCTTTGCCGCCGATGGCGGGGATGCCGAGATTTTTTTGTACATAAAAGGCGCCGAGCAGGGCGCTGAAGGGTTTACCCCATTTCAGCGGCTCTTTACCCAGTTTTTCGAAATATTCCTGCAGGGTCAGCCGGATCTGCCGGTAATCGCCACCCATGGCCACAATCTTCGAGACCGCCTCCACCAGGGCGTAAACAGCGCCGTGGAAGGGACTCCACATAGCCAACTGAGGATCGTAACCGTAGGTCATGACTGTGCCGGTGTGGGTCTCGCCCGTCAGTACCGGGAGCTTGGCCGCCATGCCTTCCGCCGGTGTGGCCTGATACTTACCGCCAAAAGGCAGTAGTACGGTACCGGCGCCGATGGTGCTGTCGAAGCGTTCCACCAGTCCTTTTTGGCTACAGACATTGAGCCCGCGGAGATTCTCCACCCAAGCAGCTTGCAGATCGGGCAGGGCGTGTTGCACCGGAGCGGGTAGTGCGGCAAAGAAAGTATTTTCTTGGTCCGGCGCCGCCACCTGTATGGAGGCTTTTTGTTTTACACCGTTGGTATCAAGAAAATCCCGGCTGATATTCACGATATTCTGACCGCGCCAGCGCATTTTCAGCCGCCGGTCACCGGTCACTTCGGCCACGATGGTTGCTTCCAGATTTTCTTCCGCCGCCCGGGCGATGAAGTTGGCGGCATCAGTCGCCCTTACAACTACCGCCATCCGTTCCTGGGATTCGGAGATGGCCAGTTCCGTGCCGTCCAATCCTTCATATTTTTTCGGTACGGCGTCGAGCTGGATCACCAGGCCTTCCGTCAGTTCGCCAATAGCTACGGAGACACCGCCGGCGCCGAAATCGTTGCACCGCTTGATTAATTTACTGACTTCCGGATTGCGGAACAAACGCTGAATTTTCCGTTCCGTCGGCGGGTTGCCCTTTTGTACTTCCGCGCCGCAGGTGAGAATTGATTCTTCCGTATGCTCCTTTGAGGAACCGGTAGCGCCCCCGCAGCCGTCCCGGCCCGTGCGTCCGCCTACGAGGATCACCAGGTCGCCGGGAACCGGCCGCTCCCGTATAACATTTTCCCTGGGAGCGGCGGCGATGACGGCGCCGATTTCCATGCGTTTGGCCAGGAAATTCTCGTGGTATACTTCGGACACCTGGCCCGTCGCCAGACCGATCTGGTTACCGTAGGAACTATAGCCCGCCGCTGCGCCGGTGGTAATTTTACGCTGGGGCAGTTTGCCGGGCAGGGTCTCTTCCACCGGCATCCGGGGATCAGCGCTGCCTGTCACCCTCATAGCCTGGTATACATAGGCACGTCCGGAAAGGGGATCGCGGATAGCTCCGCCCAAACAGGTGGCCGCTCCGCCAAAGGGTTCGATTTCCGTGGGATGGTTATGGGTTTCGTTTTTAAACATTACGAGCCATGCTTCCTCTTTACCGTCTACGTCGACAGGCACAACGATACTGCAGGCATTGATCTCTTCCGATTCGTCCAGGTCCGGAAGCCGGCCCCGCTTCTTCAGCTCTTTCATGCCCATGACGGCAATATCCATCAGGCTGATATCTCTCTCCTTGTCGCCATATACATAGGCGCGGGATTGCAAATATTCGTCATAGGCCTTGACTGCCGACCGGTTATAATCACCCTTGTCAAAGGAGACTTCTTCGATCTTCGTAAAAAACGTGGTGTGGCGACAATGATCGGACCAATAGGTGTCAATTACTTTGACCTCGGTAATGGTCGGATCTCTTTGCTCCACATCGCGGAAATAGGTCTGACAAAAGAGCAGGTCTTCCAGACTCATGGCCAGTCCCATTTGCTCCCGCCAGTTGCGCATTTCGTCGGCAGTTTTGCCGGTAAAGCCGGTGAGTACCTCCACATCCGCGGGAATGTCCGCCGCCATCGCCAGCATTGCGGGCTTGTCCAGGGCGGCTTCGCGGGATTCCACGGGATTGATTATATACTCCTTAATGCGCTGAAAATCCGCGCCGCTGACCGGGCCTTTGATGATAATGACCTTGGCCGTACGTACGTCCGGACGGTCCTTTTGCGTCAGAATCTGTACACACTGCGCCGCCGAGTCGGCCCGCTGGTCATACTGCCCGGGCAGGTATTCCACGGCAAAAACCCGTTCGCCGGCCGCAACGGGTAAAGTTTCGTCATAGACATGATCCACCGGCGGTTCGGCAAAAATCGTATGCCGGGCCTGACTGTACTCTTCCTCAGACAGGCCGGCTACATCATAACGGTTGACAATACGTACATCTTCCAAACCCGCGATGCGCAGATTATCTTTTAAATCGGTATATAAATGCCGGGCCTCCACATCAAAACCCGGTTTCTTTTCCACATAAATACGTCGTACCATGTTGCTCATATTTGACCTCCTTTTAAAATTGTTTAACTGCAGAGACGCAGAGGACGCAGAGAAATTAATTAATATTACGCTCTGTATTCTCTGTATCGCTGCAATTTATTAATTACTTTTACAATTGTATTTTAACATATTATAATTCTTAATAATAATTAATATAATTAATCCAGCATATTAGAAACAATAATATATAATAAATTTTCTTAACACACCATCTTGTTCTGCGTTCTCTGCGGCCCTGTGGTTCATATTTTGTCAATAAATTACAAGGAGCATTATTGTGACAGACATCAGTTTTGAATTGTACAAAGTGTTTTACCACGTGGCGAAAAAGCTTAGTTTTTCTGAAGCGTCGCAAAAATTGTATATTTCGCAGTCGGCAGTCAGCCAGTCCGTGCGTTTGCTGGAGAACAAGCTAAACTGCACCCTTTTCAATCGCACCACCAAACAAGTACGGCTTACGGCGGAAGGCGAAGTGCTTTTTCGTCATATTGAGCAGGCCTATAATTTCATCAAGGGTGGAGAGCGGAGTATTGAGGAAATCCACGGGCTGAAACAAGGAGAAATACGCATTGGCGCCAGTGACACCATCTGCAAGTATTATCTGTTGCCTTTCCTGCAAAAATTCAACAGACAGTACCCCGCGATCAAGATTAATATTACCAATCGAACCTCACCCATCTGTATTGAGTTGCTGAGGAAAGGAAGTATTGATACGGCGGTAGTGAATTTACCCCCGCGGTACAAAGGGCAGCTCCAGGTGACACAACTAAAGTCCTTGCAGGATGTGTTCATTGCCGGGCCCGCTTTTTCCCACCTGCGCGACCGTATTTTCAGTTTACAGGAGTTGGCCGCCTATCCGTTGCTGATGCTGGAGACCAACACTATCACCCGGGAATTCTTCGACCATTTCCTCGCGGAGAGGGGTGTTTCCCTGCGGCCGGAAATCGAATTGGGCAGCATTGACCTGCTCATTGAGCTAACAAAGATCGGGCTGGGTATATCCTTTATCAGCAGGGAATATATTGCGCGGGATTTGGCCGTGGGCAGCATTTGCGAACTGCGGATAAAGGAAGAAATACCGCCCCGCTTTTTAGGCATTATGATAAATCAGGCCATCCCCCTCCCCGCCGCCGCCCAAAAATTTATCGATATGTTGGAATAAGAATAAGATTGAACCGCAGAGACGCGGAGAACACAGAGGGATAAAAATCTCCCTGTTCTGTATTCCGTATATTTCTGGGGTTCATTTTTCCTGGTTGTTCACTCTCGGACACTAGAGCCAGGTCATTTTTTCAACATAATCACAAAAAGAAATATATTTGCTCTTCCATTTAATTTATCCACCACGTGGGCTATGAATTAGAAAAACCACAGAAACGTCAGATGACATAAGCTGGTTAATTTAACCCTCTCTGCGTTCTCTGCGCCTCTGCGGTTCATTATTTTGGTTTCCCCTAGTCTTGCGCAGCGGTTTTCAATAATATTCGTTAATATAATTGACACGCGGGGGGAACAGCATGTCCAATTTTGCAATATTTCCCGGGAAATTTGTTTGGATACGTCCCGATTTATGCATATTTTTCGCGCTAATCCGACCGAAAAACAGTTGGGAAAATGTGCCGATACTGCAACTAAATTCCGGTGTTGCCGTGTCTATGTATTTGCAATCTGCATTGCCCGCAGAAATCTCCACCTCTATCGCCCGGCCATGCCAGGGTGCCAATTCGTCCTGAATTTGCAGTACGGTCTTCAGGGAAATTTCCGGTGCGTAGGCGATGGCGCTGAGGGCTTTTGCCGCGTCAACCACCCGCCCGGCCATGAAGGGCTGCAGCATTACCTGATTTTTCGGGTCCGGCAGTCGAAAACAGGTTAAATCCTCCACCGGCGCCTGCCATTCCAGGTACCTGGCCTGGGAACGGTGCTGGTATAAAAACCGAAACAGCGCACCGAGGGCGGTTTCGTTTGTCCACGCCATCTCCCGGACGGTGAGCTCTTTAGCCGCCAGGTGGTAGAATATGTAGCCGCCGGGTATGCCGTCAAAGGTCAGCAAATAGACAAAGCCCCCCTCCGCCGTATGTTCTTCTATAAGACGCCGCCAGTAATGTTCGTCCCGAATGGCATAGCCATGTTTATCCTCCGTGAAGGATTCGTATACTGTCTGCAAAGCGGACCAATCCGCATCACCGCGCACGGTCTGAAAAACCCCGCCTGCAGTCGCCAGTAGCCGCAGGTCTTCCAGCGAAAGCGCATATTTATATTGATGGTAACAAAGTTCCCATTGCAAGGGATAATAATATCCGGGTTTGGAGGGCATGAGAATGTTCACAAACTGTCCCCGTTCCCGGCTTTCATGTAAAGCTGCCTGCAATAAGCGGTGTATATCGCCGGTACCCCGGGCTTCCGGAAAGGCCGCCAGGCCCACAATGAAAGAAGCGGGCAGGATTCTTCCCCGTAAAAACAGCCGGTAAGGCATGAGATGCAGACATGTGGCCATGCGCCCATGCCGGAAGCTCGCCAAAGTGTTTTCCTTTTTATAATGTCTGGTAAAAAACCAGCGAAAGAAAGGATCATCCCGTTTTTCAAAGCAATAATCCCATAGCTGCTCCACAGCCTCCCGGTCTTCCTCACGCACAGCGCGGATCTCCATCCTTACACCTCTTTTCTCTTATACGTTTTATTATACCAGAAAATTACCCGACCCGCGCTCATATAAAAAGCCACCCGAAGGTGGCTTTTTTATTAAATAATTTTATGCTCTTACTGCCGGTTTTTTGCATTTATGCGCAAAATGCAAATAATCTTCCAATGATTCGATTATGCAAGCGGCCTGGGAGGCATCAATACTTTCGTTTATCCTGCCGGCGGCTTCTTTGACAATACTGTCCACCTGGAAAGAATGATAACCCAAATCCAACAATTGATTCTTTAATTCATGAATTCTTTTCAATCGGTCTTGCATACCAGCCCCGCCTTTCCTGTATTTTTAAAAAATAAAAAACCGGCCCTCTCACTGTAAGGCCGGGTACACTACTAGCTCCTGCAGCACCAAGTGTCCACATACGGTACGGCATTCATTGCTTTCCTTTTTTATACATTTCGCATTTGTCCTCGCTATTTGTAACCATATTATCACATATTATGCCAAAAAGTAAAGCGGCTTCTGTTATTTCGTTCCCCTTACCAAGTTACCGCTGGATAAGTACAACGTCCTACTTATAATTTCAAAGCTTCCGCTCTCAACGGAGCATTAATTTTTTGCGCCGGTATCCGGCATGGGAAAATATATATAAAAATCCGTCCCTTCGGGGCTGGTTTCATATTCAATCATTGCCCCATGGCGGCTGGCGATGCGATAGCAGACCGCCAAGCCCAACCCTGTACCATCCTTTTTGGTTGTAAAAAACGGGGTGCCCAGCTTACTCAAGATCTCCTCAGGTATTCCCTTCCCTTGATCCCGCACTGCCAGCACCACCCCTTTATCGTTTACGCCGGTTTCGATGGTCAGCATTCCCCCGCTGTCCATCGCTTCAAGTCCGTTGCGCACGAGATTTAGGATTAACTGGCGGATTTCCTTATCATTCAATTGGATTTCGGGCAGCTCACGCATATTGGTTTTAATAGATTTGGTATTCGCATTGGCATCGGCCTGCATCAGCGGAAGCATGGCGTTGATTACATCATTCAACTGACCAGTGGTAAAGTCCACCGTTTTCTCCTTGCTAAGCGCCAGATATTCGGTAATAATGGCATTCGTTCTGTCAAGTTCGGAGAGTAGCAGCTCAAATTCATCTTTATATGCGTTAAATTCGCTTTTACCGCCTAACAGCTGTAAATAGCCGCGCACCGTTGTCATCGGATTGCGGATTTCATGGGCAATATTTGCCGCCATCTGGCCAATGGCGTTTAATCCTTCCAATTTCGCCATATCCTGTTCCATCCGCTTACGGGGGGTAATGTCCCTGATGATGCCTTCGAAGGCAGTAACTGTGCCGTCTTCATAAATAGGCACACCGCGTTGCTCCGTCCAGATTAGCGCACCGTTTTTATGTATTAAACGAAAGACTGCCGGCCTATCCATCTGAGCCGGCTTATTGCGGAATTCCGCCAGCGATATCAGATCATCCGGATGAGTGATCTTCATTTCCAGCATAGGGTCGGCATAAAAGTCCGCCGGTGTATAGCCGGTAATATTCGTCACTGCCGAACTGATGTATTCAAAACCCCTTTTAGGCTTGTACTGAAAACGATAAATTATATCCAGGGCGTTCTCGGCGATCAGACGATAATATTTCTCCCTGCTCATTAAATTTTCCCCGACAAGTTTATAGTAGCGTTCCTTGCTGATCTGATCACGCCTGGCTTTGCCCAGATAAAACATTAAAAAGCCAAACCCGGCGATTAACTGCAAGGTTACCGTCAATAGGCGTTCCCAGATTCCGGCGTTGAAATAAACCATAAACGGAAAGTCAAAATTATGTAAACCCATTAAGGTTAATACGCCCCCGGTCATGTACTTGTCGATGCCGAAAATGAGCCGCATAAACGTCCTGCCTGTCCACAGCAGCATCAGACCAGTCAACCAGGCAGTGGGCAATATGAACATAAAAAAGGAGCCTCGTCCAGGGGTAAGAAGCATGAGATAACTAACCAAACTGACAAAAATAGCCGCATATAGCCACTTTTTCTCAAAAGACTCCTCCGCAAACACATAGGCGCCCCATACCTGCATTAATCCGGTACCCACGAACAGCAGCTGAAAGATAAGCAACGCTTGGGTAGATAACGGCATAACAAAAGCAGGGTCAAACAAAATTACCCGAAGAATAAGAAGCAGACAACTTAGCGCCCAAATTGCCAGATAACTATCGCGATACAAGGCATACAAGTACAAAAGTACTGAAAATAACGACAAATCTCCGCAAACAATCGCCGTAACAGACCGATTCACAATATCCATACGACACATCCAATCGCCAAGGAATACTGCTTATTTTGTAATTTTTTAACAATTAATTGTACTTCTACGAAATTATAGTTTTTCCTGCCGGTATTGGAAATTAAATGGAAAAAGCGAACCAGGCAGCCGCCGCTCCCGGCCCCTTGTCAAGCCGCTTTCTTATAAGCCG
>DHRA01000075.1:444-3566 GCA_002411145.1 Firmicutes bacterium UBA5324 | reverse complement strand
GTATTATCAAAGGGCATTACTTCATACATTTTTCCGACTGTAATCTCCCCCGCCTGTATGGATGTTCGCAAGCCTCCCCCGTTAAGAAAGGCGATATCGGCTTTGACCGCTGTCCGCATAACATCCGCACTCCACTGCCCAAGCAAGGAAAGCCGGGAACGGTCATGGGAAAGTTCCCAGGGAGTGCGGCCCAAAACCGTATTTTTCAGCGGTGCAATTTCCCCTTGGGCTTGCTCCAGCAGTTCAGCTAACCGCGGATTCGCAAGCAGTCCCGGTGTGGGCAGATCTGTCAGGCTGGTAATGGAAAAGGTGATTCCCTTGGCCGCGGCAGAATATGTAAAGTTGACTTTTCCCACCGTTCTGCCGTATTCTCCGGCTTGTACCAACGGGATTTCATTGACCTTGCCCACGATCCTTTGATGGGAGTGCCCGGTAATGATCAGGTCCACTCCCTGTATGGCCCGGGCGAAATCCGCTGCTTCCCCCCTAATTTCCCCGGTTTTTTCATCGGCTTCACACCCCAGATGGGAAAGAACGACGATCACTTCCGCTTTTTTGCGCAAAGCAGGCACCAGCTCACGCACGGTTTTTGCCGGATCGGCAAAAATAAAGTCGCCCACCACTTTCGGCGCTGATTTATAAGCCGTTTCCGGCGTTGCTATCCCGATAACGGCAACACGTATCCCGTTTTTCTTGAGAATAACATAGGGTTTAAGAAATTTTACTTGTTTACGTGTCCGTTTATCCAATACATTGGCGCCCAAGTAAGGGAAGCCGGACTGTGCAATCTGACGTTTTAGGGTTTCCACTCCCCAGTCAAACTCGTGATTTCCCACCACCATTGCGTCAAAACCAATCTCATTCATCGCCTCCACGACCGTCTTTCCGTGCATCATATTTGATTCCGGACTGCCCTGAAACATATCTCCCGCACTCAAAACGAGGGTGCCTTCCGGATTCTTGCGTTTTTCTTCCATGATATATGTACCGAGTTTGGCTATGCCGGGATTCTTTCCGGCTTCCGTCAAAGCCCCGTGGAAATCATTAATTGATAAAATAGCCAGTTCCACCGTGCTGCCTGAAGGCTGCTCTTTGTCACAGGCGGCCCTACCCTCGGTAGCCAATGATAAAACCAGCATAAAAATTAAAGCAACCTGCAAAATCTTACGCCATTTAACCATTTTCAACCCCCTCCTGTTCATTTTAATCTACTGGGTTTTTTCGCGATTATTCCCTGGTATCCTGCTTCATCTTCGTGTTATACCATTTCTTATTCAATGGTCCCTTTAAACATGCCCGGTAATAACCCCTGGCTTCTTGGCTTCTTTATGTTAAAACCCTTACTTTCCCATGAAAAAAACCGATAAAAAAGTTGACAGAACCCTGTTGTATAGCGTATACTGCTGGCAAGTGACAAAATAATAGCTTTTGATAGAGGCGCGGTTATCAATAGTAACTGTCGGAAGTGGCCGGCGATGAGCGACAGGGAAAGGGATATCCGCCGAAGCAGAGATGCGCGGCATACATCTTTGCTGGGTCAGTGCCCAACAGGTACTGAACTGTCATGCGTACAATGGCGTATGGAGGGCTATCTTGCACAACTGAAAGTAAACTTTTAGTGGCCTGCGGGATTGAGAACTCGTAAGCCACTTTTTCTATTTCGTAAATTAATGCGCTTTGTTGCTGCAGCATGCGTGTTTGCACCCGATACATTCATCAAAGGAGGCGCTTTTATGGCTGAGAAACTGTTACCCTTTACAAAAACCCAATTGGAAGAGATTATTCGCCGCTATCCCACGCCGTTTCATATTTACGATGAACAAGCAATCCGGGAGAATGCCCGTAAATTATTAAAAGCTTTTTCCTGGGCCCCCGCTTTCAAAGAATATTATGCGGTTAAAGCCGCTCCCAATCCCTATCTTCTGCAAATTCTGAAGGAAGAAGGCATCGGCGCGGACTGCAGTTCGCTCGCGGAATTGGTATTGTCCGAAGTAGCCGGTATTTCTGGAGAAAATATCATGTTCACCTCGAACGATACTCCTGCGGAAGAGTATATAAAGGCACGGCAGCTAGGAGCCATCATCAACCTTGACGACATTAGCCATATTGAATATTTGGAACGTCACGCAGGCCTGCCTGAAGTAATTTGCTTCCGTTACAATCCCGGCCCGCTGCTCAAAAACGGCAACACGATCATTGGCTATCCGGAAGAAGCAAAATACGGTTTGACCCGGGATCAGATCTTTGAAGCCTACCGGCTTATGCAGGCAAAAGGGGTTAAACGTTTTGGCCTCCATACTATGGTGATCTCCAATGAGCTGAACGCCGGCAGTTTCATTGCCACTGCCCAGATGATGTTTGATCTTGCGGTGGATTTGCATATGGAACTGGGTATCGACCTTGAGTTTGTGAACTTAGGCGGCGGTATCGGGATACCCTACCGGCCCGGGGAGGAACCGGTCGATTTGGCTGCCGTGGGTCATGGTGTGCGCAAAGCGTATGAAAAAACGATCCTGGCCCGTGGCCTGAAGCCTGTAAATATCGCCATGGAATGCGGCCGCATGATTACCGGACCCTATGGCTATCTTGTATCAACCGTGCTGCATAAAAAGAATACCTATAAAAATTACATCGGACTTGACGCCTGCATGGCCAATCTCATGCGTCCCGCATTATATGGCGCCTATCATCACATCACCGTGCTTGGCAAAGAAACGGCGCCTTTAGATCAAGTGTATGATGTGACGGGTTCCCTTTGCGAAAACAATGATAAATTCGCCATAGACCGCAATCTGCCTAAAATCGATATCGGTGATATTCTGGTCATTCATGATGCAGGCGCCCACGGCCATGCGATGGGGTTCAATTATAACGGCAAATTACGTTCTGCCGAATTGCTCCTCAAACCCGATGGTTCCGTGGAAATGATTCGCCGCGCCGAAACTT
The DNA here is from genome assembly GCA_002411145.1 of Firmicutes bacterium UBA5324. Classification (GTDB taxonomy): domain Bacteria; phylum Bacillota; class Negativicutes; order UBA11029; family UBA11029; genus UBA11029. Next base: position 620 of record DHRA01000075.1, on the reverse strand, counting down.
TGGACGATTACTTTGCCACCTTAGATATGTTCAATGTCGGGCGCAGCCGTCACGGTAAGGGCCGCCCCAGAAACAAATATGCCGCCGGTTGTCCGGAAACCGCAACGGGCGACAGTATCGGATAACCCTGGCAGGAAAGATCATAAAGTTTACGATAAAGAAACATCCTTTCCCGT
>DHRA01000075.1:0-304 GCA_002411145.1 Firmicutes bacterium UBA5324 | reverse complement strand
CTCTGATCAACCACCCGGACCGCCTTACCGGCTCTCCGTTCCAAAGAGTTCGGTTTCAGCAATTTAACCTGGGGCCGAATGGAACAAATCGTCCTTATTTCGGAGCCTTCTCCCGCTTTGTGTTAATCCGGCCTTACCGGACACGTAGTTCGTAGGGTGGGCAATTTATTGCCCACCCTACCGGCCAACAAAAAAAGGCTATTCAATCCTGAACAGCCCCTTAAACCGTATTGATGTCTAATCTTTGCTTCTTGGCTTCTATCCTGAAAATAACTTAGAATGTAGAACCGTTTTTAGACAATAA
>DHRA01000091.1 GCA_002411145.1 Firmicutes bacterium UBA5324 | reverse complement strand
TATGATCCCGTAAAGAATTACTTTAACACCGAAACCGTGGAAACGGTGATTGAAAATGTACTGGCCATTAACCCTGACGCTATAATGGTCATAAAATCCACTGTTCCGGTAGGCTATACGGAGAGTGTCTGCAAAAAATTTGCGACAAATAACATCATTTTTTCACCTGAATTCTTACGTGAAGGGAAAGCCTTATATGATAACCTGTATCCTTCAAGAATTATCGTGGGGGAACAATCTGACCGGGCAAAAAAATTCGCCGAGCTGTTAATTCAGGGAGCGGTAAAGAAAGATGTGCCGGTGCTCTTTACCAACCCTACGGAAGCGGAGGCAGTAAAGCTTTTTTCAAATACGTACCTGGCGTTGAGGGTGGCTTTCTTTAACGAATTGGATACTTACGCGGAAATGCGGGGCTTAAATACAAAACAAATAATCGAAGGTGTGGGGCTTGATCCCAGGATAGGCAGTCATTACAATAACCCGTCCTTTGGCTATGGCGGCTACTGCCTGCCGAAGGATACAAAACAATTAAGAGCCAATTATGCGGATGTTCCCAACAATATTATCAGTGCGATTGTGGATGCGAACCGCACGAGAAAAGATCATATTGCCGACATGATTATTAAGAGAAACCCCAAAGTCGTGGGTATTTACCGGTTGACCATGAAAACAGATTCGGATAATTTCCGGGCTTCTTCCGTTCAGGGCATCATGAAGCGTGTCAAGGCAAAAGGCATCGAGGTAGTGATATACGAGCCCGTGCTTAAGGAAAATGAGTTTTTCCGGTCCCGAGTAATCAGGGATTTGGACGAATTTAAGCGCATTTCAGACGTTATAGTTTCCAACAGGTTATCGAAGGAATTATTTGATGTGGAAGCCAAGGTTTATACGCGGGATTTGTTTAACCGGGATTAGGGAGAGGCGTGCCGCCGATAAAAAGAGTAGAGGTTTTTGGTGGTGCTAAGTAGGATGCTACGCCCGCGTAGGCGAGGAATTGCCCACCCTACGGAGCATGGCAGCTACCTTGGTCTATTTTGTATAATCTTACCTATCCGTTTGTTTATTTATTTGCAGGAACTTCCAAAAATGTATAGAAATAGATTTTGATTGACGAATACTGGTGTAAGGGACACAGGGCCAAAGTGACTATCGCCAGCTTGGAGTGGTGTTGAGTAGGATGCTACGCCTGCGTGGGTAAAGAATTGCCCACCCTACAAGGCGAACACGGTAGGTTGCGTGAGAGTGCGGGCTTTGTGCGTGGATAAGCTGGTTTCTGAGGGAGAGTGTTCTATGGGGGTTTTGGTAACCGGAGGTGCGGGGTATATTGGCTCGCATACGGTTTGGGAATTGATGAAAACACAGGAAGTAGCGGTTTATGATAATTTATCCAAAGGACACCGGCGGGCAGTGCCGGCGGATATACCCTTCATTGCCGGAGATGTGCGGGAGGAAGAGAAGCTGGTTAATACGATACGGAATCAGCGGATCGATACGGTGATTCATTTTGCCGCCGACAGTCTGGTGGGCGAGTCGATGCAGGACCCGGCCAAGTATTATGGCAATAACGTGGTGGGGACCCTGGTTCTCCTTAATACCTTACGCAAATGCGGGATTAAGCGCATTGTTTTTTCGTCTACGGCGGCCGTTTACGGTGAACCGAAGGCATGGCCGATCCATGAAGATTTAAGCACGAATCCCACTAATGTATATGGCCGGACCAAACTGGTTATCGAGGGTATGTTAGCCGATTATGCCCGGGCTTATGGATTGCGCTATGTGTCTCTGCGGTACTTTAACGCCGCCGGATCCCAGGGGGGCGGTAAACTTGGCGAAGATCATACGCCGGAGACCCACTTGATTCCGCTGGTGTTGAAAACAGCCCTGGGTCAGCGGGAAGCTATTGATATTTATGGCATAGATTATCCCACCCCGGATGGTACGTGCATCCGGGACTATATCCATGTGACAGATTTGGCCAGGGCGCATGTGCTGGCCTTGGAACATTTACAGGCCGGGGGAGATTCCCGGATCTACAATCTTGGATCGGAAACCGGTTACAGTGTCCGGGAGGTTATTGACCGGGCAAGATTGATCACCGGGGTGGATTTCCCGGTCCGGGAGAAAGGGCGCCGGCCCGGTGACCCGGCTGTGCTGGTGGCTTCGGCGCAGCGGATAAGGGAAGAACTGGGCTGGGAACCGGCATACAGCCTTGATGCGATTATTGATACGGCATGGCATTGGCATAAAGAAAACCCGCAAGGGTTTGTTGAATAAAGAAAAGTGGGGAGAGAGAAATATGCGGGTACGGAAAGCGATTATTCCGGCGGCGGGCTTTGGAACCAGATTTTTACCGGCGACCAAGGCACAGCCCAAAGAGATGCTGCCGATTGTGGACAAACCGACGATCCAATATATTGTGGAGGAAGCGGTGGCGGCCGGGATTGAAGATATTCTCATTATCACCGGGCGCAGCAAAAGGGCGATTGAGGATCATTTTGACCGTAATCTTGAACTGGAGCATTTCCTGGAGAGCAAGGGAAAAGCTGATTTGCAGCAGTTGGTGGCGGAAATAGGCGCGGTGGATATTCACTATATTAGGCAGAAGGAGCAGTTGGGTTTAGGACACGCTATTTATTGCGCCCGCAGCTTTGTGGGCAACGAGCCCTTTGCCGTGCTTTTGGGAGACGATATCGTATACAATGGGAAACCTTGTATCGGGCAACTCATGGACATATATAGCGAAGTAGGCGGTTCGGTACTGGGGGTACAGCCCGTACCCCGGGAATGGACAAGCCGGTATGGTATTGTTTCTCCCCGGTCGGGTGAGGGAAAACTCTATGAGGTGGCAGATCTGGTGGAGAAGCCTGCTCCACAGGAAGCACCGTCGGAACTGGCGATCCTGGGACGATACATTATCGAGCCGGAAATCTTTGAGATTTTACGGGAAACGCAGCCGGGGGCGGGGGGCGAAATCCAGCTTACCGACGCCTTGCGGGAGTTAGCCCGCCGGAAACCGATGTATGCTTATCATTTTGAGGGTAAGCGCTATGATGTGGGGGATAAATTAGGTTATTTGGAGGCTACGGTGGAGTTTGCCCTGAAGCGGGAGGATTTGTCCCCGGCTTTTCGCGAGTATTTGAAAAGAATTGTGGCCGGCTTTTAGATTTTTTACGGTCATTTGCATGGGCAGGATATAAGGATTATGCGGGAGAGGCTACGCTCGGTTTGGCCACCCTACGTTTTATCATCAAGCCGTAGTTTTGCTGCGGCTATTTTGTTTTAGCGCGTCCAGCGAATTTATGAATATTCTTTTATTGAGTAACCGGGTGAAAGGATGATATACTTTTGATGAGGGTTCATAAGCTTTATGATTGGAGTGTTTGCCTGTGGATGGATCAAGCATCAAGGATATTCGTTGGAAGCAACGTTTCAAGAATTTCAACAAAGCCATTTCCCAATTAACGGAGTTTATTGAGAAACCTGGTCTTAATAAGTTTGAGGTGCAGGGTTTGATACAATGCTTTGAGTACACGTTTGAGCTTGCGTGGAAAACGGCGAAAGATTATCTGGAAGCACAGGGTTTTGATGTAAAGAGCCCACGTCAGACCATACAAACTGCCTTTCAGGTCGAGTTGATCCAAAACGGGCACGTATGGATTGACGCACTTGAAAAACGGAATCTTATGGCACATACATACGATGAAGCTAAAGTCCAGGAAGCTGAACGATTGATCCGGGGAGAATATTATGCGGTACTAAAGGCACTGCTTGCAGAACTAACAAAGCGAGAGAAAGATACTTTGGGAATTAGGTGATTAAGGTGGAGTTAGGACTTCAGGCCGCAGATCTGGCGTATATTATTTCAGTACTTAGGGATTTTCCCGAAATAGAGAAAGCGGTGGTTTTTGGTTCACGGGCTAAGGGTAATTACAAAGCCGGCTCGGACGTTGATATTGCCATTTATGGTGAGTCTGTTTCTTTTTCTACCGTAGCCCGTCTGCATTATCGATTGGAGGAAGAGGGGCCGTTGCCTTATTATTTTGATATTATCGATTATACGCATTTGACGCATAAAGATTTACAAGAGCATATTGGACGAGTGGGCAAAACCATTTTTGAAAGGACAAAAGGACTTGGAACGGAGGGTTCTGTCTGAGTCGTTAAATCACGAAGCCGCAGTTCTGATGCGGCTATTTTGTTTTGCGGCCAGTCTTGATATAATTAGGACATAATAATCCAACATGTTAGGTGGGATGCATATGCAAGGGGACAAGGGGCTGGAGCGTATTATCAGCTTACTGACAGAAAAAGTGGAGGCATATGTCATTATCTTATTTGGATCTTACGGAAAAGGACGGGCACGTGATGAGAGCGACATGGATATGGCCTATCTTGGGGACAAGGAGCCTGGCGGTTATGATAATTTCCTACTTGCGCAGGAGTTGGCCTGTGTGGCAGGGAGAGATGTGGACTTATTGAATTTACGGACTGCTTCCACGGTGATGAAGGCTCAGATTATCACCGGCGGGCGAGTAATTTATTGCAGTGATGAGATGCGCAAAGCGGATTTTTTCATGAAGGCGCTTAAGGAATATGCGCTGTTGAATGAAGAACGGGCGGTAGTGTTGCGGGAGATCGAAAGGCGGGGCAGCGTATATGGAAATTGATGTGGTTTACAATAAGGCACAGATCATTGAGCGATGCTTGCAGCGGGTATACGAAGAATATGAGGGCAATCCCGATAATTTAGCGAATTTCACGAAACAGGATTCGATCATTCTGAACATTCAGCGTTCTTGTGAGGCGGCAATTGATCTTGCGATGTATCTTATTGCGGAACTAAAATTAGGGTTGCCACAGAATAGTCGTGATGCTTTTACTATGCTGCACAATAAGAAGATAATCGATGATAGGCTGACCCAGGCAATGCAGGCGATGGTTGGCTTTCGCAACATTGCCGTTCATGACTATCAGGCTGTAAATTTGGATATTGTCCGAGCGGTTATTGAAAAGCATCTGGTTGATTTGAAAGAGTTTGTGAAGGCTATTTTGATTTACTGCAAGGCATGAAAGGCAGCAAGGAATGCAGAGGGATTTAGATCGGGATTGCCATGGGTCGGTATATAAGGATTCC
>DHRA01000013.1:5845-10977 GCA_002411145.1 Firmicutes bacterium UBA5324 | reverse complement strand
GGTCTGGAAGCGGCGTTGGTGGGCGGTATTGCCGGCTGGTTCGCCGTGACCGCCTTGTTCAGGAGACCTTTGGGCTTTCCCTGGCATACAGCGTTGATTCCCCGCAACCGGCTGAAAATTATCGCTGCAACAGCCCACATGGTGCAACATGAATTTTTCTCCCCGGAAAAATTAAAGGACCGTTTGCGCCAGGTCCGTTTGATGGAAATGGTGATCAACTGGATGGAGCAGCATGGCAAAGAGATTTTTGCGGCCATGGCCGCCCGGCATATCGGGGACCTGCTGAAAAACGTTGACCCGAAGCTGGTGGCGGAGACGCTGGAAAAATTACTGAAGATGAGCGCCAGGCCGGTTAAGGCGGCGTCTGCCGTCCAGACCCTGGCCAAATGGGCGCTGGCGGAAGGCAAAGACGGCCGCTTCCTGGACAGCCTGCTCCCGCAAATTACGGAAAAAGCAAAAAGCACGGCCACCCGGCAGGCAATCTATGATTACCTTCTTAAATATAAAGCAGAAAAAACCGGGGGTGTGCTGGGTGCGTTCGTCGGTTGGCTGGGGGAAAAAACGAATGTGATTAACCTCGATGCTGCGGCGGACGCCTTGCAGGAGGAATTGATCAGCCTGTTAACCCAACTGGCCGCCCCTGCCCATCCGCTGCGTGCCTGGATACATCAGCGGCTGGACGAGGCCGCGGGGGCTATTTCCACTGATCCCGCGGTTGGCAAAGCGATTGAAGCCTGCAAAACAGAAGTGATCAACCGCATCAATTTGCAGGATTGTTTCATGGATTTAGTGAACATGCTGGTGGGTGAAGCCCAGAATCCGGGCAAGGCATTAAATCCCGCATCCTTGGAACAAAGCGGCGCTGCCGCCCGGTCTCCGCTGATGATCTGGATTATGTCCGTGCTGGACAAGTACTGGCTCTCTTTTCGCGAGGACCGGGAACTGCAAAACCGACTGGAGGGTTACCTGCAGGAAGCGGCTCACCGGATCATTGACAGTGAACATGATCTGATCGGCGCGGTTGTGAAGGACGCTATGCAGATCCTGTCCGATGAAGAACTTAATCGCCTGATTGAGTCAAAAACCGGCGAGGATTTACAGTGGATTCGCATCAACGGTTCCCTGGTGGGCGGCGTAGCCGGGCTGCTGATTTTTCTTCTCCTGCAGGCTGTCCGGGGTCCGGCTCTGGTGCTGTTCCCCTAAACTCGCTAAAGGGATGACTTTGAGAGGTGAGATGATTGCATATTGTTCTGTTTCTTTTCATAGCCCTGGTCTCTGTGGGTTATCTCTTTTACGCGGTGGTCCGGCGCTACCGGTTAACGCAAAAGGGCAGGCCGGAAATGCGCGGCGACCAGCCCGCAAAGCGCTGGCAATACTTTCTGCACAACATAATCCTTCAGAAGAAGGTCAGGGATTACCCCTTCTTTGCCCTCTGCCATTTTTTTATCATCGCCGGTTTCCTGATCTTACTGCCGGGCATTCCCAATATGGCGGCGGAAGGCCTTTGGCACACTTATATCCCCTATATCGGGAACAACCCGCTGTATTTATTGGTCAAAGACCTCGCGGATATCATGCTCATCCTGGGGGTGGCGGGCCTATTGCTGCGCCGGCTGATCAACAAGCCGGCCTGGCTGAAAAATAACGCCGCGGCCTTTGGCAAGCTGGGGCTGATTCTCCTCATTGTCCTCAGTGAGGCGGGTTATCACGCCGCCCGTTTCGCTTTGGGTGAGGATCAGACTTTGCGGCAGGCGGCGCCCCTGGCTTTTACCGGCGCCCGCTTGTTTGCCGGTTTAGCCCCGCAAACTGTCCTTACGTCGATGACTGCCCTTTGGTGGACCCATTTCCTGGGCATCTTCGCCTTTTGTTTCTTTATTCCCCATTCCTCGCATTTGCATTTGGTATTTGCCCCCTTTAATGCCTATTGGCATACCCTGGCGCCCAAGGGCGCGTTGCCGAAGGCCACCGGTGACGGGCGGCAATTCCGGCTCGATGGGGTGGCGGACTTTACCTGGAAGCAGCTGTTCGATGCCTACAGCTGTGTGAAATGCGGACGCTGCAACGGCCAGTGTCCGGGGCAGCTGAGCGGCGAGGAGATAAAACCCAAGGCGCTTACGGCCCGGTTGCGCAAACACGTGGATAAAAACGCGGCGAAGCTGCTGTCAAACAAGCCGGCAGCAACAAAGGCGGAAACCCGCAGGGCGCCGGATAAGAAAAAAGAAGCAGGAAAGGGCAAGACGAAAAACAAACTGGTGGGCGAAGTCTATGAGCAGGATTTTATCTGGAACTGTACGACCTGCGGGGCTTGTATGGAAGCCTGTCCGGTGGCCACGGAACATCTGCCTAAAATGATCGCTCTCCGGCGGCATCTGGTGTTAGCCGAAGGTCGCGTAAGTAAGGCTCTGCAGCAAGTTTTTACCGGTATCGCCGGGCAGGGCAATCCCTGGGGCCGGCCGCAACAGGCAAGCCCCGCCTGGGTGAGGGATCTGCCGGTGCCGGACCTGGAGGAAAACCCGCAGGCGGAATACCTTTATTATCCCGGTTGCGCCGCCCTTTTTGCGGAACGGGCGCAAAAAACCGCCGCGGCCTTTGGGAAGATTCTGCAGGCAGCCGGCGTAAATTTCGCCGTACCGGGCAAGGAAACCCGCTGCTGCGGGCACATGCCCCGGCGCCTGGGCCAGGAACCGCTCTTTGAAGAAGCGGTGAAGGATAATATTGCCACCTGGCGGAAACAGGGCGTGAAAAAAATTATCACCACCTGCGCCCACTGCTATAACACCCTGCGGAACGAGTATCCACAATACGGCGGCGCGTTTACCGTTATCCACCATGCCGATTTCATCGCCGGCCTGCTGCGGGAGGGGAAACTGACGGTGCGCAAATCCTTTCCCCGGACGGTTACCTTGCACGACCCTTGTTATCTGGGGCGTTACAACGATTTAGTCACTGCACCCAGGGACGTGCTGCGGGCTGTGCCCGCGCTGGAGTTGAAGGAAATGCCGCGTCGGGGGAAGCGGACTTTTTGCTGCGGGGCCGGGGGCGGCCGGTTCTGGACGAAAGCCCCGGCCGACAACCTGATTACCGGACGGCGGCTGCAGGAAGCGCAAAGCACGGGGGCGGAAGTGATCGCCACGGCCTGCCCATACTGTGAACTGGTTTTTGCGGAAGAGCTGAAGAGCGGCGATGCCTCCCTGGAAGTTTTGGATATTGCGGAGATCGTGGCGGAAAGTATCTAAAACTATACATGAAACGAAATAAGATGCAACCGTTAGGCGCAAGTGTGCTTAACGGTTGCATCTTATTTCTACGCTAACATGGGGCTCCGGCGAATAACATGGTAAGTTATACACAAGGCTTTTTTGAGAAACCAGTGATTTTCTTCAAATCTGGGGATGACACACACCATGTTGATTCACAAAAAACTGCAAACAATTATAACTGTTATAAGTTAAAGGCATTGGTGTATCCAAAGGTGTTCCCGCTCCACCCGAAAGCACGTAATCCGTACCCATGCCGACTACTAAATCATCTCCATGGCTTTGGCCGTATTAGCATTGTTTATTGCTTATTAGGCCTGCAGGAAATATTATCCTTTTGTGGAAGAATGTAAATATAATGGTTGAGCGGCGTCAACTTGGCATATATCATCAAGATGGAGTATCGACATTCTCAATCACTCATCTACTATATATGTAGGGGGTATTTGCAATGAAGGTCAGAAATACAACTAGACACTGTTTTAATAGACTATATAATGTCATAAAAAAAACATGCAAATTATTTTTAGTATCCACAGTTGCGATAATAATCTTTGCTGTACTTGTACAGATTTTGTATATTGACAACAAAGGAAGAATACTTAATGAGTTCTCTAATAATTTATTTCAATACCCACTACCGTCTGACACCGTAATAATAGAAGCCAGGGCATTTGATGGTAAGAATTTTCTTGGAGGGAATGGGGGATATTGGTGTGTTGGTACAACCATGAAACTATCCACGAAGTTAACTAGAGAAGAAGTTTTAAATTATTATAAGTATACGAAATTTCCATTTCCTAAAAACAATGACCTTAGTATTGAACCCGAGATATACTTCGAAGGCGAGTATGTAAAGAAAGAGTATTATAAATCATATGCGTATAAAGATGGTTTTTATTATGTAAGTAAAAAGGGTCGTCAGTCAAACATGGTACACAATTATTTTGATGAAAACGGTGTAATTAAAAATACCGATAAAATAAGAGAAACTAATCATCAAGAGTTGATTTATATAATACAGATTCTCAGCGATTATGACTACTTCTTGAACATTGATTAAAAATTGTTAGCAGGAAGGTTATGAATGCGTTTTTTGTTATTGTTGACCAATCGAAAGATTATTGCTATACTCAAACTATAAGTAAAATTATAGGCGATGGAGTTCGCCGTTAAATCTGCTGTGCGCAGTGATGACTCCTACCGGTATACATTACATGTACTGGTAGGAGTTTGTTTTTTTACCGTCAGAGGGAAATATCATTTGCGCGTGAAGACGGAATTTAACTTCACACGATTTCCAGGGCTGGCTAAAAGCCGGACTTTCTCACGGAGGAAATTCTTATGACACAGGCTGATCTGCAGGGGAAGGCAATGGCGACCGAAACTACAGCAGAAGCATTACATAAGATCGATTTAGAATGTGGGGCTTTGCATTTATCGGTCGGGGAAATCCAGCAAAAGTTAGGGGCTGTTCGTGAATATATTGCCGCGGTGCGCCAGGACAAGCGGGATATCGCCTATCTTTTGAAAGGAGAACTCGCCCGTTTTAACGAAACACTAGAGGAAGAATTGCGGGACTTCAGGGTGAGAACATCTCAGCAATTGATTTCTGAAACAACAAAGTTTTGCGAGCAGCAAAGCTGTCTGCCAACGGCTTACCTGGTGGCGGACTTGAACCGCTTTTTGGCGGATATGATGCTTTATGTGTTTGAAAAATGGCAGACCGTGAAGGAACGGGAAGCAAATGACTGGCTGAAACAGACGCTACAACGGTTTGAGGATAAAAATAATAAACTGATTGAAAACGTACAACAATTGGCGGCAAGCCTGTTAGAAATGCAAATTCCGCAAGTTCCCAAGGCCGTTAAGCTG
>DHRA01000013.1:2840-5669 GCA_002411145.1 Firmicutes bacterium UBA5324 | reverse complement strand
TGGCTGGTTAAATTGCTGCCCCCTGCTTTGGCATGTAAATTATTACTAAAGCGCCGCAGGGAGCAGATTGTCGAACTGGTGGACATGAATTGCGGGCGGATTCGTTCTGATTTATATTCGCGGGTGGCGAAAAGTCTGGACGGCTTTCGCCGCGACTTTGAAACAAGGCTGGACAAAAACATCGAAGATCTGCTGGTCACGCTTGATGCCGCCGCCGGGCAGAAAGAAATGCGTACCGGGATATGTGAGCTCATGGCTGCTGTGAAACAGGATTTTCGCGAAAGAAGGTGAAGCGCATAAAACGGGAGTCAAAATCAATCGGCGCAACTGAAAAAAGGAAAATAGCAATGCAATTTATCCTGCTCTTTGGTTTGGTGAGCGCGCTGGGTGATATTACATACGAGGGAGCGCGCAGTATATATGGCCCGTATCTCGCTTTCCTGGGCGCAAGTGTCGCAGCCATCGGGATAGTTTCAGGCGCAGGGGAATTTATGGGTTATGTTTTACGGTTGGTATCCGGTTACTTTATTGACCGCACAGGACAATATTGGCTGGTCACGATCTTGGGCTACGGCATGCTTATCGCCGTTCCGCTCCTGGCTATCGCCGGTAACTGGCAAGTAGCCGTAATATTTATTATGCTGGAGAGAATAGGTAAAGCCATCCGCAGTCCGGCAAAGGACGCACTGCTTTCTTATGCTACGAAACAAATGGGCACCGGCTTGGGATTCGGGCTGCACGAAGCGCTTGATCAAGTGGGCGCGGTAATCGGACCGTTGCTTTTTACAGCCGCTCTTGCTATCAGCGGAAGTTACGAGACTGGCTTTCATTTGCTGTGGATTCCCGCAATTCTTACGGTGGCGGTAGTGGTGGCCACCAGGATGAAAGTCCCCAATCCGGCAATGCTCGAACAGGAGGGGGGGCAAATGCCGGGAGAGCGGCAAGGAAATAAGACGCTTTCCAAAGCTTTCTGGGTTTACGCAGGGTTTACATTTCTCAGCGTGCTTGGCTTTGCTAACTTCCAGTTATTATCCTATCATTGGCAGGATAAGGGGGTAGTTGCTGAAGCTGTTATTCCTTCTCTCTATGCGGTCGCGATGGCCGTCGATGCGGCTGTAGCCTTGATTATCGGCAAGATTTACGACAAAAAGGGCATGATTTCGCTCATCGTGATTCCCATCTGCACATTGATAATTCCCTTCTTAGGCTTTTCCAATGGTTATGTAGCGGCTATAGCAGCGGTGGTCCTGTGGGGCGCCGTTATGGGCATTCACGAAACGATTATGCGGGCGGCCATCGCCGACTTAACGCCAATCAGCAGCAGGGGCTTCGCTTACGGCATATTTAACACGCTCTATGGCACGGCCTGGTTTCTCGGCAGTGCGGCGATGGGTTTGTTGTATGACATATCGATCAACTATATTATTGATTTTATTTGTGCAATGGAAATTATCGCCTTCATCGCTTTTATGTTGTTTAGCAATAATATTAAAAAGTCGAGCTAAACCCCAGTACAAAGACTAAAAAAATAACACGAAACTGCTTAGTCCATAGCGCGCTAAGCGGTTTCGTGTTATTTGCACAATTTTGCCTGATCAGAAAATCACTCTGATATTTTTGCCGTCGTGCACTGCGCCCCTGCTCGTCAGCTTGCCCAGGTGAAATTTCATCACCTTCAGCAGAGCATCCTCCGGCGACTTGGCCAACACCGTAAACGAGCCGGACCAGTCAGCCTCCTGCCCACAGTATGTTTCGACCCGGCCGTCGCATACATACCAGAATATGCCCATGATACTTCCCTCCTGTTTTTTCTATATTCCCCCTCGACAAAGGCGGCGGAGTTTTTTTCCTAATGGGCTGGAAAGATCCCGCGGACATTTGTCTGAAGGGGGAAATTAAAAAGCGCATGACAGGTCCTTTACGAGACCTACACATGCGCTGGCCGCTTGAAAATCTGCAAAATCAGGGACGGGCATGTCACAGCCGGCGGTCAACCCTGCGGCGGGTTACCGCGTTTTGGACAGTCCTTGCCCCTGACGGTTAATATCGTTGCTGCGTATCGTCGCACAGCCCTGCTGCCGGTCCGGACAATAACATATACACGCCCCTTCCGTGGTCCTGCTTGTTAGGAAGGCGCGAAACGGTGTATAATATGAATGTCGTTCGTGGACAGCTTAGCTGTTACGTGTAGGTGCTGTGACACCTGCGCGTGCCTGAAGGTGCGCTCACACTTTCAGGTCACGGCGACTTTTTAATTTCCACCCAATACCAATTATAGCGTATTTTGGCGGATTTGCAAGGGGCGGATTTACGAAAAGGCCGATCTGCTGAATTTGTTCAGGGGAAACCAATTAAGCCATATCGCCCGCCGTATATTCCTTCCGCATGGCCAGAAAATCTTCCTCGCTTAATTTTCCCGCCTTGTACAAATCATCAAGCGCCGCGACGGCCAAATCGGTATAGAGGTATGAATGCGTTTTTTCGTTACGAAAAGGGTGCAGGTTTGCATATGCGGCCATGCCGACAGCCAGCACGCCGATCAGACTAAACACAAGCATGTTCAAGGTAGTTCGCCTCCTCATAAAGTTATGGGTTCATTATCCATATTTAAGATTAGAATTACATTAGATACAGTTTTTAAGCTATCTTATATAACTTATGAAAATGCGCTTACATTTACGCTTGCGTTTGCTGCGTTAAGCGTATGGAGAGCATAAAGTGAGACTTAGTTCAGGTGGAGTTTTAACTCCATCTGAATTAAGTCTCACTTTATCTAATTTCAAAGACACCCACTCTATAAGTGGGTGTTACCTTGTTATTCTCTTCAGG
>DHRA01000013.1:2148-2711 GCA_002411145.1 Firmicutes bacterium UBA5324 | reverse complement strand
GGCGTAGCCAGACAAGTTCACTGGCCGCTGGGGACGTTCCTTTTTTGGCGCCATGCAAAGGGACAAGAATAAGTTTGCCGCGCATGAATTAGAATCGAAAGCTATAGAGAGGTACTTATATATTTCGCATCCGGGAATACCAGTCCCAGTCGCTGAGTGGCTATGTTCACGATACGTTCAGGCGATTTCAGCCTGGCAATATCTATACGCAGCGATTGATTCTCCTTTTCCAGTTTAGCTACGTCTGCATTCATTTCAACCAACTGGTAACTGGTTTGCACCAATTGGTCATTTTGCGCGACCATAAGCATTGATGCGATAAAAATCAAAATAAGCAGGGAAAAATATCTTCGCCTTAACTTGGCAATAGGTTTGGGAGAAAAATAAACAGGTTCTTCAACCGGTTCCGGTTGGGCAGGAACTATCCATTCTTCCTGATACTCATTATGCATATGTACTGGGCCACCACCGTTCAAAAGATTTCCCCGAAAATCTTCGGGAAAGAATTACTTCTTTTTCAGCCTCTTGCAGGTATGCCAGTTAACGCCTGGAAAATTACATGT
>DHRA01000013.1:0-1861 GCA_002411145.1 Firmicutes bacterium UBA5324 | reverse complement strand
GAGAATGTATTCCGGAGTCACCTGCAGTACCGCGGCCAATCTTTCCATGGTTTTTTTGCTGAACCGGTGAATCTGGTCTTTCTCGTACCTGTGGTACGCAGATTGAGACATGGGAATCGCTTTGGCCACGTCTTCCTGCGTCAGATTGCGTTTTCTCCTCAGTTCCCTGAGTCTGCTGCCAACAGTGCTGTCTGCTTTTCCCTCCTTTCTATCCGTTATGGCTATCGCCTCCACCCTGTTTGTTATATTTTATCTATTTTATATATATAATATAACCTTTACGCATAAAAAACAATAAAAAATGATATTAATTTATGCCAAAAACAGGAATACCCTGGACAGAAGAGAAGTAGTAAAAATATGGTTTGAAATACTCCGACAAAGAAGGTGAAGCGGTAATGCTGGTGTGATGCGAACCCTAAGTATACATGAAAACCCGGGGAGTTTCGCAATACTGCTGTTTACTGGGCTTCGGAGAATTCCGCTGATAAGAAATCCGGTTTATTTAAAATGTTTTTGTTGGGTTCGCAAAATCAGCGGCTTCGCAGCTTGATTTTACTCTGCTACAAGCTTGACAGTCACGCCCTACACGGGCGTGTGGATTGAAACATTCCTAACGTCAATATAGGTTTGAACCATAGTGGTCACGCCCTACACGGGCGTGTGGATTGAAACCATGATTAGTGACAGCAAAGGCTGGCTGGCCAAGGTCACGCCCTACACGGGCGTGTGGATTGAAACAAAACTGAATTTGGCGACGATATTGTTATGACCGTCACGCCCTACACGGGCGTGTGGATTGAAACTGTTAAAATAGTAAAGTAAATTTCGCAAATCATCGTCACGCCCTACACGGGCGTGTGGATTGAAACAGAGGTATGGATGGAAGACGATAAAGTTATGGCGTCACGCCCTACACGGGCGTGTGGATTGAAACCTCCAGGCGGAGATCCTATTTCAGCCAGGGCAAGTCACGCCCTACACGGGCGTGTGGATTGAAACTCTTTGGGCTTCCTTTTGTGGCCAGCAAGCACAGTCACGCCCTACACGGGCGTGTGGATTGAAACTGGAAGCATAATTTATGATCCGCCGAGAATAGAGGTCACGCCCTACACGGGCGTGTGGATTGAAACTACAAAGAGCAGGGATGGAAACCAAGCTTTGATGGTCACGCCCTACACGGGCGTGTGGATTGAAACCCTTCCGCAGCACGGACATTTAGGATTTATCTGTCACGCCCTACACGGGCGTGTGGATTGAAACTCCAAACATATCCACCTAAACACTCCATGCTCTAGTCACGCCCTACACGGGCGTGTGGATTGAAACAGTGAAGTGCAGCACGAATATGCAAGGCTTATATGTCACGCCCTACACGGGCGTGTGGATTGAAACAAGGGTGACAGCCTGCGCGAGACGGCGTAGAGGGGTCACGCCCTACACGGGCGTGTGGATTGAAACGGTGAAATACTTTCAATAGCAACATTCAACAGCGTCACGCCCTACACGGGCGTGTGGATTGAAACAACGTAGTCAAAACGGCTGCTCTTATTCGCGCAAGTCACGCCCTACACGGGCGTGTGGATTGAAACGATGAATTAAGCGAGAAGGCGAAAGATACGGCCCGTCACGCCCTACACGGGCGTGTGGATTGAAACCAGCAACGGAGAAATAACACCGGAACAAAAACGTCACGCCCTACACGGGCGTGTGGATTGAAACGGTTACGCCGTGGGACAAAATACCGTAGGTCGGAGCCAGAGGGTCAGGTTTGACTTATTTTAAAAAAATTGACTTATTGCGGACGCGACACTATAATAAATGTAAGATAATCCCAAGAAAGAAAGGACGTCATGATGGC
>DHRA01000062.1:553-3355 GCA_002411145.1 Firmicutes bacterium UBA5324 | reverse complement strand
ACGGAAAGATTGTCTAAAGGTGTAAAGAGCCACATAAGTTATAACGGAATGCCCTCATAAAATTAACATCCGTTTAACATAGCTCCGGCGCAATTCCTTTAGAATAAAGGTAAATAAAGGAAGTGTAATCATAAAGGGAGGCGGGATAAATGTATAAATCAAAGCTTTTGCTGGCGGCTTTGGCGCTTATTTTGGGTGTAGGTCTGCTGACTGGCTGTAGTGCCAAAACAGACTCGCAAAATATGACCGGCGAATTGACGGGCACCATTACGGCCGCCGGTTCCACCGCGTTGCTGCCGCTCTTGAAGCCGGCAGCGGAGGAATTTATGAAGAAGCATCCTGAAGTGACGGTGAATATCAGCGGCGGCGGCTCCGTGACCGGCCAAAATCAGGTCGCCGCGGGGAATGTCGACATCGGCAATTCCGACGTGCCGGTGGTGGGGGAATTAAAGGATAAGGGCCTGGTGGAATATGAGGCGGCAATTGCCCCCTTTGTCTTGATAACCCATCCTTCAAATACACTGAAAAACCTGACCCGGGAGCAGGCGGCGGCTATCTTTACGGGCAGAGTTACCAACTGGAAAGAAGTTGGGGGCAATGACGAGAAAATAACCGTCATTCATCGTGCCAAGTCCTCCGGTTCCCGCATTACGATCAAGGATAAAGTGCTGGACGGCCGGGAGTTTACCGATAATGCCATTATTCAAGACTCCAACGGCGCCGTGCGGGCGGCGATTGCCGGCACGCCGGGTTCCCTGGGCTATGTTGATGTGCCTTACGTAGACAGAAGCGTGAAACCACTGGCCTATGACGGTGTGGAATATAGCCTCCAAGCCGTAAAGGAAGGCAAGTGGCCGATCTATGCCGCTGCACGCATGATGACCAAAGGTCCCGCCGATGGGCTGACGAAAGCTTTTATTGATTATGTGCAAAGCGCTGAATTCCAGAATAATTACGCGGAGATATTTGGTTTCATTCCCCTCGGTCAAGTAAAAAGATAAGCTTGCGGCGAGGGGCAGGTCCGTCGCCTGCTCCGGGGGAGATTTAACATAAACTTAACATTGGCTTAATCTTAAAATAAACAACCCGCTATAAAATAAATATGATGGAAGAGTTCCGCCGTGTGTGGTTTGCTGGTATTACCTTTAGATAGGAGAAGCGCAATGTTATTTTCTAATTTTAGTGAAAGTGTAGACACATTATCGCCACCGTTCGTGGGAAAGGGTTCCGGGCACAGCTACAGGCTGATGATCGACAAGTATGTACGTTATTTATTCATTGCCTGCGCGGTATTTATGACCGCGGCCATTCTTTCCATTATTGCTTTTGTCGGCAACCAGGGTCTGGAAACTTTCAAAGATGTTTCGATCAGCGAGTTTTTTCTCTCGGCGAAATGGAATCCTGATGAGCAGCAATTCGGGGCCTTAAGTTTTATTGCCGGTTCCGTGGCCGTAACCATGCTTGCCATTGTTATTGGGGCTCCCCTGGGTCTGGCGGGGGCCGTGTTTATGGCGAAGGTTGCACCGGAAGCTCTCAGGGCGATTATGCGCCCCGCAACTGATTTATATGTGGCCATTCCTTCGGTTGTCTACGGCTGGGTGGGACTCACCGTATTTATACCCTGGATCCGCAGGGAGTTTAATATCGGGACGGGATTTGGCCTGTTAGCCTCCGGGCTTATCCTGGCTGTAATGATTTTACCGACCGTCATCAGTATTTCCGAGGATGCTCTGCGTGCGGTACCGCATTCCCTGGAAGAAGCTTCTCTCGCGCTGGGAGCTACCCGTTGGCAGACTATCCGGCGTGTTTTGCTGCCTGCCGCCATGCCGGGCATCTTGACTTCGGTCATTCTGGCGATGGCCCGGGCGATTGGCGAAACCACAGCCGTGCAGATGCTCATTGGCAATACGCCGCAAATGCCGAAAGGACTATTTGCGCCCACTACTACGCTGCCCAGTGAAATCATTATCGACATGGGCAACACTCCCTTTAGTTCCGTGTGGAATAACGCGCTGTTTCTCATGGCCTTCGTGCTTTTGATCATCTCCCTGTTGATGATTGTGGCTATTCGCGCCATTGCGAAAAGGAGGGCCTTTCAATGAAACAAAAAATGGCCGACCGGCTGGCCACATTGCTGTTATGGGGTGCGGGTCTTGCGATTCTCGGCATATTGGCCTGGTTTTTACTCTACATTCTCATGCAGGGAATGCCGCAGATTACCTGGCAGTTTGTTAGCACAAAGCCCAGTGATATCATGGCGGGCGGCGGTGTCGCCCAGCCGCTGTTTAATTCCTTCTATATTTTGATGCTGTCTATGCTGTTTTCGGTACCGGTCAGCATTGGTGCGGGCATCTATCTTGCCGAGTATGCGCCCAACAATCTGTTTACAAACATGGTTCGCCTCAGTACGGAAAGTCTGGCCACCGTTCCGTCCATTGTGCTGGGACTCTTCGGCATGATCATTTTTGTCAACATGTTTGGCTTTGGCTTCAGTATTATCGGCGGTGCGGCCACGCTTATGCTTTTAAACATCCCGGTACTGGTGCGCGTTACCGAAGAGGCGTTAAAAGCGGTACCCGCCTCCTTTAGGGAAGCGAGTTACGCGGTAGGCGCCACCAAATGGCAGACGATTTGGCGAGCGGTTTTACCTGTCGCCACTCCGGGTATCATTACCGGCATTACACTGGTGGCGGGGCGGGCCCTCGGAGAAACAGCCATTTTAATTTTTACCGCCGGCACCAGTGTGTCCCGCCGGATTCCGGATTTCGATCTCTTTGCCGCGGGGGAAACGCTGGCGGTGCA
>DHRA01000062.1:0-244 GCA_002411145.1 Firmicutes bacterium UBA5324 | reverse complement strand
ACTTGTAGAAGTGGGTGTCTTCGAAATGGGATAACGGGTATACAAAAAGAGGGACCGTATTGAAGCCTACGTTTCAATACGGTCCCTCTTTTTGTGGGGTTAAAAAAAGGAGAAGGCAGGGGCGATTAAACATAAAAAAATAAACTCAGCAGACATAGGCTAAGTTTATGTATATTCGTTAGCTGGACAATTTTTTGAGATGGCCGGTGAGTCTCATGAACAGGCGCTTATCGCCTTTGGCCAG
>DHRA01000079.1:11730-14706 GCA_002411145.1 Firmicutes bacterium UBA5324 | reverse complement strand
GTCAATCCCTGCAGCACATCGGCCAGACAAGGATCTCCTTCCACCCGGAGTTTTAAATCCGGCGCCTGGATTTTCCCGAAACGGTCTTCTATTAATAACGCCATTTTTATCCCCAGTTCCAGGCCCAGGCAGGCCTCGCCATGGTGGGCCAGGGCCTGTTTACGGAAATCGGCCAGGCGCATTTCATATGTTCCCGGAGGAATGTAGGGCGTCCGGGGGGAAAAAACAATATCCGCTTCATAATATGGTTTGATGTCCAGCACCGGCGTGCCGTCGATGGCGTCCAAGCCCGATACGTAAAGGGTATCCCCCTCAACTCTTTCCAGCTTCACCAGCGTAAGCGCTATGGGGTTGGGCCGGGAGGGTGACCGCAGACCGAAAACCCCGTATTCCGGGAGTTCATGATTAACCCCCGGGATTTTGTACAACAGGGATCTATCGGCCTCGTGGAACCAGCTTAGGATCCAAAAGTAGCTATGCTCAGTCATCCGCAGCATCGCGGGGACGTAGGCGGAATAAATTTTGACCGCCGCCGGCAGTCCGGTCACAGAGGGCATCTTATATGTCGATTTCTCATCACTGATCACGCGGCCTATCGGCCGGAGGAGATCCTTCAGCTCATCTTCCATCATAACCTCTCCATTCGTACAGATTAGGGCGCCCGTCTCACCGGCCGGAAACACTACTTATCCTGCCGGTGAATGACCGCCAGGCAGCCCTGGTTGTATAGATTGCGGGCAAAACATTCAATGGCGATATCCGTGCCGGTTACGGTGTGCATGAACATGCTGCGGTTGCCCACGGCGATACTCCGGCCCGCAAAGCTGCGGCCCAGGGTATGTGCGGGCATTGTATTGAAATATCCGGAGAAGGGATACTCTTTGCTTGCATCATCGTCCAGATAGTACCGGTAGCCCGGATTATAGGTAAAAAACTGGTGCTTGCCGGTGCTCAGAGCCAGGTATTGCGCTTCCCCCGGTTCGTAAAAATACCAGCCCGGACCGTTGCTGCAGGACTTGCTAGCAAAACGGAAGTCCCGTTCGCCGATCCCTTCCACCATAATAAGGGCTACTTTATTATTCTGCAAATAAGCCTGAATGAACTCACTGATATCGGTAATGGACTGCACATCCCCCAGGGTTGCCAGCACAGGAATAAATCTGTTATCCCCGGGGATCATGACCGGCTGCCGCAAATACGGGGATTTAAAGCACATGCCTTCCCTGGACACGGCGAAATAGTCCGGCAGGCGGTCCGCATCTGCGGGGGTGCCCTGAAAAGTGGCGATGAGTTCCTCTTTGCTGACCAGCCTTTCAATCTCCGGGTTGCGCCGGAGATAGTCCAAATCGCCGGTACTGAGCCCGTATAAGCCGGCATAGCGGGTTGCCCAATTGCTGGACATCGCCAGGCCGTCCAGTCTGCTCAGGTCAATAAATCCCGCGATGGGCATCATATTCCCCGTGCCTACGACGATGGTGAAAAAGCCTGATTCCCGGGTGAATCTTTCCACTTCCGCGAATACGGCGTCAATCATCTTTTCCCGTTCCGCCTCGCTAAGCGGCGTAAAACGCAGGGAAAAATACTGCTGGGCATAACTCAAAAACACAAAGCCGGGGGCATACTTTTCAATTAAGTCCAGGGCCGTGTCCGTAACCCATTGGTTACTGCGCTGATCAATATCCCCGGGATAGGGATGTTTCTCCAGCACTGCCCGGACCATGCGGACAGCGGGTGTGTCCTCAGACACCTTTTTGCCTGTCCGGAGATCAAGGACGTTTTGCCATTCCCTTACATCGACAATCGCCAGGCTCATCTCGCTCCCTCCTTCGCATGCCAGTCGGTCCAGCCGCCGCACATTTTAATGGCATAGCCGCACTGGGGACACTTATTATCCCGGCAGTAAAAGCCGCCCATCTTATCTCCGCCGCAGCCCAGACTAAACCGTTCAATGACGAGGGCGCCGCATTGAGGACAGAGGGTATTAACCCAGTCCGAACCGATAAAATTATGAAAGTAAATATAGGATAATACCCGGCGGTTTTTCTCCAGGGCCCGGTTGATCGCTTCCACACTGGGATAGGCGTTTTCTTTCATCTTGTACTCCGGCAGCAGCCGGAATACATGCCAGGGAATTTCCCGGTCAACATCCGCGATAAAGGCGGCAAATTCGTCTATTTCATGATCATTCACGCCCTGGATGACGGGCGTGGTAATCTCCACATGGCTTGTTTCGGCCAGTCTGCGGATATTGCGCAGTACCGGGCCGATACCGGGAATTCCCAGGTAATCGCGGCAAAAACCGGTGTTCAACCCCTTTAAACTGATATTGAAAAAGGAAAAAATCTCCGCCATCAGGGCCGTTGCTTCTTCCGTCATATAGGCGTTGGTCAGACAGCCCATGGGGATGCCCGCTTTTTGGGCTTCCCGGCCCACTTCCGCCAGGGAAGGCAGGGACATGGTCGGCTCATTTACGTTAAACACAATATTATGACAGCCCAGTTTTTCCGCCATGCGCACCAGTTCACGGGGCGTAAATTCGTAGATCGTCTCCTGGATTTTGCCGGGATCTTCCTTGGCCACATAGGCGTTGGAACAATAGCGGCAATCCATATTGCAGCCGGTGGTGCCGATCGTCATACTCCTGCTGCCCGGATAGACATGGTAAAAGGGCAGGGATTCAATGCGGGAAGTACCGTAAGTACACCATTTATGGGGAAAGCGCTCTTTTACTGCGCCCGCTTCCTCCCGATACATCCGGCAAACCCCGTGTTTCTTGTCAGCCAGGTTACAGCGCCATTCACAAAAGTTACATTGCATTCTCAGACTCCCCTTTCAGCTATTGGTCACTGCTGCGCAAGGCAAAAAGATAGGCGGCGAATACCGCAGAGAAAACACAGCCCTGCATGCCGATGGCCGCATTGGTGAAAGCATAATGGGCCGGCACCGTGCCAACACAATAAATGGAGACTTGATTCA
>DHRA01000079.1:2502-11519 GCA_002411145.1 Firmicutes bacterium UBA5324 | reverse complement strand
GGGTTAGTCATCGGATAAAAAAACCGGCATGTACAAAGAAGTACAGGCCGATTAACTCACTGAGCCTTCTTCTTTGCGCGGTGGGAGGTAGCCCAGTTTCCCGGAGATACCCTGGATGGCCGGCAGATCATGACGCCGTCGTTCGTCCAGTCAGGGCCGGCTGCGGTTTATTTAGACCGCAACACTGTCTCAGCGTCGACTTGCCTTGCGGCACGCTCCCACAGGCAGCTTACGTTTCCCGGACTGGCCGAGCTATGGGTTTTAGACCTACAGGCTCGAAGAAGCTTAATGGAGCTTTCAGATGCTCATAAACCATTTATCTCAAATTATATATTTGAGGGCCGTAAAAGTCAATGTATGCCAAAATAACGCCGGGGACCAGGCGACAGCCCGCGCCGTATTTTTCGTTCCTACAACACCTCAAAGTCAAACAAATCGTCCGCCGCCTCTCGGGCAGCGGTCAGGTCCACACCGGGACGCACCCTGAATTTGACCGCCTTATCGTCTTTCTGCCAGGTTACCGTGGCAGCCCCCGTACTTTCCCGGTAGCAAAAACGGGCGGGGTTTGCCAGACGGGCCCGGGTTAATCCCTGTAATACATCTGCCAGACACGGGTCCCCCGTAACCGTCACTTGCAAGTCCGGTGCCTGGATTTTGCCAAAACACGTGTCAATTATTAACGCCATTTGCACCCCTAGTTCTAAACCGAGACATTCTTCTCCGTGATGGGCCAAAGCCTGCTTGTGAAAGTCACGCTCCCGCAAATGGTATTTCGCGGTGCGTATATGGGGGGGCTTGGGGGAAAAAACAATGTCCGACTCAAAATACGGTTTAATATCCAGTACCGGTGTGCCGTCCACGGCATCCAATCCGGAAACATAAAGCATATCACCCTCGACCTTTTCCAGGTCAACGAGGGTAAGACCAATAGGGTTGGGACGCTGCGCCGCCCGCAACCCGAACACCCCATATTCCGGCAGATGCGGATTTACCCCGGGAATTTTACGCAAGAGGGATCTGTCCGCCTCATGAAACCAGCATAAAATCCAGAAATGGCTATGTTCTGTCATCCGGTGCATAGCCGGCAGATATGCGGGAAAAACCCGGACTTTCGCCCAGTTGCCGGTATACGGTATTGCACCGGTTGACTTCATGGAGCTTTCAACAACACCGATCGGTTTCAGCGTAACGGGCAAAGCATGATTTTCCACTAATGCCATAAATATTCCCCCCCAAACCATTATTTTTTCATAAATTACGTCTCTTGGCCCGTGTTTTGGCCAGCAAAAACACAAAGAAAGGAGCCCCCAGCACGGCTGTCAGGATGCCGACGGGTAATTCCACCGCCACGACACTTCTGCTGAGATTATCGATCAGCAGCAGGTATATGCCGCCCATCAGCAGGGATGCCGGCAGAATACGGGCAAAGCTGCTGCCCATTATCATCCGGGCCATGTGCGGGATAACCAGGCCGACCCAGCCGATAATCCCGCTGATACTTACCGATGCCGCCGTCATTAAGGTCGCGCAGACGATTACGGTACCGCGAATCCATTTGACATTGACCCCCAAAGTATACGCCTCTTCATCGCCAACCCCCAATATGTTAATGTGCCGGCGCAGAACATATAAAATCGCCGTGGGTACCAGGATCAGGGGAAGAACCCACAAAATATCCGTCATACTCACTTTTACCAGCCCGCCCATCAGCCAGAAAACGATGGCCGGCAGCGTATCGTTGGGATCAGCCACATATTGCAGGGCCCAAATCAACGCCTGAAAAAAATAGGAAACCACCATCCCGCCAATAACCAGGACGGTGATTGATTTGCCAAAATAAGTGCCGATCAGCAGGGAAAAAACAACGGCCAGCAGCCCGCCCCCAAAAGCGCAGGCCTGAATCCAAAACCAGGACAGGTGAAAAATGATCCCCAGTCCCGCGCCGAAACCGGCCCCGAAAGACACACCCAGCAGCTTCGGTTCTACGAGCGGATTACGAAATATATTTTGGTAGGCCGCCCCGGAGACCGCCAGGGCACTGCCTACAAGCATGGCGGCCACAATCCGCGGCAGCCGGACGTTCATCACTATCCGTTCCATCATCGGCGGCCAGGTCTGGGCGAGGTGAAAAATCTTGCCCGTGAGGATTGTCATAACCATCATCGGCGACACCGGATAACGGCCAATGAGAAAAGAAACGAAAAATATCGCGCACCCCGCCGCCAACATAACCGACAATTTAATACCGTCTTTGTAGGGTGAAGAGACTTTTTGCACACCATCACATCCGGTTTAAGATTTTTCAGGCAAGATCCATCTTGCGCACATTCCCCATTTGGTAATTCTCCCCGATACGGGTCTGTCCCAGACAGTAGGAGCAGGTTGCCGCCGGCATGGAAAAGCGCAGCTGCAAGCCGGCAAGGCCGGTGACCGGTTCAACGCAGCGGAACAGGCGGCTTACTTCACGGGCGCCTTGCCCGGTAATTCCGTTTAAATGGACAATGGCCGCACCGGGATTCGCCTGCCGGACGCGGAAGGCGAAAACCTCCCGTTCCGCCTGGGAGACAACGTCTCCCTTGGTGATAATGACCAGATCGGCCAGTTTAAGCATGGGCCCGATCTTGCGCGGCGTATAGACCCCGCTCAAATTATCAACGACACACACGGCGTAAACACCCCGGATATGCGGTGAACAGCGGTTGCACAAACCCGCGCTCTCGCTAATCAGCATATCCAAGCCGCGCCCCTGGGCCCAGGCCACACAATCCTGAATATTGCTGACAAAAAAGTGATCCGGACACAGATTGCCCGCCAAGCCTGTTTTGACCAGAATATCCTTACTTTCGTAGAGTCTTTGATCCTGCGTGGATAAACAGTCAAATTTAACCACGCCAACTTTAGCCTCCCGCCGCAGAGCTTCAATAATTTTTACAATTACCGAGGTTTTTCCGGCCGACGGCGGGCCGGCCACCGTAATCAATTTCATTTTTACTCCTCCCCGCTTTTTTCGGCCTGCGAAAAAAGCACCGTTCCCCTTATCTTAAAAACGCGAATCCCGGCTCCCGCCCCCACAGACGGCATTGGTGCAGGGGGAGCAGACTCTCCGCCTGACCTCCCAATGTTGCAGCTTGCTGAAACGAGTTCACTGGGTGTGCTGCAATAAAGCATCCACTTCCCGGTCACTAAGCGTATAATGATAGAACAGTTGATAAAACCTTTTCACTTCCGCCCGCATATCCAATTGAAAAACTTCGGGGTAGAGGAGGTTGGCCACCCACCTTATGCCGATCAGGCGATTTATACAGGGAGGACGATCGAACCAATTGAAGGGCTGCGTGGGAATTTCATAGACGCGCTTATGGCGTACGGCGGCAATGTCCGCCCAGTCTCCGTCGGTCATAATCTGGGCGTAGCTGCTGGTCTCACCTGCCCGGAAATAGCCGATCAAGACCACCTCCGGATTCCAGAGCAGCACCTGTTCCGCCGACACCGGCGAACGTCCCAGTTCCCCGCCCGGCGGCAGACCCGTGCCCGCCACATTTACGCCGCCCACATACTCAATCAATTCCGCATGCCAGGAGCCCGCCGGTTCGGTTTCCAGCCCTCTGCTCCCCTCTGCGTAATACACTCTTACGGGACTGCGTCCAGCCAACTGCGGTTTTCTCTCCCGCACCAGCGCCACAGTTTCCCGGCAATAATCCGCCAGCGCCGCAGTCCGTTCCTCCCGGCCCAGCACCTTGCCCGCGAAGCGGTAAGCTTCCTCCATTTTATCGATACTGCCGTCCACCACCACCACCGGAATGCCCGTCAGATCCTGGATCCGGTCGGCCAGTTCCGGTTTCTTGGGACTGTCCATGGTCAGGATAAGGTCGGGGTGCAGCCGGATAAGGTCCTCCGTATTGGCGGTAGAAATGTTGCCGAACCAACCGCCCAGAACCGGCAGATTTTTATATTTCTCCGCGACGAATTGGGATCCGTCCATCCCCATGAAATAATTCCAGCCGACAAGCAGGTCGGGATCAATGGTATAGAGGAGGATCGTGCCCGTCGGCGATGCCCCGTAGACTTTATTCACTTGAGCGGGAATCGTGACACTGCGTCCCGCCATATCCACAATTGTCCGCGTATTTTCCGCCGTGTCCGCCGGTAGCCCGGCCGTCTCCTTGCCTGCGCAGCCTCCCAACAAGAGACAGCACAGCAAAAACAAAACTACGTTAAGTTTTTTTCTCATACGTCCACCCGCATTTCATTTCAGACCTCCCGGCTTTGTCTCCTGAATTCTGACTTCTACGCATACATATCCATCTTCGCAAAGGAGTCATCATCCATTAAGGGATAGCAAACTTTCCTCTGCCCGTCGCCCCCGGACAGGCCAATATCGGCCACTCTGATTTCCGTGGAATAAAGGCGGGTAAGATTTTCCGCCGTGACAACCTTATCGGGATGCCCGCTGTCCAACAGCTTGCCGTTTTGCATCAGCAGCACTTTATTGGCCACGAGAAAGGCATGGCTGGGATAATGCGAGGACATAATGACGGTGTACCCGGTCCGGGCCAGGCTTTGGATCAATTTTAATATTCTCACCTGATTGCCATAATCCAGCGCCGCCGTCGGCTCGTCCATGATCAACAGTTCCGCCTGTTGGGCCAAAGCCCGGGCAATCAGCACCAACTGGCGCTCCCCTCCGCTCAATTCATTAAAAAACCGCTCGGCTAAGTGGGCAATATTCAGTTGATCAAGCGCCTTATTCGCGATGGCCACATCGGTCACCGCCGGATGTGCGAAATAATCCAAATGGGGATTACGTCCCATAAAAACCATCTCAAAAACCGTATAGGAAAAGGAACCGGTGGTATTTTGCGGCACATAAGCCATATGCCGGAATTTTTCTCTAATACTCAGCTTTTTGGCGTCGCGGCCGCCCAGCTTAATGCTCCCGCCGTCCGGCCGGAAGATGCCCAGCAGACAGCGCAGCAGCGTGGTTTTACCGGTGCCGTTCGGCCCCAGCAGACAGAGCACCTCCCCCTTATCCGCCGAAAAGGAAATGTTCTGCAATAAATCGGCTTTGCCTTGAAATCCGAAACTTAAGTTCTGCACTTCAATGGTCATATGGCACACCTTCCTCCCTTAACACGTTTATCCGGGCGGTTATCTTTGCCCTAACGCTTCCTTGAAGGTAGAGATTACATGTTCCTTCAGCGCATCCAAGGAATGGGACCGTATGTAGTCCCAGCCCAGCCATTTAAAACCGGCGCCGGCGGGGAGTTTGTTATCCACCCGGGGATGCAGCACCGGGAAGTAATTATCCGCCGATTTTTGCCCGTATTCAGCACCCGTTACAAAATCCAGGAAGGGTTGCAAATCCGTCCTTACACTCTCTTTAACCAAGAGAAACATCGGCGTGATCAACGCCCCGTCGGCGGGCCAAACAATGGTTGTACTCTCGGTACGGGGACAGGCTTTGGCGAAAAGCCAGGCGATGACGTAAATCGCTGCGCCCTGCGCGCCGGCGGTCCCGGCAAATTTCGACATCTCGGCGCCATGCATGCCCTGCCTGACATTGGCCGCCAGTTTCCTGAGGCCCTCATCCCCGTGCTCCTTGTGTATATAGAGGAGGAAATCCTCATGAAAGTCGCCGTGGGAGGCGCCGATAATGATGTTATTTTTATAAACGGGGTCAAGCAAGTCGCTCCACCGTCCGGGCACGGGCAGGCCGCCCAATTTTTTACGGTCCACGAGGATTACGCTGGGCAGCGCGGCATACATGGTATACCAGCCCGCGGGGTCCTCATAATCCGCGGATGCAAAAGCCGCATGCATTGGTCCGCGCCGGCTTTTGAAATACCCCCGCTTGACAAACCGGTCCACGAATTCCTGCCGGAAGAAATCACCGAAGCCCGCCGACACGGTTATATCCGGGAAGTCAGCAATGTCCGGCACCCGCCAGATATTTTCCCGATAGGGATCTTCCTCTTCCCCGCAGCCGGAGGGCACAAAACTGTGGAATTCCTTATCCTGATGCTCCCGGTGGTATTTTTGGCATAATTCCTCAAAACACTCTTTAAAGGTTAACTTTAGCGGGCAATAGGTATAGCCTAAGAAATTCAGCCTCTGCGCCGGCGGTTCATCATCGGGCGCCGGTAACAGCTGACTTTCCGTGAGCTTTTCGGCCAGCAGACCGAGAAAGACCTCCGGATTCAGCCCTTTTAATTTCAGGGCTGTTTTCAACGTCAACAGCGGACCAACCTGCCTGAGCAGATCGGCTTTGCCCGTCGCCGGAAAGCCATTGGCGGTAAATACCTCCAGCGCCCCCGGGTATTTCTCCAGGATATCGGTAATTTTCATCTCCGGACTTATGCCTTGCATCACAAAACCCTCTCTTTTCCTTTATTCACTTCGCCAGCCGGACAACTGAACAGTTTTCCACTTGAAAATGCTCCCGCCAATCCTCGGCGGTTATTTTCACCATCCTGCCCCCGGATTGGAAAAATTGTTGCTGGTCACCTTCCTGCATAAGCCGCCATACCCTCGGCCGGTCGACGACAGCGGTGCCGGCCAGCATATCAACGCCGTATTTGAACAAAACGGGGGTCAGGGGAGTGCTTGGCCCCACCAAGACAACGTAAGCCTGGCGGCTAAGCTCCAGCAAGCGGGGCAAAGTCTTGTTTATCAGCGTCGTGGCCGTAATGAATACATAATCCTGTTGGGGCAAAATATATTCACACGCGGGATCGGGATAATCCCCCGCCAGGGGCAAACGTTCCAGGACAGAAAGCCGGCAAAGGGGCGCCAGCGTTTCCAATTCACGAAAATGTCCGATAACCGCCACTTTTTTTCCCCGCAGCCTGTCCTGCATAAATGTGAAGACCTGCTCCGCAGGCTGTTCGGCCAGTTTTATTCCCAGCGTCTCTTCCAGCCGGGCGGGTATATTGATGGCGGAGTTAAGGGCCGCAAGCCCCATCGCCGCTTCATAGTTATTCCAGGACATAATCCATTGGGCTATCTCCCGTACGGGCGAACCGATAATTTTGTCTGCAAAGCAATAATTCCGGTTCCCTTCCCGCGGGGTCATGGCAATCCCCACACCCTGGGACCGCACCAAAAACCAGTTTAAACCGGTCATACACTCTTTAATTTTTAATTCCGCGGGTACCAGAGATATCAGTTCAGCATAAATTTCCCACATCTTCGATGCTCCTCTTGCAATATTTGGTCTTGCTTCCCGGATTTCCACATACGGGAAGGCGGGGGGATTACCGGCAGACCAGTTTTCCGGCCCGACAGGGGGATTACTGCATCACGGCTGGAAAACCCGTGGACAGCTCGCCGGAACATTCCCGCCCCCGCATATGTTTCCCGGTAGTATGGAAAGGGACCTTAGAATTTAAAGTCCGCGCCTACCAGCACAGTTCTGCCCGCGGCCGGATAGAACAACTCATCCTCATATTGTTTGCCAAGATCGTATGTCTTAGATGGTTCCGCCCAGGGCCAGAATGCGTCGCTTGGCTACTTCACGATGTTTCACATCCTCCAAGGGCGCATTGGCCAACAAGCCGCTGTAGGTTTCAATGGCCTCCTTGGTTAAATGCAGTTTTTCATACGCTGTGCCCTTATTCAGGTACCCCGGAGTGAATTTTGGATTGATCTCAAGCGCTTTGCTACAGTCGATAAGCGCCAAATCCGGTCTGCCGGTTTTATTATACATAAAGCCCCGGTGATCATAAGCCTCTTCGTAGGTGGGATCATTGGCAATGGCCAGCGTATATTGTTCAATGGCCTTATCATCCAGACCCTGTTTTTCGTAAAGATACCCGCGGTTCAGCATGGTGATGGCGATGGCCCGGTTATAATCCTGCAGCGCCAAATCAAATTCCTTCTTCGCGAAATAGGCCTTTCCCCGCTGATAATGCGCCACGACGTTATAGGGGTGAGTGGTAATAATCGCCGTATTATCGGCAATAATCTTATCCTGGTCCACAGCCGGTTGTTGTTCCGCCGCAAATACCCCCGCCGGTGTTGTGAGGCAGCAAACAACAAACATACATACCCACAAAAACCACTGTTTTCTCATCATGCAGTACCTCCATAAACATATGATCCTGGTATACACAGATTACAGTTTTAAATTGACGCCGGCCGAGAAACTGATGCCATCACCGGGATACGATGCCGTTTCCCAATAATTAGTATCAAAGACATTATTTACGCGCAGGTAATAGTCGGTATTTTCGTTGACACGGTAATTAAAGCTAAGATCCACAAGGTGATAGCTGTCAAGGCGCGGATTTATCGTTTCGTTGGTCAGGACATCGCTGAGCACGTGACCCAGAATAGAGGCCTGAAGCTTGTCCACCGAATAAGTGAGTCCGTAGTTAAATTCACTTGTCGGCAGTTTAGTCGCCCGCGTTACACTCCCATCGGCGTTGGTGTCCATAGCCTTCAGATGGGTATAGTTGACAAAGCCGCTCAGCCGGTTTGTAAAGGTTCGGTTGTATTGCAGTTCCAGGCCTTTTATATCTGTTTGGCCGATATTGTAATACGTACGGGGATTCGGTTCGCTATTGCCTCTTCTTACGATGCGGTCTTTTATTAAATTTTTAAAAACGGCGATATCCAGCGACGACTGCTCATTAAAGTTATGTTTCCAGCCCAGTTCATAATCCGTTGCCCTTTCAGGATCAGGAACGGGCAAACCGGCGGTGAGATTGGTGGAAGCTGATTTGGCCTGCACAAATACATGCGACTTGCCGGCGGAAAAACGCAAGGTATTTTGTTCGTCCAGTCGATGCGTGATATTAAAGACCGGATCGGTGGAATCGAGATTACTGCTGCTATCCTGCGTGGGTTTGCCGGTCAGGCTATAGTGGTACGACTGGTCCGCCTCGTCATAACGAACGCCGAGAGTAACATTGGTTTTATCACTAGCTATCCAGTTATCCGAGATATAATAGCCAATGCGTTTGTCTTTACCGTGTTCATCAAGATCCGTGTTTCTCTCGTCCATTTTCCAGTCGATT
>DHRA01000079.1:1850-2215 GCA_002411145.1 Firmicutes bacterium UBA5324 | reverse complement strand
TACTTGAACTTGTCGCTGGCGCGTTTATCATACTGCAAGGCGACATTGGTCTCTTTAAAGTATGTATATTTCCAGTCTATTGCGCGATATTTCCCGTCTATCGGCGTATCGTAGGACCAGGAAATATTGCTGGCGGTTTCCTCACCGGTGATTGGATCAATACCATTGGGTATTTCGCGGGGAGTATTGATAGAATAACCGCTGAAGGTCAGGGCGGAATCCTTGCCCAGGTCCCAAACAAATTTGCCGTTGAACTCTTTTGTATCATAGTTGGAATTATTTAAATGCCCGTCACCTTGCTTTCTGCCGACGGTTAGGTAATAGCTGAGATCCTTTTCGCTGCCGCTGTGCGTAAGATAGCTGCT
>DHRA01000079.1:0-1547 GCA_002411145.1 Firmicutes bacterium UBA5324 | reverse complement strand
CCGGATAAAGGAAACACCGGCATGCCGTCGATGTAGATTTTGGTCTGATCGGATTCTGCGCCACGGATGCGAACCAGGCGGGCGCCTTTGCCGGCATACGCCACATACAGCCCAGGCACCCTTTTAATCGCCTCGGCAAGATTGGTCGCCCCCATTTCCTTTATTTTTTCTGCCGTAATGACCTCTGTAGTCACTAAATAATCCGACAATGCCGTCGAACGGACGACCACCTC
The DNA here is from genome assembly GCA_002411145.1 of Firmicutes bacterium UBA5324. Taxonomy (GTDB): domain Bacteria; phylum Bacillota; class Negativicutes; order UBA11029; family UBA11029; genus UBA11029. The sequence goes on along the minus strand of DHRA01000079.1, from coordinate 1,314 downwards.
ATCCAGGGTTGTAACGTCAGATGAGTCCGGCGGGTTTTCCGCCGCGAAAGCCAGACTTGTCCAGGCTAATAACAAACAATTGCACATTGCCAGCTTACGAATAACTTTACGCAATTATCTCCCTCCCAGCATATTTAACTCCCATCAACCGTCCCCCAAAACACGAATTACAACCAACATAAACTAACTAAAACAAATTCGATTATATTATAGCGTCGATTTTCATTGGAAGCAATAGGTATTTTTTTGTTATTGTCCAAAAAAAATACCGGCCTGCCCGCAGCTGCAAAGCAAGCCGTTAACGTATAGCAAGTCCTGAACCGGCAGAACGGCTATACTCAGGCCGGTTGTCAACTAACCATACTTCTCGCAACAGTAACTGGGGGCGGACGGCAAAATTTTTGCTTGCTTTCCAGCATAACCCACATTATAATTAAATCGTCCCCCATTTTTTGTTTATTTGTGTTTATTCATGTTAGTTTAATTTAGCATGCGACCAACATATAACCAACACGCAACAAACGAAAACAATAAAGAAAGGATTTGATGTTCATGTTCGCGAAGAAATTCTTGGGTCTCTGTACCACGGTGTTCCTGGCCGCCGCCCTGACGGCCGGATGCGGAGGCGCCAAACAAAATTCCCCGGCCGCCGCCCCTGTGGAATTAAATGTATCGGCGGCAGTCAGTATGAAGGATGCTTTGACGGAAATCCAGCAAAACTATCAGAAGGTTAAACCAAATGTAAAAATCAATTTCAACTTCGGTGCTTCCGGCACGTTACAGAAGCAGATCGAACAAGGAGCCCCCGTTGATATTTTTGTCTCCGCGGCTGCCAAACAAATGGACGAGCTGGCGGGCAAAAATCTCATAAATATGCAGAGCCGGCAAAACATTGTGGAAAACCAGTTGGTAATGGTGGTCCCCAAAGGCTCCCCACCGGCTCTGCAAAAATTTGAAGATGTCAATAACGACACGGTAAAGAAATTCGCCATGGGTGAACCGGAAGTGGTCCCCGCCGGACAATATGCGCAACAGGTGCTGCGCAAGCTGAACCTGTGGGAAAACGTTAAGGGCAAGGCCGTACTTGCCAAAGACGTACGCACCGTGCTGACCTATGTGGAAACAGGCAACGTGGACGCCGGATTCGTATATCGCAGCGACGCGGTAATTAGTGATAAGGTAGAGGTCGTAGCGGCCGCACCGGCGAATTCCCATCAGCCCATCGTTTATCCCGGCGCTGTTTTGGCCGGAGCACAGCAAGCTTCGGCGGCGCAGGAGTTTATGGCCTACCTGCAAAGCCCGGAAGCCAAAGCA
>DHRA01000032.1:2955-6155 GCA_002411145.1 Firmicutes bacterium UBA5324 | reverse complement strand
TTTCCACCGCCACCGTCACGGTTATTTCCGGCAGGACTCCTCCTGCCGCCAGGGTATAGCCCTCCGCAAGTTCAGGGGTGAATTGGTATGTACCCGGCCTGTCTCTGTCATAGTCCGGCGCGGATGTCCAGCTTACAGGGATATCAACGGCTGCCGGGGCGGGGGCATATACAAACTCCCCTACCGTGGCGGAATTTTGCTCATCCGTCCCAAGACGCACCGTGGCGGAGAGAGTATCCGGTAAATTCAAATCCTCCAATGATGTACCCGGGGGTACTGCCCGTTCTCCCGCCGTATCGGGCAGCATTTCCCAGGCGATGATTTCTCCGCGGGGCGCAGCTTCCACCGCCACCGCCGTCAACGGCGTCATGCCCAGCACCATAACGATGGACAGCGCCATTGCCAGGAGCCGTTGGAATGGTTTGCGATGATTCATATGCGTCTCCTCCTTATAGTTTTCCTTTTTATCATCCTTGAGACAATAGAAGCTCCTCAAACAGAGTCGCCCCTCTCTTGGCGATACGCCTTACAGACCTCCTGTGCCAGTATTACGCTCTTTTCGCCGATATTGCGGATAGAACGAACTTTTCCCGGATGGTTTTCCAGCAGTTCGCAAAGGGTATCCATATCGGTCACGCCCCCGCGGTAAAGCTCGTTGGCGATACGGACAAGGTGGGAGATGTTTTCCGTCTGCCGCATGATATAGCTGTAAAAATAACGGCGCACATCCTTTTCCATTTGCAAAACCTCCTTTTCAGTTTGTCAAAGTATTTTTATATGACCTTTTTCCCTGTTTGAAAGAGCGCAAACTGCCCTGACAAAAAGCTTTTTACACATTGCCCTACATTCAAATCATAAAATTTTGCCTGAAAAATCGGTAGTTCTGAACATGCTGGACGCTCCAACGAATTTAGTACTTGACAAAAACTAAAAATATGGCATATGGCTTTTCCGCCTATGGTAAAATAAAGAAAACCAATGAATTTGTCGAAGGGAGGGGAGGCGTTGGAAACGCCGCTCAAGGTTGCCGTCTGCGAGGATCTGGCCGAAGATGCCGCTTTGCTGCTGCAGTGTATTTATCAAAGCGGCATTCCCGCCGATTGCGCCCCGTTTTCTTCCGGTGAAGAACTGCTGGCGGCTTTCTCGCCGGGGCGATACGATCTGATTTTTATGGACATTTATATGCCGGGGATGCGGGGGGTGGAGGCTGCCGCCGTTATCCGCAGGGAGGATGACACGGTGACCCTGGCCTTTACCACCACCAGCCCCGACCATACCCTGGAAAGTTACCGGCTGGGCGCGCTTAAATATCTGGAAAAGCCGGTCACTGTCAAAGATGTGCGGGAAACGCTGGAGCTGGCCCGTATGAAGCGCCGCTCCGCCGCTTACATATCCCTGCTGATCAGCGGAGAAAAAAGAGAAATCCCGCTGGATGGCATCTTTTATTTTGAACAGCAAAACCACTCGGTTGCGGTCAACACCGCGGCGGGCGTTCTGCGCACCAGCCAGACGGTCAAGCTTAATGCCATTGAGCCGCTGCTTCCCGATACCTTTTTGCGCTGCCACCACAGCTATATCGCCAATCTTCGCTATGTCAGGGGGGTGGATCAGGAACTGAAAACCTTTACCATGAAAAATGGGGACAAGGTCTATATCCGGCGGCAGGATATCAAAAAAGCGGCAAAAGCTTATGAGGATTACCTGTTCCGCACGGCTAGAGGGAGCGGGGTATGAAGCATAGACAGACGAAACATCTGGCCGTCTGCGTGGTCCTGTTGGGGGCGGCGCTGACCGTACTGGTGTGGTTTTCCCTGAGAGACAGACTGCTTTCCGCATCCTATATGGAACCGGTGCGCCATCTTTCCGGTGTGACGATGCAAATAGACGGCGGGGAGCCGGAGGCAGTCGTTTTACCCGCCAAGCTTGACCGCCTTGCGCCCAGGACGCCGGTTGCACTGACTGCCGCAGCGGAGGTGCGGCCCGGGGACAGCCTGCTCATCAAGTCGGTGTTTGCTCCCCTGCGGCTGTATATCGACGGCGTTTTGGCCTATGAGTGCGGACAGGAGGGCAGTTATCCGCCCTATATGAACGACCCGCCTACCATCCTCGCTACCGTCCCTCTTCCGGATAAGGAAGGAACTGTGTCGCTGCGCATCGAATATTTGTCGCCGACACAGCGCAGCACCCTTTCCCTTCCGCCGCTTGCGGTGGGCAACGAAGCGGCGCTTCTGGCGGATCAGTTTCGGGAAAACGGCTTTTCCTTGCTGTTTTCCCTCATTTTGATTTTCATCGGGCTGGCCATGGTTCTGGTGTCCCTGACCATCGTCAGCCGGGTTTCTTCCGGTTTCTCCTTTTTGTGGCTGGGGCTGTTTTCCCTGTCGGCGGGCATCTGGGTGCTGGGTGAATGCGACCTGACCGCCTTTTTGCTGCCGTATCCCTCGCTGCTGTACACCATGGCTTACGTGGGCTTGTTTACAGTGACCATTCCGTTTCTGAATTTTGGGCTGGTAGTTTTGAATCCTAAAAGCAGGCTGCCATTCCGGATCCTGCTGGTGGTGCATTATGTTTCCGTAGCCGCCGCTCTTACCTTGCAGCTTTCCGGCCTGATGGATTTTACCAGGAGTCTGTACTGGTTCCATATCATTGCGCCCTTAGGGTTTGTGGTGTTCGCCGGCTGTCTGGTATGGGAGCATTTCCGTTACCGCAACCCTGCGGCCGGGCGGTTTGCGCCGGCCGTGATCCTGCTGGCGGCCTCCACGGTTCTGGAGGTGCTCAACTACTGGCTGCGTCTGACCGATGTGCTGACGGTGTTTTTCCAGCTTGGCGCGCTGGCCTTTGTCATTGCCTTGGGCCTTGTCAGCGGCTATTATGTGCGGGAATCGGTGCGCACAGCAGCGGAAAAAGCCCGTCTGGAATACGAAATGGCTGCCGCCGCCCGCCAACTGGAACTGCAAAGGCTGCAATATCAGAAAATGGCTGAAAACGACGCGGCGGTCAAAGCCCAGCGCCACGACCTGCGCCATCAGCTTACCGTTCTGCGGGAGATGAACGCGCGGGGGGACAGCCAAAAGCTTGGTGTCTATATCGACACGCTGCTTGGCAATATCCCCTCGGACAAGGACATCCGGCTGTGTGAAAACTATGCGGTGAACGCGGTGGCGGCTTATTACGCGGCGGCCGCCCGCAATGAAGGCATTGAA
>DHRA01000032.1:0-2709 GCA_002411145.1 Firmicutes bacterium UBA5324 | reverse complement strand
GTGTTTCTTTCCAGCAAACGCGAGGGTGAAGGCGTAGGACTTTCCTCAGTGGCGGCAGTGGCAAAGAAGTACGGCGGCAGGGCAAGGTTTGAGGCAAAAGACGGCGTATTTCAGGCGTCGGTTTATGTCCGGCTGGGAGATGATATTTGGTAATGTGGACAAAAAAATTTATTTTAGAAACCATAGCTTATGAAAAATATGATATCATTATTTTGTTATACACTGTTTAATCAGTGAAAGGAGGACGGCAGGACAGTAGGATAGTTTAGTAAAACAGCATACCTTAGTAGAATGGGAGGATGGCAGTTAATGGACGTATTACTTACGCTGGCACCGATTATTATCGTGCTGGTTTTGCTTATCTGGGGAAAATGCCCGGCCGACTGGAGTGGGATTATCGGTTGGGTGCTGATGGTTGTTATTAGTATTCTTTTCTTTCACACTTCGCTTACGGTGGGGCTTAATGCCAGCCTGGCCGGAATCATAGCATCGTTTCCGGTTTCACTGATGGTGGCCACATCTATTTTCCAAATCACCTTTCTGGAATGTACCGGCGCACTGAAACGCATAGTCGTTTTTGTAAAAACTATAGCCAAACAGGATCGTGCGGTCCAGATTATGATTATTAATATGGGTATTGGTACGCTCCTGGTGGCGGTTGGTGCGACACCGGTTTCCATTCTGCCCCCGATTATGGTTGCATTGGGTTATTCGACTTTTGTGGCCGTAGCGCTGCCGGCCTTAGGCTTTGATTCGCTTTGCACCTATGCTCTGCTGGGTGCTCCACTGGTAGTTTTTGCTGATATGACCGGTACTCCGCTGGAAGTTTCGGCTCTGGTCTTTTCCCAATTTATGCCGGTCATTTCCACCATGATAGGTTTTGGCATGCTCTATCTGGTGGGGGGCTTTAAACAGATGAAAGAAGGATTTTGGCCTTGTCTGCTGGCCGGCGGCAGCATGGGACTTACGGCCATTGCGGTCGCTCATATCGGCCAGGGAATAGTGCTGACCGGTGTCATCGCCGGTGCGGTAACGATTATGGTAATGCTTTTATATATGAAAGCTAATAGAAAGCCTATCATTGACAGGTCCTGCATAACCAAAGAGGATCTGGAAATGGAAAGCTCCATGTCGCTGACCCGGGCATTAAGTCCGTGGTTAATCCTGGTAGGAACATCTCTTTTTATTAATTTCTATCCTCCGGTATTTGATTACCTGTTTAAACAACTGGCTATGCCGGTACAAATTATCCCGGGCGGCAAGCCCATCATGACCAGAATGCTGTGGAACGCTTATACCTGGGTCATCATTAGTACTTTGATAGCTGTGCCTTTTATCAAACCAACCGGCGCAGAATGGCGTGAAATCATGACCAAGTGGGTTCGCCGGGCCCCTCGCCCGGTACTTTCGGCCGCTATATTTTTTGCCATTGCCTATGTTATGACGTATTCCGGCTTTACTTCTGCCGCGGGGGGATGGAAACTGGTTAACCCTGATTTTAATATGATTTCTATCCTGGCTACCAGTTCATCCGATTTCTTTAAGGGATTGTATCCTGTAGCCGCTGGCTTTCTGGGCTTGTTGGGTGGCTTTGTCAGTGGCAGCGAAGCTTCCACCATTGCCCTTTTCACCAAATACAATATTCTGACTTCGAAGCTCTTACACGTTAACCCGCTGGTAGTTACGGCCGGTACCGCTATTGCCGGAGGTCTGGCCAGTGTAATATCCCCGGCCAAACTTCAAAATGCGGCCGCCACCATCGATGCTCTGGGCACTGAGACGGAAGTAATCCGGGTAGCCTTTGTTATTGCGGTTATTTTTACCGGCATGGCTGCAATCCTTACCTTTATCTGGGCCTAGATATAGCAGTACTTACACTTTCGACCAATTAAAAGCAATAATATAAAAATATTTACATTTATGATAATTTTGATTAATATTAAGAAAGTTGATAAAGTTTTTACACTCATATGCCGATGATTTAACCAGAACTTAAGGGATGTGAATTGCCATCAAGAGGAAATTCATATTTGACACTATCCTTATACTGCTGGTAGGAACGGGCATGTTTGTTCTTTATGTACTGCTGGATTGGCTGACTACCGATATCCAAAACGGGAAGTATATTCTGGCAGGTGTTTTTTGCCTTGTGAGTATCTTTGCAACCTGTTCATGTTTGCATAATGAACAGCCTTTTCTGTTAAAAGCACTATGGCAGGAGAAAAATTACCGCCGTAGACTGGAGAAAAAGATGCGGATCAAGGCGCGGGAACTTCAGGATATAAACGAAGAACTTAAATGTTTGGCTCTAAATGATGAACTTACCGGTTTGTATAACAGGAGAGGTTTCTTTACCCTGGCGCAACATCAGATGAAACTGGCGCAGCGGGAACAGAAAGATATCCTGGTGATATTTGCGGATATCGATGATATGAAGAAAATAAATGATAGTTTTGGCCATAAGGAAGGCGATGGAGCCATTAAAAGCATGGCCGCTATTTTAAAAGACACTTTTCGGACCTCGGATATTGTAGCGCGTATAGGTGGTGATGAATTCGCCATTCTTTCATTGCAAATTTCCTGGGATAATGCCGAGACTTTGATGGGCCGATTACAAACGAAGGTCAGGTTGTTCAATGAGAAAAAATTGTTGCCTTATACGCTGGCAGTAAGCATGGGGGTGGCTTTATATCCTTGTGATTATCGCTG
>DHRA01000088.1 GCA_002411145.1 Firmicutes bacterium UBA5324 | reverse complement strand
CAGTAACAATTCGTCACATATTTTTTTCCTTTTCACATAGGATATCAATCGCGGGTTATGGATAAGCCCTAAATACAACATCGCCTGCGCAAGCCTATCGGAGTAGAAAACATCAAATTCGGTCAGCAGGGCAGCCCTCCTGCCCTGTTTTTGACATTCTTCGTCGATAATATTTGCCGCCAGCCGTATTTTCTCAAAGGTACTCATATTGCGCACAACTCCTTCTATCACACGTTTCATACACTTAACAATACGTACGGTCTTTCGCCCTAGTCAGGGAATTATTTCACAAATCCTTCGGATTTTTTCCCTTCGTATGCTACATCTCCGCACAAATAGTGATTAGCGGCTTCCAGCGTATAAAGGCGTCAACAACCGCCGGATCAAACTGACTGCCCCGGCAGCGTCCCAGTTCGGCAATCGACTGTTCATGGGTCAGGGAAGGACGGTAAGGTCTCATGCTTGTCATCGCGTCATAGGCGTCAGCCACCGCAATAATACGCGACGCGAGGGGAATACGGTCTCCCGCCAGCCCGCCCGGATAACCCGCCCCATCCCATCTTTCATGATGATGGCGCACCACATGGGCAACGTATTGTAATATTTTAACCTTACGCAAAATTTGGAAACCCGTCTCCGGATGTTTTTTTATCACTTCATATTCTTCCACAGTCAACCTTCCCTTTTTAAGGAGTACGCTGTCCGGCATACCGATCTTGCCGATATCATGCAAATGGGCAGCTATATGAATAAAATGCTGCTGACTTTCTCCTACCCCCATTTCCCTGGCAATGCAGGTGCTTAGCTCGGCCACCCGGTATGAATGTCCGCCGGTGTAAGGATGTCTGGCATCCAAAGCGGCCGTCAGCACTTCCAGCGTCTCATGAACGTCGTGGGAAAGATATGACATAAACTGATTTATCTCCTCGGTTACCGCTGTATTTTGCTCCATATTATCATACTCCTTTAGACTTTACCCTTCGGGCCGCATAAGCCTTACCCTCGCCGCCAGACCAAGAAAAAACGCATTATTAATGTTTGTCGTTAACAATGCGTTTTACTATCTCGCTTAATACACTCTGCAGGGTTCACCTGAGTGCCTTAAAAAGCATAACTGAGCGTTGCTTCCAATATGCTGTTTTTTGATCCGTCGCTGAGGAGGCGTTGATCCTTGTAAACAAGCTCCAGGTTGATGTCCTCCCGGACCTGATGCGTCAGCCCGTAATACCAGCCGCGATTGCCGTTGTCAAAGTCACTTTGTCCTCCCATGTCTCCGTTTTCCTCCACCCGGAAATTGGTCAGCGAGAAGACTGTCCGCGCATCGGCGTCATAGCTCCAGGTGACGGCGTGGGCTTTATTGGCGGTATCACTACTGGACTGCGTATACTCCGCCGTCAAACCGTGCCGGCCCGGTTTATAGGTTCCGTCGACGGCCCAGTGATTGGTGCCGGTTTCCCCTTTATAACGCGCCAGGGTAAGTCCCCAGTTGAAATCCTCCCGCGGGTTAAAGCCTGTCCGCACGGCGTAGATCTTACCCTCGTATGCACCGACCGCATTATCCTCTTTGGCCAGAAGAGCCGATATTTCCGTATCCCCCAGCGTACCGGTGACGGAAAGTCCGTCCACAAAAGCCTTTCGGCCGATATTTGAATCCGGGCGGGCATACAGCAAGGCTGTGGTACCCACCGTCACATCCTGGCGGCCCAGTTTGTATGTAAGGTCCTTATCCTTGAAAAGCAAACCAAACTGATCCAGCGCCGCCACCGATTTATCGTCTGCGCCATAGTAATCCCGATTGAAGTCCTCCAGCCAGGGACGTGATAAAGTTTGGACCCCCAGCCGGGCGTACAACGCCCAACCGGAGCCGAGATCCGCTTCCCCCATGAGCTTCAGCGTGCTGATCAGGCCGGAGGAATCCGGTTCCTGGTCGGCGGTGTCCCGTTCATATTTGAGGGACACGTCCCCCGTGATCTGGACCGGACCGGCATAAACCGCCGGGACCGTTCCCAGGCTCAGGCCAACTAATAACAATGCAATCCGCTTTTTCATAATTCAGCCTCCATTATCGATACTTTAAGACCGTTTTCCTTTCGCTTGACGCGGGTGTAAGCTGCTTGCCGGCTTATTTCTTCTTGGGCGGATCATTTTTCTTGCCGCCGCAATTGCCTTCTCCGCAATGGCATTGCACTTCCCCTTTTGCTTCCTTCCAAAGAAGGCGTACAATGAAACCCACGGCCGCCACACCTATGACCACCAGCAGTATTTTTTCCATCTCCTCAACTCCTTCCCTTTAGCCGCCAAAGCCTAATATTTTTCCGCCTTGATAAACAATCAGAGACATCACCCACGCCAGGACGGTGGAGTAACCGGAGCTGAAGACCGCCCATTTCCAGGAGTTGGTCTCCCGTTTGACAACGGCCAGCGTTGCCAAACATGGCGAATAAATGAGCACAAACACCATGAGGCTGAAGGCTACCAGAGGATTGAAGGCCGGATCGGCGGCCATCGATTCTTTCAAAGGCGCGGAGGTTTCATCGGCTTCACCCACGCTGTAAATGGTGCCCAGGGTACTCACCAGTACTTCCTTGGCCGTAAAGGCCGCAAACAGACCCACCCCCACTTTCCAATCAAAGCCCAGGGGCGCAATAACAGGCTCGATAAACTGCCCGACCCGGCCGGCATAACTTTGCGCAAGCTTTTCCCCGGCCTGCTCGCCAGCCAATTTACTTTGTTCCGCTTCCAGTTCGCCTTTTAGTTCAAGATACTGGCTGGCCGGACCATAAAGCTGAGGATCAGCATTTTCCACTGCGTGCAATTTGTCTGTTTTTTCCGCTTCCAAAGCAGCTAGTTCCGCACTGTCTTCCTCCAACTCCGCCGCCTTGGCGGTGAATTCCTCATCCGCCGCTTCCAGCTCACTAACCACCGCCTGGAAAGCCGCGTCCTCTTCCAGGTTTTCCATATTCAACGGCTGGGCTATTTCTTCCGCCACCCGCGCGGCAAAGGCGCTTTCCGCCTGGACCGCCAACCCCGGATAGTCTTTTGCATATTCCACTTCAGTGGGATAATTGGTCAGGAACCAAACAACAATCGATACGGCCAGGATGATCGTCCCGGCTTTTTGAATATAGAGCACACTCCGTTCCCACATATGAATCAAAACGCTTTTCAGGGTGGGAATACGATAGGGTGGCAATTCCATCACGAAGGGTTCGGTGGCGCCGGGAAACAAAACGCTGCGGAAAATACGCGCCATGACAACGGCTAATATAATACCGATCAGATAAATGGAGAACAGTACGTTACCGGCAACCTGCTCACTGAAAAAGGCGGCAATCAAGATGGTATAGACCGGCAGCCTGGCACTGCAGCTCATGAGCGGGGCAACCAAAATCGTCACCAGCCTGTCCCGGGGATTTTCCAGCGTGCGTGTGCCCATAATGGCGGGCACGCTGCAGCCGAAGCCCAATAATAGCGGAATAAAAGACTTGCCATGCAAACCGACTTTATGCATGACCCGGTCCATGACGAAGGCGGCCCGGGCCATATAACCGGTGCCTTCGAGCAGGGAAATAGCAAAAAACAACAATATAATTTGCGGCATAAATACGATAACGCCGCCCACACCGCCAATGACACCGTCCACAACCAGCGATTTCAAATCGCCCTCCGCCATGTTTTGCCCCACCCAGTTCCCCAGCAATTGCATCCCTTGTTCAATCCATTCCTGGGGAGGCGCGCCCAAAGTGAACACCAGATTAAAAACCAGCCACATGAGACCAAGGAAAACCGGCAGGCCTAACAGCCGGTTAGTGAGCATTCTATCAATTTTATCAGACGCAGTGACGGCCTCTTCGTTTTTAGCCGTCACAATTTCACGGCAGAGAGTACCGACATACTGGTAGCGCAAATTGGCAATCAGAAGTTCGGGATCGTCGCCAAACTTCTGCCGCAGGGCGTTCCGGACCTCATTTGCCGTATTTACCGCCTCTGCTCCGTCCTTTAGCTTTTTAACCCTTTCGATAATATCCGTGTCATTTTCCAGGAGCTTCAAAGCCAGCCAGCGTTGGGGAAAATTTATTTCCCCCCGGGCCGCCGCAAGCAGCGGTTCCAATTGTCCGATCGCCCCTTCAATCTCCTCGCCGTAATCGATCTTAAACGCACTATCGCCGGCTTGTTGGACCGTTGCGACCGCCGTCTCCAGC
>DHRA01000018.1 GCA_002411145.1 Firmicutes bacterium UBA5324 | reverse complement strand
ACCCGGCCGCTGTGCCCGCGGGGAAAACCGGCGGAGCGCCCACAGATCCTGCTTCAGCCAGTGCTGCCCGGCTTTGCCCGCTGCTTGCGGTATGCTCCGGTACGCATACTATTGGCACGGGACTGCCCTTAGCCCCCGTTTGGGTGCTGTCCACCGGCGGTACAGCCGCGTTCGGCCGTTGATCCGCGCCCGGGGGAGTCCACTGCTCTTCCGTTCCCTCCACCACCGCCAGCAGCAGATTCTGAAAGTCCTGCGCGGTTTGCGGACGTTTTGACGGGTCCATCGCCAGAGACTGGTAAATAACCTCGCTGAGCCGCGAAGACAGGGAGGGTTCCAGCTGCGACGGGTATACCAGTTCGTCTTCCGCCAACCGCCCCGGTGCGTCCGGAGGGACCACACCGGTAAGCATGTAATATAGCGTGGCGCCGCAGGCATAAATATCCGTCCAGGTTCCCTGGTCACCGCGGCGGTAATACTGTTCGAAGGGTGTAAAACCTGACGAATATAATACTGAGAGACTCTTATCCTTATCACGCAAAGCGTCACGGGCCGCCCCGAGATCCAGCAAGATGGGTTTACCCTCAACAGTCAGATAAATATTATGCGGTTTTATATCCCGGTGCAGGAAACCCCGGTCATGGATCTCTTTCAAACCGTCCAGGACACGGATCATTATGCCGGCCGCGGCCGGCTCGGCAATCTTCCCGCCGGATGCTGTCAGATATTCCGACAATGCAACTCCTTCGTAAAAATCCATTACCAGATAAGCCGTTTCATTTTCCGTAAAGAAATTGCGTACCCGTACAACGTTGGGATGATTTATCTTGGCCATCGTGCGCGCTTCCTGCAGAAACTGTTCCAGGCCATGCTTAAAATGTTTCACATCTTCCCGCGTGTGGGGTGTCACGCTGAGATGATCATACTGACGTCCCGCCAAATCCCGCGGCAGATACTCCTTGATCGCGACAAGCGTCTCCAACTGGGAATCCCACCCGAGGTAAGTAATACCGAAGCCGCCGGGTTTCCCCAATACTCTGCCGACAATATACTGTTTATTTAAAACTGTATGTAAAGGAAGGACAAGGGGACTGCGCTGTTCCGCCTCATCAAATTCACAATATGGGCAAAGGGATATGTTCTCACCCTTTTCCTGAAAACAGCCGGGGCAAAGCATCGGTTAGCCTCCTTTGAAATTGCCTATGCTGACCACGAATTCAGCTCCCGGGTACCCAGTGCGAAAGCGGTGTTTTTGCCTGCCGGAGAGCAGCAGCGGTTCCTCCAGGGCGAACCAGGCAGCCAAAACAGGGTCATGATAATAGGTTCCCCCGGTGGATTGCAAGTCCACTAAGATTACCGCGTCGCTTTGTTCCGGGCTTGGATACACCGCCGTATTCGCGGCGGACACATCACCCCTGTTCAGCACAATATTAGCCTGATTGGGGTCACAGCCAATGACAAGCCCTTGGGGCGGGATTAAAAACTCCCCGCCTTGATATTCACCCTCACTGCAATACAAATACACCGCTGCAGGCATATCTTTGCGACCGCATTTCCTGCCGGGAGCAGGTTCCATCCGGGGACTCCCGTCGGACCGGGCCAGCAAAATCAGCGGCACCAGGAAAGTAATGCCCAGGACGCCAAAGAGGCGCGGGTTTTTGTTCAGACGATAAGCCAGATTAGCAAAAAGATAAGCAGCGGCGGGCAAATTGACAACAGGCATAAACAAGCCCGCGGCGGTCCAGCCGGGAACAGCCGCACACCGGCACAGCAAAACCCAGCCGTAAACCGGAATGCAGTATTCGTAGTATTCGCCCACCGCGAATTTTCTGCCAATACGATACATGAGATAGGAAAGCCCGCCATAGCTTATGTAGTAAAACAAAGCGGCGGTCAGCCAAAGCCCGAAAAAATGACCGTCATAACCCGCCGGCTTCAAGTGATAAACACCGCGATTCCTGTATAGTTGTCATGCTCTCCGGTGGCGCGTTGTAAAAGGAGCTTTTCCAGGCTCAGGAGCCATCTTTCCGGTGATGCCGCTTTACGCAGTCCGGCTTCCATCTCTTCTTCCAGCACGAGTTCCCAGAAGCCGTCTGTGCATAGGAGCATAGCGTCGCCTCTGGCAAAGGCGTGACCGGTCAGACTGACCGAAGGGTTTGTTTTCCCCCTGCCCATCGCCTTCAACAAACGATTCCGGTCTTCGTGATAACGAATCTCCCCGGGTTTCAGATACCCGCCTTTGACCAGCGACTGGGGAATACTATGGTCCTCCGTCTGAAAAAGCAAAGCGCCTTTACGAAAAATATACAACCGGGAATCTCCCGCGTAGGCCCAGACGGCTTTTTGGTAATCGGAAACAACGCTTACCAGGGTGGTCATCATGGAGGATAAGCGGGCATTCTGTTCCTGTGCCTTGCGGAGATGCTGTTCCGCCGCCGCCAGACAAAGGCCTAAGCTTTCTTCGGTCCAGGAAGGCATTTCCCGGAATGTACGCAGAAACGCCTCCACCACCGTTTGGGAAGCGACGGAACCTCCTTTATGACCTCCCAGCCCATCCGCCACAAGCCAGCATGCCCGTTCAGCAAGCTGAAGGTGCGCGCAGTAGTCTTCATTTATTTTTCTGCCGCCGGCTTTCGATAGGCTGAAAGTCTGGAAATTCATCTGACATTCTCCAATCTTACTTCAAACATATTTCTGTTATCGCTGAGATAGAACCGGTCACCGGCGTGCAGCCTGCGAACCTCGCCGGGTTTTAAACGTTCACCGGTCACCAGGAAGGTGCCGTTCGTCGAGCGGTCTTCCACCAGGAAAGACTGGCTGGAAGCGTCATATTTGACTACCGTATGCGTCCGGCTAATGTCTTCCGCATTGGAGGGGAATACCAACTGGGCCTGTTGTGGGTCGCGCCCGAGAATAACCGCCTGGACCCCCAGTTCCACTACGCTGCCGGCAAATTGTCCATTTAAACCAACGAGCACCGGTTTTAGCTGGGGCACACTTGGCGTAGGTGCGGGTTGAACCTGCTGCGATGCGCCGGGCTGTGACCCGGGCTGGACGTTAGGCTGTTGACCGGCCTGGGCTGCCGGACGCGGACCGGGTTTTGCTGCCGGAACAGGTGCCGAAACAGCCTGGGATTTTGGGCGTGAAACGACAAATATCACCGCTCCCAGCAGGATGATGCCCATGGCTCCGGCGCCCCACACCAGCTTATTCATGTACCAGGGGGCCTTGCCTGGGGCGGCGCCGTCGGAAACGGGACCTGTAACTTGCTGAGCCTGATCACCCTGTTTAAAGGGCACATTCGCCCGCTTTAATTCTTCGATTATTTCCTCATATGTACGCATATAGCCCACGGCGGCGAAGTTCGGACTTTTGCGATAGGTGGTAATGCCGACAACTTCACCCTTGCTGTTGAAAGCCGGCCCGCCGGAGTTCCCGTGATTGATCGCCGCATCGGTCTGGTAAACGCGGGTCTGATTTTCATCCCTCGTAACTTTTTGAATCTTCCCCGAACTTACGGAAGACTCGCTGTTTGCCCATACTTCTTCCACATCGGCCACCGCCGGGTATCCGATACAGGTAACGTCGTCACCCACGTTCATCCCGGCCGCGGCAAAGGTCACATCCGGTCTGTCCAAACGTTCATCCATCTCGAAGATCGCGATATCCTTGCGCTGAATGTCGGACCAGCCGATCAATTTACCCGTTTTATAGCGGTTGTAGCCGAGTACCACCGCCGGTTTAAAATATGCTACGTATTTTTGGTACTTCAATGCTTCCGCAACAACATGATAGTTGGTGACAATGTACTTGCCGTTACCAATGATAAAACCGGTTCCCCCCGTTGGTTCGTCCTTGGCGGCCACTCCGATGTCCCTTAAAAATTCACTGATGGGAATTAACGTTCCTTTAAAATTCGGATCAAGAACCCCTTTGTCAACCACCATGGTGACGCGCACAACACTCTGTTTCATAAGATTGATGTCGGCTGCTTCGCTCGAAATGCCTGCGGCTGCCATAGTCATGCCCAGGACGGAGACCAGCAACAATCCGTGCAAAAACAGCCGTTTATGGATTTGCTTTAAAAACATTTCCTTTCCACCTTTCGTTTAAAATATATTAATAATTTCCGTTCTCAGACCTAGTTTCCCGATATTTTTGACGGACTGCCTGTATCCTGCAGACCGCCGGCGGTATGGGGAGAATCTGTTTTTGGTTTGTCTGCTGTCCCGTCGGCCGACATGCCGGTGCCCGTCCCGGTTTCTGCGGCTCCGGCATTACCATCCTTAGCCGGATCGGTCTTCGCCTTGTCGGCCTCGCCGCCGGAGGCCGCCGCGTTGTCAGCGCCAGCTTGCAACCCTACCGCACCATGTTCCTTCCCCGGCTCGGTTTGCAGTTTATCTGTCTCATCGCCGGGCAAAGGACTGTTGTTCGTACCCGCTTCCGCACCGGAGCCGGTTTGCGGTTTATCCGACGGTAAGACGGGCAAACTGCCCTTGGAAGTTCCAGGGTTATTCCCCTCAGCAGCGCTGTTGACGGCAGGCTGTCCCACCGGCCCTTTTTCCGGCAAAGACTGCGGCGGCGCATGGGGGTCCGCCTTGTCTCTGCCCAAATAGATGCCACCCATGACCGAAATCAGCAGTAAAATGACCGCCGCCACCGCAAAGGGTTGCAGGCGGGGTTTAGCCGCCGGCGCGTAAATGGGACGGGCCGTGGTCTTCGCCTCTACTTTATAGCCCATCATGGCTACAGTTACGTTATCCTGATGATCTTTGTGCCGGTCTATGGCCTCCTGCACCAATCGTTCCGCCGCTTCCTGCGGTGACCCGGCAAGCAGCCGGGCGATGGTTAAGTCGTCAAGAGTATTATATAAGCCGTCGCTGCACAGCAGCACCTTGTCTCCGGGCTTAAGGGGCAAAGGCTCCCCGCTGACACAAACTTCCGCAATTTGATCCTGTCCCAGAAAGCTGGTCAATGCGGCCCTTTCGGGATCATTATCCGCTTGTTCACGGGTAATGCGTCCGGCGGCCACCTTTTTATCCAATTGCACACTGTAAACATGGTCGGCGGACAATTGCCGCAGCATGCCGCTGCGCCAGAGGAAAACCCTGCTGTCGCCCACAGATAACCAATATAAAAGTCCTTTATGAATAGTAACAGCGGCAATAGTAGTGCCCGCATTTCCCCGGGCGACCCCCGCTAAGTCGGCTCTGGCAAGCACTGCTTGGTTGGCCGCCCGCAGCGCCCGTTCCATGGCCCGGATTATACTTTCCTGCGTAGTTTTTTCACTGTATGACTCAATCATCTTTTCCACGGCCAACGCACTGACTTCCCGCCCCAGGACCAGCCCGCCCATGCCATCCGCCACAACGGCCATGACACCGGCATGCTCCGTGAATTCACCGTCGCTAAACCCGGAAAACCCAAAGGAGTCCTGCTGTTCGCCGCGCGCCCCGATATGCTGCGCGTTTCCCGGCAAAATATCTGTTAAACTCATTTGTCCGAAGCTTCCCACTTAAACTGTTCACCGCACAGCGGCACAAAGAGCAGCACCGTCTGTCCGAGCTTGATTTTATCGTAGGCCGTTAATGCAGTTGGCGTATAGACGGGCTGATTGTTTAGATACACCAATCCCCGGCTGACCCCGGCTTGCAGGACGAACTTGGTATTTTCCGGATCGAAACTGATGATTGCGTGTTTCTCTTTGGATATGGCGTCATCGCCGCTGATCGCGATATCATTGGTCCCCAGTTTGCCAATAAAATTATTTTCACTGCGAATCTGGAAGTCGGTTCCCCTGTCGGCGCCGTCAATACAGACCAGCCAGCCTACCACCGGATCAATACCCTGGGTCTTTTCGATAAGCCCCATGGTACGCCCCATCTCTTCTGCCGCGGCGTTTTCCCGTTTCGGTACAGTTTCCCCTACGCAAGCGCTTTGCAAATCGGCCTCCTCTTTTCGTTTGCCCTTTGTAATACCCGGCACATCAAGATTAGGTACGCCGCAGTAGGGACAGCTCACATTTTTTAAGGGATCATAAAAATGCCCACGGCTGCATTGCTTGTACTGCATGCACTTTCCTCCTCATTTTAGCTTTTTCTTTAGCAGATTTCCCCGGTTTCCCTGGCCGTTTATCACCTTCCTCCGTAAAATCATATCGGCGCTTTTCCGATCAGCGTTCCTTCAGCCCCGCTTTTGATCAGCTTTTTCCAAATTGGCCAAACAGGCATTCCATCATGCCCGTCAGATTTCAAGCACACATCCCCGGCCGCGGACCGTTCTTAGCAATTTATCGTATTTACCCATTTTCTTTCTTAACCGGTAAACAAGAATATTGATTTCTTCCGGACTGACATCCGGCACCTGATTATAGTCTAAATTGCGCTCAAACCAGACGACTGTTTTAATTTCCTCGTAGCTGACAACTTTATTTCTGTTATTATAAAGCAGGGCCATTAACTGCCATTCCTTCACCGACAACGCTATTTTCCGTCCGTTAATCAGCAATTCCATTTTATCCTCGTCAACCGTGATTGGGTCGTCGGAACTTCCCGCGCAGCGGCTATTTGCGACAAGTTGGCTAATGGTATTGCTCATGGTCCTGTCCCTCTCCCGCGATTCTAAAAAACGCAGCACCGCCACAGCAGAGGCAAGACTGATTCTGTCTCCGTTCCTGACCGGGTGCGGACACAAAGGTTTTAGCATCTTATCATTCAGGGTGGTTCCATGCTTGCTGCCCATATCACACAAAACCCAGTCGCCGCCATGGCATTCAAGGCTGCAATGGTTCCGCGATATGAGCAAGTTTTCAAAACTTATGTCGGGATGAAAGGCGGTGGTAGCCCGGCCGATTAATATATTGTGTTTTTTCAAGGAGACGGATGTCCCCTTTTCATAGGGAGCGCCTTTTTCTACTATCACAAAAGGTGGATTTGACATCTTAGCCTCCTGAGACCATAAAACTTTCATACATCGTCTGTGAAATGCCATAGTATTTATTATGGTCCCTTATGACAAAATCCTCCTTTTTTTAAAAAAATTCAAAAAATTAACCATAACGGGCCAATCGCCCGGATTGGTCCCACGGACTGCCGCCCGGGCGGAAACCCGCCTTAACCTTTAAAGAATACCTGACAATAATATACGGCCGCCATAAAACCCACGAAATCCCCAAAAAGGCCAACCCCCATGGCGTAACGAATTTTTTTGATGCCCACCGAGCCAAAATAGACCGTCAAAATGTACAAGGTTGTGTCCGTGCTCGCCAATATGGTGGATGCCGTGCGCCCCACCAGCGAATCGGCGCCATAAGTATGTAATATATCTGTGGTAATCCCTAAAGCGCCGGTGCCGGACAAAGGGCGCATGACTGCCAGAGGAACCAGTTCGGGGGGGACTTTCAATAAAAGCAGTCCCGGCTTTAGACAGGTTATAACCGCGTCCATGGCACCGGAAGCCTTAAAAACGTTGATCGCCACCATCATCGCAATAAGAAAAGGCATGATCCGGATTGCTGTCTGAAAACCTTCCGCCGCCCCCTCCACAAAGGTCTCATACACAGGCACACGTTTTAGGCAGCCCAGCAGCGGTATAACCAGCAAGATAAGCGGTATGGCCCAGGCGGCCGCCGTTTCCACCATCCTGAGCATATCAATGCCTGCCCCGGTCGCCGAAAAACCGCTGACAGCATTTATCACAAAGAATGACCGCGCAGTTTGCCGTTAGTGACGCCATGAGCGTCGTCGCCACAATTTCCGTGGGGCCCAGCGAACCGGCTGCGGAACGAAGGGCAATAACCGTGGCCGGTATCAAAGTAAAGCCCGCGGTAGTCAAAGCTAGCAAGGTACACATCGCATCCGAAGCCGTTTCTTTGTCCATATTCAATTTCTGCAATTCCTGCATCGCTTTCAAGCCTAAGGGCGTGGCCGCATTCCCTAAACCCAAGGCATTGGCGCTTAAAAGCATCATGATCGCGCCCAAGGCCGGATGATCTTTAGGAATACTGGGAAACAACCAGCGGGTCAGGGGTCGGATTAACCAGGTACACAGACGAATGACGCCGGATTTGTCGGCAATTTTCATGATCCCAAGCCATAAACTCATCACGCCGATAAGCTTAAATGATAAACTTACCGCCGCCTCCGAGGCCTGGAGGGCGGCGGCCGTCACCTGCTCGATTCTTCCGCTCATTCCCCCAACGATAACACCAATAACAAGCATGCCTACCCAGATGATGTTTATCATTCATACTCCCCCCTGTCATGTCTTCCTTCAGCCTATGATTCCGGGGCGTAATATAGAACTGGGCATCGAAGAGACGGATTTTCAGATGTTTTAGACACACAAAAAAACAGCCCCAGTCCAAGAAATCTCGAACCAAGGCTTTAAACACTTCATTTATAGACCAACTACTAAGCAAAATTTCGCACGACAAAGGTTAAAGCATTCCACAATCCGCCCCAAAGCATGCCGAAAAAGGATTTTCGCTGTACCTCCCCGGT
The DNA here is from genome assembly GCA_002411145.1 of Firmicutes bacterium UBA5324. Taxonomy (GTDB): domain Bacteria; phylum Bacillota; class Negativicutes; order UBA11029; family UBA11029; genus UBA11029. The sequence continues at coordinate 1,429 of DHRA01000018.1, read as the reverse complement.
GGCCACCAAGTTCGTGCCGGCCACTTCTTTGCCTTCATACAGCACCTTTATTCGCCCCAGCTTTTGTCCCGGATACACGGGCGCCTTCACTTTAGCCACTTCCATCACCGTGGTGAATTTATCATGCTCGTCGGGAGAAGCCGCCACCACCACATCGTCGGCGCTGGCCAATGTGACTTTGTCCGTTTTGCCGTCCCCGACACGTACAGTCTTCAAAACATCTCCCTGCCTAACCACGGTATAGGGAGAAACTTGGGAAAAGCCGTAATCAAGCAGCTTCATGGAATCGGTCCACATGAAATCGCTATCCAAAACGACGGCGATAAGTTGGACGCCGTTTCGTTTGGCGCCGGAAACCAAACAGCGTCCGGCCGCATCGGTATAGCCCGTTTTTACACCGTTGCCGCCTTCATACTGCCACAGCAGTTTATTTTCGTTGTAAAGGTCCCGCTCATGGTCCTTTCCGGGCCAGGGCATCCTTTTGTTGATAGTGCTTACAATGCTGACAAAAATCGGGTTTTTGTAACCGGCCGCGGCGATCAAGGCAAGATCAGCCGCCGTACTGTAATGATTATCATCGGGCAACCCGTTGGGATTTGTAAAATGTGTATTTTTCGCCCCCAGCGCCGCGGCCTTGCCATTCATCATGGCGGCAAATTCCGGCACTGAACCGGCCAGGTGTTCGGCAACCGCCACCGTTGCGTCATTACCGGAAACGAGCATTATTCCGTACAATAAGTCCAGCATCTTCATCTGTTCGCCGGCACTGAGCCACAGGGTGGATCCTTCGGTATGCGACGCATTGTCACTCACCGTGACTATGTCATCCAAATTCCCTTTTTCCAGCGCAACCAGCAAGGTCATCATTTTCGTGGTGCTGGCCGGCGCTCGCTTCTCATAGGCGTTATTTTCAAATAAGACTTTCCCGGTTTGCGCTTCTATTAAAATAGCCGATTTGGCCGTTACGGCCGGTATTGGTTCCTGAGCGGATACGAAGCCTGTCAACATCAGCCAAATACAACTTGCCCCCACCAGTCCTTTGCCAAATTTATTCATCGGCTCCCTCCATTTGCTCTTCATCTTGACACAGATAACCCAATTATAATCACTATCTACTTAAAAGTCAAAATTAATATCCCTACATTTTTCCCCCGATTTCGGAGAAACTAAACGTAAACTTGAGGAGGTGATTTTTTTGGCGGAAACATTGGATGTTAAAACAGCTTTGCGGACTGTTCTCGTGCAGAAGCAAGAAGCAGTAAGGGATTTTCAAACGTATGCCACGCGTATCAGTGATCCTGATGTATCAAAGCTCTTCAAGCATTTTGCAGAAGCTGAGGCAATCCATGCCACACAAATCAAAGATAAGCTAGATCAGTTGCAATAGAATTAAACCGCACCTCCCGGGTGCGGTTTAATTCTATTGCAA
>DHRA01000012.1:39882-95753 GCA_002411145.1 Firmicutes bacterium UBA5324 | reverse complement strand
AGGGCAAACCCCGGTTGGATGGCATTTAAAAGGGTGGATTTACCCACACCGGAAGGTCCGGCAAACACCGTCGTTTTACCTGTTAATAATTCTTTGAGCCGGTCAATGCCGGCACCGCGTGCGGCCGCCGCTGCAATAACCCCATAGCCGATCCGGCGATAGGCGGTTATCAGTTCCTGAAGTTCCTTTTCTTCCGCCAGATCCGTTTTATTAATACAGATAATAATGTCCAAATGCGCACGCTCGGCCAACACCAAAAACCGATCGATTAAAATTGATTTAATATCGGGGTTTTTTGCGGCAAAGGTAAGCACCGCCTGATCGACATTCGCGACCAGCGGGCGGGTTAAAAGTGACGCTCTGGGCAGGATTTCCTCAACCATGCCGGTTCCGTCCGGTTGCGCGGCGAACCGCACCCGGTCGCCGACCATCAGGCTAAACCGTTCCTGTTTAAATCTGCCCCGGAGTTTGCATGCATAAATATCCCCAACGGCTTGTACATAATAATAGCCGCTGTAAGCACGCAGGACAACTCCTTCCTGCATGAAAAAACCTCCTGTGCGGGAATAGCGTTCAGGGATTAGAAAACCCTGAACGCTATTCCCTGTTTGTTCACTACACGGTCTGATCCTTATACAAAGTTCCGTTGATATAGACCTGTATCCGCATAGTGCCGGTGCCTTCGACCGTCCGGTCAATCACGTCACCCGGCTTATGGGCATCGTCGTAAACCGTCCGCCGGCCATTGCTGTCGGTTATGACAATTTGCACATCCTGCCGTTTCGCTCCCTCCGGAACCTGAAAACGCACGCTGGCCCTTTTTAAACCGGCGCCCACACCTTTACTAACCGTAAAGTTGATGGTCCCACCTTCTTCAACCTGCGAACCGGCTTCGGGGTTTTGGGCAATGATTACACCGGCGGGAAATTGATCGTTTGCTTCTTCCTGCACGTTGCCCAGCTTCAGTTTCAAACTGTCCAGCTGGGTCCTTACTGAGGCGAGGGTGGATCCGCGAAAATCAGGCAAAACAAATTTACGGGGGGCCGGCCCCTTGCTTACCGTCACATCCACCATCATTCCCTTGCTGCCCTGGGAAGCGGCCCGCGGATTTTGATTGACAACGGCCCCCTGGGGAACATCACTGGTATATTGCTCATCCACTTTTCCCAGGGCCAGGCCGGCATTTTTCAACTGAATCTCCGCATCCCGCAACTGTAAGCCGCGCAGGTCCGGGATGAGAATTGCTTCCGTTCCTTTACTGACGGTTAAATTGATGGTCCGGGATTGTTTTACCGAGGATCCGGCCTCGGGAGACTGTGATATCACATGATTGGGCGGTACGTTGGCACTATAGCCATAACCGATACTAACCTTCAGTCCCGCCGCGAGCAGCTTCTCCTGTGCCACAGCAACAGGCTGTCCGGCGACATCAGGTACGATTACATCCTCCAGACTCCAGAACTGCCCAAAAACCATGAAGGCCACGGTAAAACTGGCCAGGAGCAGCAGCAGCACCGCCGCCCATAACCCCCGCCGCCCCTTTTTGGGCTTTGGTTCCTGCTCAACCGGTTTCGATGTTGGGCCGATCGGCGGCAAAATTTGGGTGGGGAAATCCCCTTTGGCCAAGCGTCGGGTGTCACCTTCCCGCAAAGTGCCCTGCACCACTTCTAAATCATGCATCATACTGGTTATCGCCGGATAACGTTTTGCCGGTTCTTTGGCCACGGCCTTCAAAATTACAGCCTCCAGCATGGGGGGGATATCGGGATTCAACTGGGCCGGAGGCACGATTTCCTCCTGCAGATGTTTCAAGGCTATGGCAATGGGACTTTCACCGGAAAAAGGAACATCCCCGGTTAACATTTCATACAGGACAACCCCCAGGGAATAAATGTCCGAATGTACGCTGGCGAGGCCGCCTTTGGCCTGTTCAGGGGAAATATAATGCACGGAACCGATGATGGTTCCCGTCTGCGTCAGAGTTGCCGACGTCACCGCCCGGGCGATGCCGAAATCGGTGACCTTTACGCGCCCTCCTTTGCCCATCAGGATGTTGTGCGGTTTAATATCACAATGAATAAGATTGTTTTGATGGGCGTGATCAAGGGCTTCGCAGATCTGTAGCGCGATGGAGACTGCTTCCTCCACCGGAAGTTTTTTATTTCGCTGGATATATTCCTTCAGGGTTTCGCCCTGGATATATTCCATGACGATATAATACACATCCCCATCCTTGCCGACATCATATATGTTTACAATGTGAGGGTGAGAAACCCGGGCTGCAGCCTGCGCTTCATGTCGAAACCTACGCACGAACTGATCGTCGCCAGTAAACTGAGAGCGCAGTACTTTCACGGCAACGGGGCGGTCCAGCAGCATATCCTGAGCCCGGTATACTTCCGCCATACCGCCGCCCCCAATACATTCCAATATTTCATATCGCTTGTCAAGAGTTTTGCCAACCAGCATTTGTTTCACCCCTTTCTATAATGCCTCCGCGAATATTTGGCGGGCAACCGGCGCGGCAACGGCGCCGCCGGAACCGCCGTTTTCCACAATCACCACGACCACAAGCCTTGGTTTTTCCACGGGAGCGAAGCCGATGAACCAGGCGTGGGCCGGACCATGGGGGTTTTCCGCCGTCCCGGTTTTGCCCGCAATCCGTATGCCGCGTACTTTGGCCGCAGTACCGGTCCCCCATGCCACTACTTCCTCCATCAGTGCCTGGACCGTATTGGCTGTCTGAGGATCAACAGGGTTTAGCCAAACTTCCGGCTTGAACGTTTTAATTGTCTGCCCCTGTGTGTCAGTGACCGCCGTTACGAGCAGCGGCTTCATGATGACCCCTTGATTAGCCAGGGCGGCGGTCATTAAGGCCATGGACAGGGGCGTAACCAGCAGTTCCCCCTGGCCGATTGCCGTTTGCGCCAATTCTCCGTCCGCCAATTTATTAAACTGGGGCAGGCGGCTTTTTTCCGCCGGTAAGGCCAGCGCAGGCTCCCGATTGAAGCCGAATTTATCAAAATACTTTGCTACACGGTCTCTGCCAAGGTCCAGGCCAATTTGTCCAAAAGCAACATTGGAGGATAAAGCCAAGGCCTTCTCCAGGCTAAGCTCCCCAAGGGGTTGATCATTAACCTCATGCAAGGTATAATTGCCTATTTTTAAATATCCGGGACTTTTATAAATCTTTTGGAGGTTCGAAACCCCTTCCTCCAAAGCAGCGGCGGCAACCAGCGGCTTTATGGCCGAGCCCGGTGGATACAGACCTTGTATGGCCCGGTTGAGCAAGGGGCTCTCCGGGTTTGCCAAAATATCCTGCCAGGATTTATCTATCTGCGCGGGATCAAAGGTCGGCTTGCTGACCATGGCCAGGATTCTGCCCGTACCCGGTTCCATAACGATAATCGCTCCCCGGTGATTCCCCAGGGCTTGATAAGCTGTCCTTTGTAAATTCCCGTCAACACTCAGGGTGATATTGTACCCCCTGCGCTGCCATAATCTGCTGATGGGGCCTAACTGAAAGCGAGGGTTTGCAATGCCGCTGAGATATTGGTCGTAACTGTTTTCAAGGCCCGTTTTCCCGTATTTATCACTGATAAAACCGGTAAGAGGCGCAAATATCGCCCCATCGACATATTCCCTCGCATAGTACGCGTTTTTCCCTGATCCCGCCGGCACACTGCGCACCACATTATTACCGTTTTTATCAATAATACTGCCGCGCGGCACGGTCTTGGACATCTCCCGGCTACGGCGATTCAGGGCGTGGGCATTTAATTTACTGCCCTGGAAGGCTTGTAAATACGTTAAGTAAGCCCCAAGGACAATAAACAAACCAAGTAGAAATATCGTGACACGCCGTATTGATTCTTTCATCGGATCACCCGTTTTCCGATATATTATGCAATAAACCCAGGATAATAAAACTCGCCAGCATGGAACTTCCGCCGTAACTGATGAAAGGCAGCGTTACGCCGGTGAGGGGCACAAGTTTGGTAACTCCGCCGACAATGACAAAGGTCTGCCAGGCGAGCAGCGAACTAAGACCTGCTGCCAATAACGCGCAAAATTCATTTTTCGCTAACATTGCCGCCCGGAAACCACGGTAGATTAGCAGCACATATAACAGCAGAATCATCAACGTGCCGGCCAAACCCAGTTCTTCGCCGATGGCGGCAAAGACAAAATCGGTATGCACCGCGGGCACGAATTCCGGACTGCCCGTTGACAACCCGGTGCCCAAGATGCCGCCGGCGCCCAAGGCGAACAAGGATTGTACTATCTGATATCCAATACCCTCCGGCTCCGCCCAGGGATTCAACCAGATATCAAAACGCACCCTCACGTGATCAAAAAGATGGTAGCTGAGCCAGCCGCCCAGTACCATGAGGACGGAACCGAGGCCTACGTAGAAGAGACGACCGCTGGCCATATATAACATCGTCAAAAAGGTGCTATAGTACAATAACGCGGCCCCCAGGTCTTTTTCAATTACCAGCAGGATGAGGGCAATTCCCCACATAACCAGCATCGGCCCTAAATGCAGGGGGTGGGGAAGGGTAAACTTCCCAGTGCCCCATCGGCTGTCGGCGAGCAACTTCCCCTTCTCCTCCAGATAACCGGCCAGGAAAATCACCAGCAGAATTTTCGCAAACTCCGCCGGTTCGAAACGCAGCTGTCCGAGGACAAGCCAGCTCTTGTTTCCCCCGATATTCACCCCGAAAATTATCGTGAGCAGCATCAGCAGCAGCCCGCAGATGCCGATAAGGTATTTATATAACCGGAGTTGTTCGGGCTTGCGCAGCCAGCACGTGATGACGGCAAAACCGATAGCGCCCGTGGCAAACCAGGTTAATTGATACAGCAGCAGCGCCGGCTGCAGCCGGGACACAAAAACAAGGCCGATGACCGCCAACATGCCGGCGATGGGCAGCAGGAGAGGGTCGCCGCCATGCTTTAAATATCTTAGCAACCCGTGCAGAATCACGAAAATAACACAACAGCCGAAAAGGACGCCGGCGAGCGGAAGCGGTGTTAATAACCCTGTATAAGAAGCAACTATCGTCCAGCCAATGATCAGCGTGACGGCGACAAGCCCCAGCAATTCCCGTTCTATTTTACGGTTCACATCTGTCTTCAGCATGCTGCACCTAGCGGTTATCGATCAAAATGACCGTGATGTTGTCAAAACCACCCCGGTTTTTCGCAAGATCGATGAGATATTTAACCGTTTCATCAGGATCGGCGCCGGCTGTCGCCGCTGCGGCAATTTCTTCGCCGGTAAGGAAATTGGTCAGACCATCGGTACAAAGCACCACCTGGTCACCGGGCAGCAATGCCCTGCAACCAACATCAACTTCCGCCTCCGGTTCCGTACCAACGGCCCGCGTCAGCACATTTCGCCGGGGATGGGTCTCGGCTTCCTCCAAGGAAATCTCCCCCTGTTTCATCAACTGCCAGACCAATGAATGATCGTCGGTCAATAATTCCCCCGCGCCTTCACGAATCAGATAGATGCGGCTGTCACCCACATGCCCCCAATGTAACACTTCATCCTGAATATAAGCCGCCGATACGGTTGTACCCATGCCCTGGCAGCCTTGCCGGGATACCGCTTCCGCATAGATCCGGCGGTTCGCTTCACCAATTGCTGCGCGCAGCAATTCCTTTTTATCCTTTATTGCGGTGTTATGGAAAACGTATTCCTGAATAGAGGTCACTGCCAAGCCGCTTGCCACTTCACCTGCTTCATGTCCCCCCATGCCGTCGGCGACAATAAACAAGTGAGGCGCACAAACAAAAAAGCTGTCCTCATTGTTTTTACGAATTAAACCAACGTCGCTTAACGCACTAACATGCAAGGAAATCACCTCTCAAACTGCAGAATAACGCTGCCTATTTTTATTTCGTCCCCTGATTGGAGTAAAGTTTCATCTTCAATCCGGACCCCATTCACCATGGTTCCGTTCGTGCTGCTTAAATCAGAAACCCAATATCCGTTATCATATAGCTGAATCAACGCATGTTCAGCGGACACAAATGCTTCCTGAATAACAATCGTATTATGTTTCGCACTCCGTCCGATCGTGGTAGTCTCCGGCAGTTCAATACGTGTTTGGGGGTGTAGCCCGCTGTCTTCATCTGCTGCCAGCACGATGAAGTAAGCAGCACCGCTTTTCCCGGTGCGCCCCGTTGATTCCCGGCCCGGATTACCCGTAACACCCGTAATATCCCAGTAAATCCATTGGCCAATCCGGTAGATAAAATAAAAAATGCACAACAGAAAACCATATTGTAATAATACAATGGTCCACTGCAGAATTAGCGCCTGATTTATTTCCGGCAAACTACATCACCTCGTAGACTAGCGTTGAATTACCCACTTTTATGCAGTCTCCGCAGCATAACGTTTTGCGTACAATACGTTCACCATTTACATAAGTCCCGTTCAGACTCTTTGCGTCATGAATAACATGACGGCCGTCTTCCAGGGCAATATAAGCATGAACTCTTGACGCGTTCATATCATTCAAGGGTATTTCATTGGTTTGCCGCCGGCCAATATATATGCGGTTGTTCCCCAACTCCCATGCCGTGCCGGCATCCACACCTTCCCGCACCCGTAGAGCAGCACACGGTATGGCCTTGTGCCTTACCTTTGCCGGCAGGTCCCGCGCCGCATTCACACCCTCAAATACCTGCGTGCCGGCATAATCCGCCTCCGTGGGCGGCAGCGCCTCTTTCTCCTGCATAAAGGCGGTCTCTATCCTTAGCTCGCCAAGGGTAAGCGCGACATCTTCACGCAGTTCCACGACCGGTGAGCCGGCCAGATTTAAGCCTTGTTGTTTGGCCTTTTTTATTATGTATTGAGCAAGTTCGTCGGTCAGAGATATGTCCAGCGATTGCATGCGGCGCAGGTCTTCCGGGTTTAAGCAAACCGCATAATGATTGGGGGCGTAGGTTTTCGAAACGCTGATCTGGAGATTTTGCTCCATGGCGCGGACAATCTTTTTGCCGATTTCCACAGGTTGGATCCCCGCTGCGAAACGCCGGCGAAAAAAACCTTCAATATGTTTTTCAAAAAATTGCTCCAGCTCTTTAAGAAAAGCCATGCATCTCGTCCTTTCCGCCGGTAAATGGTGGAAAACCGCCTTGTTCCTTCTGCTGCAACATCCAAACCGGTAAGCGCACAAAGTTCTCAGTACAAATCCGCACTGGGCGGTAAACCGGTTAAATGCCCTGAATTACATTAATAATTATAGCCTACCACATGTGTTTAGTCAAAAAACATTCCGCTATCAAGAGTATTACCACACCCCTGCTTATCTAAACAAAAGGCAAGCCCGGGACGCAATCGCGGGACTTGCCTTCTCAATGATTGGCTTCTGCCGAAAGTATTCTCCTGCGCAACTGCCCGCAGGCTGCGTCGATATCGCCCCCCATTTCCTTTCTTACGGTCGTTTCGATACCCCGCCGCTTTAAAATGTCCTGGAATTTGCCTACCCGCTCCGCCGCTGGAGGCTCGTAACCTCTTTCCACGACGGCATTGACGAGGATTAGATTGACATGACAGAGCCGTCCGGCAAGCAGGTTGGCCAATTGCCTGGCATGTTCCGCCCGGTCGTTGACACCCGCAATCAAGGAATATTCATAGGTAATCCGGCGGTTAGTGCGGGCGGTATACCGGTCGCAGGCCGCCAGCAATACGGCAATGGGATAGGTATGGTTTACCGGCATGAGCGCCGAACGCAGCTGGTCATGCGGTGCGTGCAGGGAAATGGACAACGTAATGGGCAGGTTCTCCATGGAAAGTCGATCGATGCCCGGCACGACCCCGGCCGTGGAGACTGTCATATTGCGATACCCGATATTCAGCCCGTAGGGCCAGTGTAATAATGCCATAAAACGCAGGACATTGTCATAGTTCGTCAAAGGCTCGCCGGACCCCATGATAACCACCGAGCTTACCCGCTGATCCTCCTGTTTTAAATAATTTTGTACGGCGAGAACCTGGTCAATTATCTCCCCGGCCGTCAGGTTGCGCACCAGTCCCCCCAGTCCTGAAGCGCAAAAGCTGCAGCCCATGGCACAGCCGACCTGGGTAGAAACACAAACGCTATGCCCATAATCGTGACGCAACAACACGGTTTCCACCGTTTGCCCATCCTCCAGGGCGAAAAGAAATTTTACCGTACCGTCCTTGTGGGAAATCTGCCTGGTCACTTCCCTTAACTGCGCAATATATAAATGCTCGCTGAGCTTCTCCCGCAGCGGTTTGGCCAAATTCGTCATGGCGGAAAAATCCCCGGCCCCCCGGGCATAAATCCATTCCATGATTTGCCTCGCCCGGTACTTTTCCACCCCCAGGGATGTTAATACTTCTCTCAATTCCGCCTCGGTCAATCCCTTGATATTCTTCTTACGCACCCGCATTCTCCGTTCTCTTCATCCGCGCAATAAAAAATCCGTCAATCCCGTCCCGTTGGGGAAATAACCGGACCATCTCCTCCTGTCGGGCAACGGGCAGGAATTTGCCCGTCGGCTCCAGGGAAAACGCCGGGTTTGCCTGCAAAAAACACCTGATCACGGCTTCATTCTCCTCAGCTTCAATGGTGCACGTACTGTACACCAATATCCCGCCGGGTTTCACACATTGGGCGGCACTGGCCAGGATTTCCTGCTGCAGCTTGGGCAGGTCCCGCAGCATTTCCGGTGTTTTACGCCAGCGGGCGTCCGGTTTCCTGCGCAGCACCCCCAAACCCGAACAGGGAGCATCCACCAGTACCCGATCGGCCTGTCCGCGCATATGCTCATGCATGCGGCGGGCGTCCATCGCCTCCGTCTCCACAATATCAATCCCCAGCCGCCGGCAATTTTCCGTAATCAGCCGTAGTTTATGTTCATGGATATCAAGGGAAAAAATCCGTCCTTCATTGTGCATCTTTTGGGCAAAATGCGTCGTTTTGCCGCCGGGGGCCCCGCAGGCATCAATAATAAATTCCCCGGGCTGGGGATCCAATACATGGGCCACCAGCATGGAGCTTTCATCCTGTACCTGAAAAAGTCCCTCCTGCAAAGCGGCAAGCTGTCCCAAGGCGGAAAAACCGTCCAGCATCAGTCCTTCCGGCGCCCAGTGCGATTCTTCAACGAGCAGGCCCTCTTTTTCCAATGCAGCTTTTAACGCCGCCCGCGTAATTTTCAAGGTATTGGTGCGCACACTCAAGCGGGGAGTCTCATTGTTTGCCTGGCACAAGCGTATCGTTTCCTCCCTGCCGAAACGCGCCAGCCAGCGTTCCACCATCCACGCCGGATGGGAGAACTGCAAAGCGATGTGCTGCACGGGGTCTTCCTCCAGGGAGGGAAACCTGATATCCGCTTTCTGCCTGGCCACCGTCCTTAAAACACCATTGACGAATTTGGCTGTTCCCTGATGCCCATAACGTTTGGTAAGATTTACAGCTTCATTACAAGCCGCGGAGGGGGGAACCCGTTCCAAGTACCACAATTGATATACGCCCATCCGCAGCACATTGCGTACCCAGACGGTCATTTTCGCCAAGGGACGGCTGGAAAATTTCTCAATAATCCAATCCAAGGTGTTGCGGGCTTTAATCGTGCCGTAGACAAGTTCGGTGATAAAACGCCTGTCAAGGGGCGCAGGTCGGTATTGCTCCAAAATATGACTCAAGGCAATATTGGCATATGCGCCGTTCTCATCTACTTCCTTCAGCACCTGCAAGGCAATTTCCCGGCCAGTTTTCATAAATTAGGCTCCCCCATTTGTCGTTACGCCTTTAGTCCCCGTATTTGCGGTGCGGCCCAAAAAATCAGCCACCGTCCGTTCGACCCGCTGCATATCGACGCGGGTATTGCAGCAGGGGCCGCAGGGTCGCTCATTTAATACACCGACGACCGGTATAGGAAAAACGTCCTGAATGCCACTTGTCAGGTCGCGCTCGCAGGCAATGGCCAACACGGCCTCGGGGCGCATCCCCTTGATGGCTTTACGGGCCATGGTACCACCTGTCACGATGGCCACTTTAACTCCGTATTTTTCCGCCAGCGAGAGTAACTCACCCACCTGGCATTGACCGCAGCGCTTGCAATTATCGGTGGCACGGGTTATTTTATATGGGCAATCATCATTTTGGATGCAATGCGGCGTCAAAATAAGCAATTTTTCCGGCGCGACGACGAGCTGCTTTTGCTTAACAAGATGATTACTGACTTCAATGAAAGACTGTTCTATCCGCTCTTTATCCACATCAAATAATTTGCCGATGCGGATGGCCGTCGGGAATAACAGGTTCACTGCCGTCCACGCCAGATTCTGAAAAACCGGCAGGGTTTTTACCCCCCAAACTGAAAGAACGATGCCGCTAATTCCTATGGCGGCAAGCAGCAGGCATACGGCCATTACGGTGCCGAAGAAAAAGGGCAGCCAAGCGCTTATCCGGGCTAACCCGCTAAAGCTGATGGTCCAAATTCCGTAGGCCAGCAGACTGATAAGCAGTAAACTGACCAACACCAGGCCGATAAACAGTCGTTTTTGGATCCTTACCGTCGTGATCATGCTTTTACACTCCCATTTGTTCGCCGGCTTCGATGTGCTGGCCTCTGGCATAGTCGGTGGCGGTCATCCGCTTACTGTTCTGCGGCTGTAATTCAACCAGCCGCAAACTTCCCCCCGCTGTCGCAACCACAATCCCTTCCCGGTCCACGCGTCTCACAGTGCCCGGTAATCCCCCCGTCCCTTCCGCCAGGGGCACGGCCCGCCAAACCTTCAACCGGCGATCACGGTGGGTGGTAAAAGCCCCCGGCCAGGGATTCAGCCCGCGGATCTGGCAATCCAGCACTTGCGCCGTTCTTCCCCAATCAAGGCGTTCGTGTTCCCGTTTAAGCAGCGGGGCATATGTGGCCTGCGTACCATCCTGCTTTTCCCGCGGCGCCGTACCGGCTGCCGCTTGCTGCAGCGTCTGTAACAACAGGCGAGCGCCGGCCGGGGCCAGCTTGTCATGCAGCGACCCGGTTGTATCCGTACAGGTAATTAGTACTTCCGCCTTCAATATCATATCACCCGTGTCCATGCCGCGATCCATATGCATGGTCGTCACGCCGGTCACCGTTTCCCCGTTTATGACGGCCCAATGGATTGGCGCGGCTCCCCGGTATTTCGGGAGCAAAGATGCATGCACATTGATACAGCCATAGGGCGGCAGGGTAAGTATCTCCGCGGAAAGTATTTGTCCATAGGCAACAACCACAATCACATCCGGCGCCAGGGCCCGCAATTGGGACACAAATCCCGGCTCCTTCACCCGCTCGGGCTGGTATACGGGCAGGCCGTGGGCAAGGGCAAACTCCTTAACCGGTGAGGCAGCCAGTTTTTGGCCTCGGCCTTTGGGACGGTCAGGCTGGGTGACCACACCGACGAGCTGGTATTTATTTTCATGCAGGCTGGCCAGTGTCGGCACGGCAAAATCCGGTGTCCCCATAAAGACAACCCTACGCATTTGAACCTTCTCCCCGGCTTAACTTCTCCGCTTTTTCGATAAACAAAACGCCTTCCAGATGATCCAGTTCATGTTGTATCGCCCGGGCAAGCAAGCCCTCTCCCGTCACGCGGATTTTTTTCCCGTTCCGGTCGTAGGCTTCCGCCATCACTCTGGCACTCCGGCATACTTCGCCATAGGCGTCCGGAATGCTTAAACAGCCCTCCGTATCGGTTTCTTCCCCTTCCTGTTCAATGATAACCGGATTAATAAGTTCAATTAACCCGGACCCCGCATCTATCACCACAACCCGGAGGGACAGACCGACCTGCGGCGCCGCTAAACCCACACCCTGGGCCTCATACATGGTTTCCGCCATGTCCTCCAGCAACTTTTTTATTTCCTTTGTCACCTTTGAAACCGGTTTTGCCTTCATTTTCAAAACCTTTTCGCCTTCCAGGCAAATATTTAAAACCGCCATTTAATGATCCTCCTCTTTCCTCATTACAGCATGCTGATTGGATCAACATCAATAGACAACCCGCCTGAACCAAAGGCGCTTTCATCAATGGTATCCGTAAGTACTGTATGTAAAAGTTTCCTGTCCGGCCCTTTTAAAAACAGCTGCCAGCGGAACAAACTTTTTATCCGTCCCAGGGGAGCGGGCGCGGGTCCAAGCAGCTCCAGGGAAATTAATCCTTTTTCGGCATTTTGTTTTGCCCGTTCCATAATATTCTGCATACGTTGAATTACTTCCCTCTCATCTTCCCCCGAAACAACAATTTTTATCAGGTGGTGAAAGGGGGGATAGCGCAGCTCATGCCGTACGGCAATCTCCTGCCGGTAAAAATCAGCGTAATTTTGCTCTTTTACCGCTTGAATACTATAATTGTCAGGGTTATAGGTCTGGATGATCACCAGCCCCGGTACTTCACCCCGCCCTGCCCGTCCCGCGGCCTGCGTCAGCAATTGAAAAGTACGTTCTCCGGCGCGGAAATCCGGCAAATTCAAAGCCATATCGGCACTAATAATGCCCACCAACGTTACATTGGGATAATCCAAACCCTTGGCAATCATTTGCGTGCCCAGCAGAATATCCGCTTCGCCCCGCTCAAACTTCCCCAGTATTTCCTGATGGCTGTTTTTGCGCGAGGTGGTATCCGTATCCATACGCAATATCCGGGCTGCGGGAAAACTTTTCCCCAGCTCTTCTTCAACCTTTTGGGTGCCGGCGCCGAAGTAACGGATATGACGGCTTTGACAGGCCGGACATACGTCCGGCGCGGGGCACCGGTAAAGACAATAATGACAGCGCAGCGTATGATCCGTGGCATGATAAGTTAAAGACACGGAACAATGGGGACAGCGCAGCACCAGCCCGCAATCCCGGCACAACACAAAAGTGGAAAATCCCCGCCGGTTAATAAGAATAATACTTTGCTGTCCCCGCCGCAGTCGTTCGGCAATTGCTTCCCGTAAAGCAGTACTGAACACGGTGCGGTTTTTTCGCTTCAGTTCTTCCCGCATATCCACGACAGCTATTTCCGGCAAGAGACGTTGCTCTATCCGCTGGGGCAGGGTCAATAATGCGTAATGCTTTTGCTGCGCATGATAATAACTCTCCACAGAAGGCGTAGCACTCCCCAACAGAACAACCGCCCCGTGATCCCGGGCGCGTTGAATAGCCACCCCACGCGTATGATATTTGGGGTTATCCTCTTGTTTGTAGGAAAATTCATGCTCCTCATCCAGAATGATTAACCCGATCCTGTTGAAAGGCGCAAAAACCGCCGAACGCGCACCCAGGGCGATATCTGCCTCTCCGTCCCGCATCCGGCGCCAAGCCTCGCTACGCTCTCCATCCGATAATCTGCTGTGCAACACCGCCACCCGCCCGCCGAAACGGGTGACCACCCGCGTTTCCATTTGCGGTGTCAGGGCAATTTCCGGTACAAGCATAATCGCCTGTCCGCCGGCATCAACGGCCGCCTGTATCGCCTGGAGATAAACCTCCGTTTTTCCACTGCCGGTTACCCCATGCAGCAATATTACAGTTTGCTCATCCTTCTGCAACGCATGCACGACAGATTGTAAAGCAGTCTGTTGGGCCTGCGTAAGCTGAGGCGGCGGTGCCGGAAGGAAGATTTTTTCTTTTTTCTTCCGCCGTTTTCGCTTGAGCACCTTCGTGGGAAACACCGTGTTTAGAGCATCAATATATGAGCAGACATAGGTGTCTGCCATCCAGCGAGCCAACGCCAATAAATCGGCAGGCAGGGCAGGCAGATCCAGCACTTGTTCCACAGGCTTCAAATCCATCTGCGGAGCGGTATCCGTAAGTTTTATCACGATCCCTTCCACTTTCCGGTTACCAAAGGAAACCTGTACTTTCTTGCCGGGCCGTACCTCATTTTGCAATTCCGCGGGAATGCGGTAATGAAATGTCCGATCCACTCTGCGATGAGAAACATTGACAATAACTTCCGCGTAAACGCCCATGCAGCCTCCCTAAAAAAAACCTTACTGAAAACAAAACTTCCGTTCTTTTACTTCGTCTCCTTTCGTCAAAATTCCTCTCTGCACAGAGGAAGAATGAGCCCGGATTATAGTCCGGACTCATTCTTGCGCAGGGTTTTTTTCAGATTGTTTTCGTCCTGTACCTCTCCATATGGCTCTTCGTAGTTTCCGGCATCGTCAAGCAGGTCCCGCACTTTTTTTTCTTCGGGCAGCATTGTCCCCATAAATATTTTTCGTTCCCGTTTTCCGGGAGAAAATCTCATCCGCAAGACAATCCTCCTTTGCAGAATTCGGAGGCAGATGCCTCATATTGATTGTTCACGGAAACTTGCTGTTTTCCGCGTGTACACAACGTTATGTTTTATTGGGTTAATTTCCTTATCCCCGCACAGAATAGCCCAGGGTTGTCAGGGTCGTTTCAATATAGCCGCCGGCAATGATCTCGGGGTTATATTCAACCGTAACTTTTTGACTCTGCATGTCCACATCCACTTTGGCAATTCCCCCCAAATGACCCAAAACATGCTTGATTCTGTCCCGGCAATGATTTCCCTTTAATCCGCCAACCGTGTAAACCGCCTGTCGCACACTATCGCCTCCCCAACATATCCTCGTCTTTTAGTGTGACCCATTGGGCTGTTTAATATGTTATGCTCCTTGGCGAGATGCGGGGTAAAAAAAAAGCACCCTCCATTTGAAGAGGGTGCTTTGGAATTAGAGACCGGCTTCTTTCCGTAAAATATCCGCTTTATCGATTTTCTCCCAGGGCAGGTCAAGGTCGGTACGGCCAAAATGGCCGTAGGCCGCGGTTTGTTTATAGATTGGCCGGCGGAGGTCAAGCATCTTGATAATGCCCGCAGGCCGCAGGTCGAAATGTTTGTTGATTAATTTTTCGATGACATCGGCGGCAACCTTGTTGGTACCGAAGGTATCGACCATAATGGATACGGGACGGGCCACGCCGATGGCGTAGGAGATTTGCACCTCACATTTGGCTGCCAAGCCCGCGGCGACCACGTTTTTCGCCACGTAGCGGGCAGCGTACGCACCGGAGCGGTCTACCTTTGTTGGATCCTTACCGGAGAAGGCCCCCCCGCCGTGACGGGCCATACCGCCATAGGTATCGACGATAATCTTCCGGCCGGTCAAGCCGGCGTCCCCTTGCGGACCACCCACGACAAAACGGCCGGTGGGGTTGATATAATATTTGGTTTCCGCGTCCAGTAATGCTGCGGGCACGACCGCGTTGATTACTTTAGAACGCAAATCCTGCTCGATGGTCTCCCGGCTGACTTCCGGACTGTGCTGGGTGGAAATTACAATCGCGTCAACCCGCACCGGTTTCCCGTCCACATATTCCACGGTAACTTGGGTTTTCCCATCGGGCCGCAGATAGGTAATTTCGTTATTTTTCCGCACTGCCGACAACTGGCGGGCAAGCTTATGCGCCAAAGAAATGGGTAACGGCATAAATTCGGGTGTTTCGTTTGTGGCATAGCCGAAAACCATACCCTGGTCACCGGCGCCGATCGCTTCGATGGTGTCCATCTCCCCTTGTTTTGCTTCCAGAGCCTTATCCACCCCCAGCGCAATGTCGGGAGACTGTTCATCAATCGAGGTCATGACTCCGCAGGTATCCCCGTCAAAGCCATATTTTGCGCGGGTATAGCCAATCTCTTTAATCGTCTCCCGCACAATTTTCGGAATATCCACATAACAATTCGTGCTGATTTCCCCTACAACATGTACCAGGCCGGTGGTGCAGAGCGTCTCGCAGGCTATCCGGGCATTCGGATCATGGGCAATAATCGCATCCAATACACTGTCGGAAATCTGATCCGCCACTTTATCGGGATGTCCTTCCGTTACAGACTCGGACGTAAACAAATAACGACGTTTTTCCATTTTGTACCCCCTTGTGTCAAAATAAAAATCTCCCCTGCAAAAGAGGAGAGAAAAGCCTTTTCTCCCTCTCATCTGTCAGGTGTCCCCTGCAGGAATTGGCACCGTTTTTGTCAGTGACAAATGGTTGCCGGGCTTCATCGGGCCAGTCCCTCCGCCGTCTCTTGATGTGAGAGCAATATTATTCTATGACATAATTTTTCCAAAATCAAGATTTTTTCTGCATTAATTCGATTATTTTTCCTAAAATTTTCTCAGCGACCCGTTTTTTTGTCATTATGGGCCACTCTTCAACTGTTCCATCCGGGAACATTATATTTACGATATTGGTATCGGTCGCAAAACCTGCGCCAGCGGCCGTAACATCGTTAACAACCAACATATCGAGATTTTTCCGGTAAAGCTTATCCCGTCCGTGCTCTAACAGGTTTTCTGTTTCCGCGGCGAAACCCACTAAAATCTGGTGCTGTTTCTGCTGGCCCAACTCCCGGAGAATGTCCGGGGTTTTTTCCAAAGTCAGCACTAGCTCGCCGGCGGCCTTTTTGATTTTTTGCTCCGTCGTAACCTTGGGACGGTAATCGGCAACTGCGGCTGTCTTGATCACGACATCCAGTTCCGGGAAGCGGGACATTACCGCGTCTCGCATCTCTCCCGCCGTATTTACGGCGATCAATTCCACGCCCGCAGGCGGCGCAAGATGTGTCGGCCCGGATACCAGCACCACAGAAGCACCCTTATTTTTAGCCGCTTCCGCCAAAGCGTAACCCATTTTGCCGCTGGCACGATTTCCGATGTAGCGTACGGGGTCAATTGGTTCCTGCGTACCTGCCGCCGTAATCAGAAATTTTTTCCCGGCCAGGGTTTGGTCTTCGGCAAGGCATTGCCCGATATATTCGGCAATATCCGCAGGCTCGGGCAGACGGCCAATCCCTGATTCACCGCAGGCCAACGGACCGGCAACCGGTTCCATAAACAGATAGCCGTACGCTTTAAGACGTTTTATATTATCCTGCACTATCGGGTTAAGATACATGGCCGAATTCATGGCCGGCACAAAAAGCACCGGCGCAGTGGTCGCCATCACCGTCGTGGTCAGCATGTCATCAGCAATACCGTGGGAAATTTTCCCCAGCACATTTGCCGTCGCAGGTACGATGACAAATAAATCCGCCTTTCTGGCCAGACCTATATGCTGCACACTCCACCTTTTCGGCTCATCCCACATGCTTACAATGACAGGGTTCCCCGTAATTTCCCGAAAAGTAAGCGGTTGGATAAACTCCGTAGCCGAGCGGGTCATGATGACATGCAGGTCGGCGCCTTGCTTACGCAGACGGCTTGCCAAATCGGCGGCTTTGTATGCAGCTATCCCGCCGGTCACGCCGGCGACAATCGTTTTTCCCTCCAGCATTCCGACTCCTCCGCGTTATTTGATGCCCGCCTTCGTACGCTCGTAGCCAAGTTTGCCATCGGCTATTTCCTGCAAAGCCACGGTAACGGGTTTATTGGAACGGATCTCCACCATGGGCGAATCACCGTCCATAATTTCCCGGGCGCGTTTGGCCGCCGCCACTACCAGGGTATATTTGCTGTCAACTTTTTTCACTAATACATCCAAAGATGGTTGGATCACATGATTTCCTCCTTACATATTCTGCATTGAACAGATTGAGCCAATCATCTGCCGGCTACGGACCACACGGCATTTTTCGGCAGCAATAATCGCCTTGATCTTTTTCACCGCTTGCTGAACATTGTCGTTGACAACAACGTATTCATAATTCTCTATTTGTTGGAATTCCTCATTTACAGAATTAAGCCTGCGTTTGATCGCATCCGGGGAATCAGTACCCCTTTTCCAGATACGCGACGCCAGTTCGTCGAGCGAAGGAGGCAGTAAGAAAATAAAAACGCCGCGGGGAAATTTCTCTTTAACCTTCATTGCACCCTGGGTATCGATTTCCAGTACTACATCCTTGCCTTCCCGCAATTGTGCCTCCACATATTTGCGCGGCGTACCGTAATAGTTGCCATAAACCTCTGCCCATTCCAACAGTTGATCCTGCTCTACCATTTCACGGAATTGGCCACGGGCCACGAAATGGTAATTAACCCCGTCGACTTCTCCCAAACGGGGCTGGCGTGTTGTCGCAGAAATGGAATAATACAGGCGGGGACAATGGTGCAACAGTTCTTTACAAACTGTCCCTTTACCTGTTCCTGAAGGGCCAGAGAGGACAACAAGAATTCCTTCTTGTGTCATACGCATGATCCCCTTTCAATTATTCCTTCTCTCCCGCCTCATCATTCGTTTCTTTACTGGATAAGCGATGGGCCACTGTTTCCGGCTGTACTGCGGACAAAATTACATGGTCGCTGTCGGCAATAATTACGGCCCGTGTCCTGCGGCCATAAGTGGCATCAATCAGCATGCCCCGGTCCCGGGCTTCTTGAATGATGCGTTTAATAGGTGCGGATTCCGGGCTTACGATAGCCACGATACGATTGGCGGAAACTATGTTGCCAAACCCGATATTGATTAATTTAATATCCATAAAGAAACCTCCTATGTTCGATTTTGCCTTTACTCAAGATTCTGGATCTGTTCTCTGATCTTTTCCAACTCACTCTTTATTTCCACCACTTTGTTGGCAATTGAAAAGTCATTGGCTTTTGAACCGATAGTATTAACTTCGCGATTCAGTTCCTGCACGATGAAATCAAGCTTTCTGCCAATTGCATCGGCTTTATGTACGGTATCGCGGAACTGTCCCAAATGGCTTTGAAAGCGGACCAGTTCCTCGGTAATGTTCGTCCGGTCAGCAAATAAAGCTATTTCCAGCAGCAGCCGGTTTTCATCAATTTCCGTGGCAGACATCGCTTCCCTGATCCGTCCCAGCAGCTTATCCCTGTAGTCTTTCATCACTTCCGGCGCCCGCTCTTCTATCTGCTTTATATAACCGGCCATCAAATCCAGCCGCATCAGCATATCCCGCCGGATGGCCTCACCTTCCCGCTTCCGCATCGCCAGCAGCGATTCAAGCGCGGCCTTTACCGCAGTTTCCATTTTGGGCCAAAACTCCTCCAGGTCTGTGGTCACTTCTTCAACTTTCATCACATCCGGATATTTGGCAATTAAAGATACACTGATATTTTCCTGCGTTTGGAAAAGGGCTTTTAATTCCTTTAAGGCATTATAGTAAGCCAGCGCCAGCTCCCTGTCGACGTTTACCGTCCGTGTCTGTTCACCGAATTCTTCCACCGTAACGGTTACATCAACCCGGCCCCGGAAAACCGCCGAAAGAATTAACCGGCGCGCCCGGTCCTCCAGGGAACAGAGAGCACGGGGCATGCGGAAAACAACTTCTGTATAGCGATGATTTACCGCCCGCATTTCCACGGTAATATGATGGCTATTATCTTTATATTCACCACGGCCAAATCCGGTCATACTCTTCAGCAATATTTCAGCACCACCTTTTGCAATGATATTATTCGCCGAATTTCATAGTTTCCATGCGTCAGGCTTTCATTTACTTCGCTTTTTTCAGGCATATTCCTTTTTTTCGTCAAAAATATGTATTTATCACTGCTAGCGGGCTATAGCAGCCGTATAACAATATAAACAGCCGAATCCGCATTTTTGACGATAACTCCCAATATCCAAGCTCTTCGTGCAGCCGCAGTCCCTGCGCTGCCCGCAGTCCTTCGCCTTTGACACCCGGCCGCCGAACATACTTTCCAGCAGCGGACCATCAATACAGCTTCCCTTTTGTAAAGCGGGAACCTGCTGCAAAAGCGGAGATGAACAGCAGGCTAAAGGAAAGCCATATTGGTCCGCGATCTCCGCCATTTTTGCAAAGAACAACAGCAGCGCATCTTCCTCCAGGTGATAAAAATGGATTTGGGCCCCGGCCAGCCGCCGCTTAACATGGCGATATAAAGCAATATAGGATGTGGAAATCCTGCAGCCCTGCATCCCCAGGGAGCGCAAGTCCCTGCAAAGGTTTTCAAAGCAGCGCAAACGCGCCAGGCCCGGTTTTTCCGGGACAGGAGACCGCTCTCCCGCATTGGAGATAATCACCGGATCGAACCGGATATTAAACTGTGCGGGACGGTATTTGCGCAGCATCTCCCCCAGGATTTTTCTTGTCTCGGCATAGGGGGGAACGCCCGGTTCAAACAACCGGGCATAGTTGTTTATGGTGTATTGAAAATATAAGTTATAATTGGCAAGCAGCCCCGGTTCCTTTGCCACCCGGCGAAAATCCTTGCTCCACAGTACCAGACTATGGACGTTTTCAGGCTGGAGATCCACCACATACGTGTTTTTTAAAAACCGGGGATTCGGTACTTCTACCGAGCCGTTTTTTAGGCTTGTTTGCAGCCAATCGTAATAAAAAGCAGGTATATCCGTTCTGCGCGAAACGGAAATGACCGGTTTCATTTTTTCGGCCATCGGAACTCTCCTTGCATAAAGTGAGACTTAATTCAGGTGGAGTTTGAAAAAACAAATGGCCGGCAAAAAAACAGCTTAACGAAGGGTAATATCATACTTCTCAATCATCATGACCGGATAATAGGCTTCCTTCGCCATCCGCAAACCTGCTATACCCATATCCTCCTCCCGGTTGATATAGGCCATTTCCCGCCAGTTCTGCCGGCAATACTGCTGGTTAATAACATTATAAATCCCCCTGATATCGGGATTTGCCTTTTCCACATGAATAACCGCCGTATCATTGTTCAGCTGTTCACCTAAAGTAAAAGCCTCAACCTTTCCATTGATCAATACTAATCCGCCGGTATAATCCAGAGCGGAAAAATTTTCCAGAGCCTCCATGACCGCAAATTTCTCGCACCGAAGACTCGGGTCCTCATCACATTCCCGTTTCTCACACCATTCAAGTTCGTTTTCTATGCAGGCCTGCACCAGGTCCGCCGTAAGCGGACGATACTCGAAGTCCGGATAGGCTTCCATGAACTTTTTGATATGGTTTCTTTTACGGTGGTAATTACGCCCCTTAAGCTCGCATAAATCTATCGCCCGGTATACATAGTCGTAATTATCACGGTCTTCCCGGAAAACAAAAGCTCCCGGTTTCAATTGCGCCAACACTTCCGCTGTCCCACGGGTCACCAGTTTTAGCAAAAAGGGCAGACCCTGTCGCTGAAAATAGCTTTGCATTTCCGCAAGTGCCGCCTCATACTGCTCTTCCCGGCCAAAGGGCGCCAACATATAGGTTAAACCGCGATGGGATGCTTTTATACACAAACAGTTATGGCTGAGTGCCCATTCAATGCGATAGGGTTTCTGCCACATAAAGAAATTTGTAAAGTTACACTCGGATCCCTCATAACGCCGTTCCTGCAAATAGGCGTTCAATAGTTCCTTATCTTCTAATCGTACCGGCTGAAAATTAATAAGCAACCCTCCCCGTATTTTGTTCATCGGCCAAGGACGGTCCGGGCACCGTCGCCAGCCGATAAGAAACTATGTTGTCTGTCGCGCTGCGCCGTGCAGATAGACCAAAAAAGAGAAACGCAGTTAAGCCATACGTTCCCCTTTACTTAACGCCTAGACCCTGGGAATGTTTCTGCCGTAAAATATTTCGGCCATTTCTTTTTTCAGGCGCTGTTTGATCTTTTTCTTTTCACCGGGCATCAGGTCCTTCTTGCCCGTACCAAACAAGTAGTTGTCCAGATCAAATTCTTTTAAGAGCATTTTAGTATGGAAAATATGTTCTTGATAAACATTTACATCTATCATTTGATATAAATCACGCATTTGACTGCCAATATAGTTTTGAATGGAATTTATCTTATGATCAATAAAATATTTCTTGCCGTCAACATCCCGTGTAAAACCTCTTACACGGTAGTCTATGGTCACAATGTCGGAGTTAAAACTGTGCAGCAGGAAATTTAATGCTTTGAGCGGTGAAATTAAACCGCAGGTAGAAACGTCAATATCCGCGCGAAACGTACTAATGCCGTCATGCGGATGGCTTTCCGGATAGGTATGCACCGTAATATGGCTTTTGTCCAAATGACAGACCACGCCGTCAGGCAAGGGACCGGGTTGTTCATCGCCGTTGGACAATTCCAGTTCGCCGGCTTGCTCACTTAACACCGTACCCTCAGAAATCAGCATTGTAACACTGGCTCCCTGGGGATCATAATCCTGTTTGGCGATATTAAGAATGTTTGCGCCGATAATATTTGATACCTTGGTTAATATATCTGTCAGCCTGTCGGCGTTATATTGATCATCAATATACTCAATATAAGCGTTTCTGTGTTCCGGCGTTTTTGCGTAGCATATATCATACATATTAAAACTAAGTGTTTTCGTTAAATTATTGAAGCCGTATAATTTTAGCTTTTTAATCTGTTTTATTTCCATTGCATTCTCCTTACTTTATATTTTATTTTTTGCTGTAAACTGCTCCTGCTTTACAACATAAAATAAAGAACTGCGTAATGTCGTTTAAAATAAATTATACAACATTCTCTCGAAAAAAGAATTAAAAAATCCCGCTTCATTTTTTCTACTATCATACATATTAACAAAAAACATTTATTTTACAAGTTTTAATTTTCATTTTGGCGAAAATATTTTTTCAAAGCGCCTTTATTCTGCTAATTACCGGATAAAGAACCACTGCCCGCCCGTTAATTTCCCGCCACGGTAAAATCCCCTGGGCGGCAAAAAGCCAAGGTGACCTGACCCATGGCAGCCCATCAGGTTCCCTCTGGTCGGCATATACAACCGAAACACGGTGATACAAAGCTTTTTGCCGACTGTAAAATCAAACCTGACAGGCTACCGGCCAGGACCGGTAAAGCTCTTTTTTAAGAGTCAGGCGTATCCTTCGCCCGGTGTTTCCTGCGGTCCCATGCTCCGCATACCGGACAGACGGACATTTTTTCCCCGCGGTCGTCAGGGGTAAATTGGGCGCCGCAGCGCCAGCATTTGGCGACCTTGCCAAGGGGCCGTAAATCCTTCTCCGGCATGAACTTATAGCCTGCTGTACCTATTTGCACCAACCAGTATCCATCCGGCTCTTTGCGCGCAAGAACACCTTTCTTTTCCCTGCCGAATTCAGGAGGCAGCAGCACGGCATCGCCCACTTCAAACATAATTCCA
The DNA here is from genome assembly GCA_002411145.1 of Firmicutes bacterium UBA5324. Taxonomy (GTDB): domain Bacteria; phylum Bacillota; class Negativicutes; order UBA11029; family UBA11029; genus UBA11029. Next base: position 72,692 of record DHRA01000012.1, on the reverse strand, counting down.
CCTCCATATTACTACAATATGCGGAAGGTGGCCTATTTGACGTAATCTTTACCCTGTGCACCGCCCCCAAATCAGCCCGGGGGCCATGCCGCTTCTCTTTCCTCCCGGCTGCCATGCAAATAACTCTCCAGTTCTTCCGTTATTTTATTTACCGGTAATACTTTCACGTAATCACGATACGCTTCCATATCAATGTACATTTTCGAAAAATAGCGACAAACCCGGAGATTGCGCAAATTCGGCAATTCCTCAGGGCAGAAAGACAGCCTCAGCTTATCATCAGCAAGGGGTGCTATCTGAATAAGGCCCACGTCCGCCAAAGCCTGCAGCCCGGCGGTGACCATTTCCCCGGTCCAACCCAGCCGCGCGGCCGCGCGCCGGGGAGTTATCACGCCCTTATACATGCGTAAAGCATATTTAATTATGCCCCGCAGTTGTTGCCAGGCGTGGACAAGCAGCTCCCGTTCTTCATTTTTTTCCGTCTTCCAGGCCAAAACAATCCGGCGCGGGGCGACTTTCCGGAGAATTTCCCCCCAGATAGCCCCACTGGGGGGAACGGTCAGCATGACCAGCGTGTCGCAGAGCGACACTGCCAGCCGCGACACACCATTTTGCATCACTCCTTCGCCGAAAAAAAGCGCTTGCGGAAACAAGGCCTCCAATTCGTCTCCGTCCCGCCCGCGCATATCTATCAGTTGGCCGACGGGGGACAGTTGCTGGCAGGATGCTGTTGCGATAGCATCCTGAATATCCAGTTGCAGACTGACATTATCCCGATACACATTCAGCCGCAATTTTGCAAAAAACCGCTCACTTCCGTCAACTACGGTTTGCCCGCTATGCCACCAAACAGCCTCAGCCGTATGGCCATTTCCGGCAAAACGCAGGCGGCGATGGGCGGAGCCTGTTTTAAGCAGTTGATTGCTGATAAGTTCCCCGTCAAGGCAGAACACCGGTGCAGGATTTCCCGCACCAAAAGGCCCTATCTCCCTCACCCGCTTATAAAAATCCAGATTAACCTGGGACGGGCACAAGACCGCATCGACTATTTGCGCTTCTTCTTCTCCCGACGCGGTTTCCCTGACTGTCCGGATAACTCTCTCCCTGAACCGGGCCAGATTCTCCGCTTGTAAAGCAAACCCGGCAGCCCCCTCGTGCCCGCCGAATTTCACCAGTAAATCCTGACAGGCCAGCAATACCTGGAAGATATTTATGGTCCCCCCGGACCGGGCGGAGCCGGTGATGAGGCCATTTTCCTTACGGGTCATGAGCAGCGCGGGCGTCGCAAACTGCTCGGCCAAACGCCCCGCCACAATCCCCATTACGCCCTCATGCCAATCGTCTTTATATAAAACAATGGCTGCTACATCGCCCTGCTCCTGTAATTGTCCCGCAGCTTCCCGCAGCATTCCCTCACAAAGCACTTTGCGGATTTCGTTCAGTCTATTTAGTTCCGCGGCCAGTTTCTCCGCCGTGGGCAGGTCGGAGGTCAGCATCAGTTCAACCGCCAACGAAGCCGAATCCAACCGCCCCGCGGCATTTAAACGAGGGATTACCTGAAAAGCAATATCCTCTTCGGTACCGTAGACGGGATGAATCCGGGCCAGCCCCAACAATGCCTTCAGGCCCGGGCGCTCGGAAGCCAGCAGACGGGGCAGCCCCTTTTTCAGATACCAGCGGTTGTCTTTGGTCAAAGGAACAACATCAGCCATAATCCCCAGAACCAGCAGGTCCAGTAATCCGTCTGCCAAGGCTTCCTTCCCCGCCCGCCGCAGCAGTTCTTTAGCCACAATAAAACTTGCGCCCACACCGGGCAACATGAAAGCCGGGTGGTCAGGCGGCAGCATTTTGGGATTAAACATGGGCACAGCAGGCAGCCTGGCAGGCAATTCATGATGATCGGTGACCAGCACATCAATACCCAGGGCCCTTGCCTCTTCAATTTCCGCGGCATTGCTTATCCCGCAGTCACAGGTGATGATGAGCCTGGTCCCGGCTGCGGCCAATGCGCGTATGACATCGGCATTAATCCCGTAGCCTTCATCGAAACGATGCGGTACGTGATAGGACACCTGCGCCCCCAGGCAGCGCAAAGTCTGGATCCATAATGCTGTGGACGTAATACCGTCCACATCGTAGTCGCCGTAAACGGTGATTTTCTCCTGCGCCGCCACAGCCTGTTCAATCCGCCCCACCAGAGGAATCAGCAGCTCATGCCCCGCAAAGTCACAGACCGTATAGGTCTTTTGTAAAAAATCCTCAATCCGGTCGACCGTCGTATACCCGCGCCGGTACAGTATTTCCCCGACCACCGCATCCCCCGCCGCCGCAATCAGCTCCGGCGGAATACGGATAGGTGCGGGAATTTGCCATTTCTTTTTTGTCTCCATATCATGCCTCTTCATAAGCAATTTCTTCAACATCATCCCAGGAAACATCCCCGGGTGACGGCAAAGGTCCGGCATTTGCCACTTGTCCCCCGGCGTTACATAAAGCGGCGTATTCACACCACCGGCACCCCTTGGCAGAGCCGTCCTCCGCCGGCCGCAAGCCGGAGAAATCACCGTACTGCAGGTCGGTTATTTTGCCAACAAGCGCGGTCAGTTCCGCCCGGTCCTGCTCATAGAGCAACCTGCTGTAAGGCCAAACCTGCTCATCCCCCGGAAATCTTGGATTCCAAAAAACCGTCGTGATATCCTCAGGCCGGCGTTTACCAAAGGGTTCCGCCGTATACAGTACCAAAGCATAAACCCGCGCCTGCAAAGGACGCGTCCGTCCCGGGCCGGGACTGGCCTGGGTTTTCCAATCATAGATGATAATCCGTCCGTCGGGGTACTGGACAAGCAAGTCATATTTCGCGGTAAAACGAGCCTTTTCTATTACCGTACGCAACTCCTGTTCCGGGTAATAGCGCAATTCGTCCCGCAGGGGGAATTTTTCCCGCAGGCTGTTCAACCAGACCTTAAGCTGCGCCGAAGGTTTAATCGCGTCCAGGTAGTCCGGGGCAACATTTTGAAAATACCTCTGTGCCATTAAATGGAAGCTTTCGCCCAGGGCGCGTTCTTCCGCATGCCCACCGGCATGCCCGGTTTGCAACCAGTACAGTTCATCCAGATAACGATAGCGAAATTTCAGGGCGCATGTCTGATACGCCGCCAACGCCGCCTGGCTAAAATACATTTCCTGCAGATGTTCCTTCATCGTCTCGTCCTCCGCTCCTCGATGTGCCGGCGGAGTGCCTCATGGGCCGCCGACGGTCTTATTTTACGATTGAATTTACTGGTCATCCGGTGGGTACTGATGATTAAACTTTCCCTGGCCCTGGTAACAGCCACATACAACAAACGGAGACGTTCACAAATCACCTCTGTCTTCGCCGCAATAAGCGGATCATGACAGCTTTCCCCGAAAAACAGGGAGCGTAATTCCGCCTTCGCCAGCGCCGCCGGATTAGCGGCAAAATCATGCAAAAACCATACTTCACTGCGGATTTTATCCTGCAGTGAAGTGGGATATTCAACGCCCGTGGTCCCGATGACGTATACCATGTCCCACTCCAGCCCTTTAGCTTTATGGCAGGTTACCAAATTGATCACACCGGGCTTAGGTGTATAGCCCCGCCGCTCAAATACAATGTTGGCGAATTTATTGCCGGTATTTTTCACGGCATCCATTTCCAGCAGCAAGGTATCCAAACGCAAAGCAGGATTCTGCGTCAACCTGCTTTTCATATCCAAGGCCATGCGGGCGGCTATTTCCCGTTCCTCCCGGCACAGCGTCAACTGATCGGCAATGTACAGCGTTAAGGCGTCTGGAGATAAATAAAGCGCTTCCAGCCAATTCCGCACGGCACACAGGATACCCTCCAACTCCCGCCAGACCGGCAGGATCATAAACGCGGCGGGAAACTTCCGTAAGAAAGCAGGCAAACGCAGTTGATCAAATACTTCCTCTAAATGCTCTCTCTCCAGCCAGCTGCAAAGACCGTGATATTCATGTTCCGCCAGGGAGGGCAGTAATTGAAGCAGCATCCTGATAAACAACCGGTTATCCTGGGGACGGGCCAAAAAGGACAGGATAGCCGCCAAATCCTCCGCCGTTCTCTGCCGTTCCCGCGGCAGACGCGTCAACTCATAGTATTCTGCTCCCATACCGCTCAGCATTTGCGTGGCTTCCCGCAGCATGTATTCTGCGGGTGCTAAGATGGCTAAAGTTTTATGCGGATTAGCCGCCGCATAATTTACCGCGTGCTGGCAAATTCGCTGAATTTCTTCCGTATCGCTGGCAAAACTGGGCGCCGCGATCAAATATTCCGCCGGTGCCGGATTAGGAAACTTATCCTCCGGAGGAACAGGACAAATGCGTTGGTCGGCCAGCGCCCGCCGGCACGAAATTTCCGGCTGCCTGGTACATGCCCATTCCACAAGATAATTCGCCAGGTCAATGATATCTCTGCTGCTGCGGCTGGCCGTCAGGATCGGCTGGTTGGCGGTGCCCCGGCAAAACCGCCGGAACAACTCCGGTTCGGCATTGGTAAAAGTACCCATTATCGCCTGGTTACTATCGCCAACCCGCAATAAATTACCTTCCTTTCCGGCCAGCAACATTAAGATTTCTTCTTGCAGGGGATTGGAATCCTGGGCTTCATCCTCAAAAATATAGCACCAGCGGCTGCGCAACCGGGCTGTCAGTTCCTGATCCTCCCTCAGCAACTGCGCCGCCTGCTGCAGCATATCTTCAAAATCCACGGCGCCGGCTTGAATGAGCCATTGCTGGTATTGTCCGTAAATCTCCGCACACCAGCGCAAAAAGGACGTTTCGGTCAAGCAGGCGGTTTTTTCCGTCGCTTCTTTGGCGGAAATACTACTGCTCTTAAATTGACCAATCATCTCTTTGACCAATTTGACGGTTTCTTTTTTCCAGTCCTCCAGATGCTGCTCATAACCGCCGCCCGTCTCCGGGGTTTTAATCAGCCCTTTCCAGACAGCAAAATGAGTATCGATCCAAGCCAGAGTAAAGCTTTTGATAATTCTTTCCCGGTCCAGTTCATCAATTACCTGCAATTCTTCCGGCAGAAATATCCGATCAGGCCGCTCCTTCAATATATTTATGGCCAGCGAGTGGAGGGTACGCACCTCGTAGCCTTTAGTTTTGGGTAAGCCCCTTCCTTCAAGAAAACCGGCAATACGCGCTTTAAAATTGGCTACGGAGGAAGTCATGTAAGTTACAATAAGAATATTACCCTGTCCGACGCAGCCTTCCTCTATTAACTGGGAGGCCAGGTAGGCAAGCACCGTCGTTTTCCCCGCGCCGGGCACCGCCGGCACCGCCAGCATTCCTCCCCGATACGCCGCCACTTCACGCTGACCCTTCCGTAGTTCAATCATCCTGTTTTCCCCTTTGTCCAGACATTTCCGCAATCAAGGCCGCCAATTCTCCTTCCCGTTCGGAGCCATAACTGTCACAAGCGCTTTCCGCGGCAATGATCGCCGTCCGGCAGCGATGTGAAAGTCCTAATACAGTGCGGGCCGCTTTTTCCCGGCGCAATTCTTCGTTAAGGAAATTTGTCCAAACCTGTCCCTCCTGCCAACGCAGGGAGAGCACATGCGGATTGGTTAATTCTTTTGCATCGCTGCGATACCAGGCATCTCGGGAAATGTCGAGCCAATACTGATATGCGAAGGTATTGCCCTTATCCATGAGTAAGGAATAGGCGGTAATAAGGACCACCGCTCCACCTTCCAAGGCGGGCGCGGCTAGCCTGTCGGCAGCGATGGTACCCCGCTGGATCATTTGCATGAAATGCCAGCCGCTGTCTTCCCCCAGCGCTGCGGCAGCGGAAAAAGCCTGAAAGTGCCGCGCCGCTTCCGTCAGATACCGGCAACCCTGCAAGTTGGACGGCGAAGGGTTTAGGGGATAGAGAAGTTCCGTAAAAATCTTCTGCACGACTTCGGCGAGGGCAGCCGGCTCCCGCAGGGCGGCTAAATGCCGGCGCAGAAAATCATACCCCTGCACCGCGGCATAACCGATGCGGGCGCGCACATTGGCGTCCGTCAGTTCACCCCACTCCTCACCTTGCGCGTATGCGGCCAAAAGCATGCTGCGTACAGGATCCAGGGCCAACAACACGTTCAGGGCCTGGGCAATATCACCGGTGGTGGGATATAGCCGCCACTGTGGATGCGTTAACTGCAATAATGTAAGCAATGTACCGGCAAAGGGCAGATCAAGCAACCGTTTACTGCCGGATACATGTGCTATCGCACAACCATGCAAACCGAGCAGAGATGACAATTGATGCTCCAACACCTTGTCCACAAAAGGCGCAACTACCGCTATTTCATTTGGCGCCACACCCGTTGCCAGGAGTTGCAGCAGGTGATCACCCACCCGTTCAATCATGGTGCCCCGTAAATCTTCCACCACGTGATGCATGACCACACGCCGGGGAATCATTGGCGCTTTATGGCCCTTTACCCGCGCTGCCAAAGACGCTCCCCATGCTCCACAGTCCGGCGAGGAAGTATAGGAAGGGGTGAGTTTTTCAACCGTGCAGCGGGGCATTAATTCCTTTGTTGCCAGTTCCGGATGGGCGCCGAAAAACACACTGTGTCCCCCATCTGTACAATAAGCAAAAGTCGCCGATTCCACATGCGGCAACACCTTCATGATAAATTTAAAAGCCGCCGGCAATATCTCCTCCGTGTCATCGACCAGCAAATGCCGTATTTTATGCTGCAGCCATTGCTGATAATCTTCATTTTTCAGCAGCACGCCGTTGTATAGTTCAAGAGATAAGGCGTAATCAAGCATCCGGCCGGCAAAACACCGGCGACGGTACAATTCAAGCGTGGCCCGCACATCGTCATATACGGCCGGAGCCTCTCCTTTACCTTCCCATGCCTTTTGCAGACGTTCGGCGATTTCCCGGGCGTCCAGACAGGAAACAGCGGCAATTTGCATTGTTTCCGTTAATTGCAGCGCCATCCTGGCAGGTTGAGAGCGAAAGTTTTCCGCGGAAAAACGCCCCTGGCTACGCATTTCCCCGATACAAAGTTCCATTAAATATTGGGCCGTTTCCATCGTGAGAAACACCGGTTCCAAAACCGGTTGTCCTTCGTCCAGCCCTGCTTCCGCCACATGCCAAAACCGCCGTAATTCCCGTTGTATGAAAGAAAAATAGGTGTTGACCTGCAGCGCCCCGCTTCGGTTCATTTTTACCTGGTCTTTAAACCAGGCCGCCTGATGCCGGTTAAGGACTAAAACCTGTATGAAATCTGAAGAAATCCCTTCTCCCAGTAAAGTATGGTAGGTATCAAGCATCCGCGCCGTTTTCCCTGATCCCGTCGGACCGCAAAACATCACGTGCCTGGCTGTGCTTATCATCTATCGGCCTCCCAATATACACTCTCCCATTAAGTACGCCATAGGAAAGTCGTTCACCTGCCTCGGGTCGAAAAATGCGCCTTTTCTCATCCCGGCCTATCCATAAAAAAAACGACAAGGAAGAAATGTTCTTCCTTGTCGCAAAATTAAGCTGAAGCGAAATAATATCAGGCAAAAACCAGCATCGTCGCCGTTTGATTAATGTGTCCAATATACGCCTCGCCATAGGTGCTGAAGCCAATGGAAGGCACATCTTTAAAGATAAGACCGTATTCCTCCGTCAGACCTTCGTGTTCAATATGCAAAGTCCGCAAAATACAGTTGAAATTTAACAGCGCCTTCAGCGTGCCCAGCTCGGCTTCTTTCTCCTTTATGGCATGCGCCGTCTCCTGTATGATATCCTCGGCCTGCAGAACATGCAGCATCATGCCTTCCTTGATGTGGCAAAAGAAAACTATGCTGTCGTTCTTTAGTTGCTGCGGACTGCGGACATACAATTCTCCGCCGGCCATTAAACCGAAGGGATGCCGCATAAAGTACTCCGGGAGTTTCTCCACCGGCTGGCCAATCGCTTGCGCATACGCCTGTACCGCCGGTTGGCCGTCGAATTCATAGACGATCCGCCTGTGTTCGTCGACTTTTGTCGCAACAAGCTTTTTCCCCAGGCTGGTAAAGCTTTGGGTCTTTATAGTATCAAAGCAACAGCCGCATTTAATCAGGGCCAGCACGGCGGAATCGCTGTAGGCTTCGCCGGAAGCAAAAACATATGTACCGGCGAATTGGAGATCGTCACCGGCTGAACCCCCGATAAAAGTAATGTCGGTAAGATTTCCGATTTTATCCATGATACTTTCTTCCGCACAGGAAAGACCGTCACACAAAACGATGCCCACATACTTTTCCGGGTCTGCGTCCAGCATGGAGATTTGATAATGGCTTTCAAAGGATCGGAAAGCAGACTTCAGATTGCTGCTTGTGCCAATATTAACCACCACGTCTTCGACAATATCCTTTCCAAAAGCCATCGCCGCGATCGTGCCTTTAAGCATTTTGTGACCCACAATCTCCCCGGCGGTAGTACAACCAAATACCACTATCCCTGGAAATGCCGCATGCATTGCCGCCGACAATGCATGCGGATCATAATGCGCGGAAGCAAAATATATCACCATTTTCGGTTCTTCCATTGATAACTGTCTGTGAAGGTCCGCAACAGCTGCTGTCACGCTTTTTTGCGTAGTATTTGCTATAGCCACAGCCACTAATAACTCCCCCTTTTTCGCTATAAAGTTACCCCAAATTTGTCAGCAATTTGTTGAACCTTGCGGATAATTTCGGGATCATCTTCCGTATCGGGAGTATATTCGTCCGGATCAATCCCTTTAAAAACAATCTTGGTGCGGGTAATCTTGGCAATCGACGGATTACCCTTTGCTCTTTTTTCAATAATTTGATCAATCATTTCCTTTATCTTCCCTGCCATCGCCGACTCCTTTCGTAATATATCCCTTAATTTTGGTAAAATTTACTACTACATAGTATAGTTTACCCTTTTTTGCCATCTTTTGTCAATACTTATAAATTTTTCCGGTTGAAATTTATGACTTACCAAGTAAATACGGTAGTAGCCGTCCAGAACGGAGGAATTCCCTGCCCAGGCGGATGAAATTCAGACATTACCCTCAAAAAAGGGCCGCGCTGAAACGTAAGAGGTTCAGCACGGCCCTTTTTTGAGGGTAATGTCGTTTTACTTAAGTAATCAACCGTTTACGAAATAAATACGCCGGCAACCATCCCAGGCAAACCGTGTACGCCAGTAAAATTGCCACATGCAGCCACAATGCCGCGTAAATGTTGCCCAATACCAGGGCCCGGCATACTTCCACACTGTGATATAAGGGATTAACCCAGGCCAAATACTGCACCCAGGCCGGCATGGACGATACCGGAAAGAAAATGCCGGCAAATAAATAAAGGGGGGTAATAAAGAGCGTGACGTAATAGCCGAGATAATCGATATGCGGTGTTATGCCGGTATAAGCCAGGGCCAACAACGAGAAGACCGTGCCCGGCAATAACAGAAAAAGAGGAATCAGTCCGGCCCAGGGTGACTGAATCTGTCCCCATAATCCAATCACTATCAGGATAACCAAGCCAAATAACATGCTCTTCAGCGCCCCAAAAAGAATGTCTCCCGTAACAGCCTCCGCCACTGTGCCCGGGGCGGCCAGCATAGCATGAAAACTCTTTTGATAATGAAGCCGAATGAAAGTTGCATAAGTACATTCAAAGGTCGCGGCCCACATGCCCGCCGCCGCAGCCATGCCCGGGGCAATAAATTGAATATAACTGATCCCGTCAATCTGCGGGATGAAAGCGCCAAGTCCGATTCCCAGGGCGGAGAGATACAAAAAGGGCTCGATAAAGTTAAAGGCCACGTTGGACCACCAGGTTCGTCGAAACACCGTAAGGTGACGCTTGAATGCATACCAGGCCATCATATCAAGTTATCACCCCTTCCCGTCAGTTTGAGATATACATCCTCCAAATGGGCGCCGCGTAAATAGCAGGCATGCTGGGGCAAGCCAAGCTCCGCCAGCGATTGCCAGAGTTTTTTTCCATCTTTGGAAAAGAGGAATAAAGCATGGGCCATTTGTTCCGCCTCACCGCCGAAGGCAGCTGCTTTTTCTACGATATCCGGGGGAATCTGTTCCCTGGGCAAGTGAACCTCGATAACATATGGCTGCACATGCCGGGTTACCAATGCGGCCGGACTTCCTTCGGCAAGCACTTCCCCCTCATGCATAATCACCAATTCATCACAAAGCTGCGCGGCTTCCTCCATGTAGTGGGTAGTCAAGACGAGGGTTACTCCCCCGGCTTTCAGCGTGCGCAGTTTCTGCCAAACCAGTCGTCTGGCCTGCGGATCCAGTCCGGTGGTGGGTTCATCAAGAATCACGATGCTTGGCCGGTTTATTAAGGCTCGCGCAATGACCAGCCTGCGTTTTAAACCGCCTGAAAGTTTCTCCACATTGGCGTTTTCCTTACCGGACAACCCCATGAAATCCAATAATTCCCGGCCCCGCTCACGGGCCTGTCTATAACTCAAACCAAAGAAGCCGCCATAGACCTGCAGATTTTCCATCACCGACAGTTCAGGATCCAGGTTGTCTTCCTGCGGAACCACCCCCAACCGTCGCTTCAGGTGCGGCGGCGTAAGTTTAACCTGCTCCCCCAGCAACTGCAAATACCCGTGGTCAACGGTGGACAATCCGTACAGCATACGCATCGTCGTAGACTTGCCCGCGCCGTTATGGCCGAGAAAACCGAAACAATGACCACGGGCGATGGAAAAGGATATTCCTTTCAGGGCTTGCACATCACCAAATTGTTTGCGCAGGTTTTCCGCCCGAATTACAATCTCCAAGGGTTCACCCCCTATCGTACTCCCCTTTTATTCCCATTCTCCGTCGGGTTTTCCCCCATTTCCCCATTTAGCAACAAGATACATCAATAACCCGATAAAAGCAAGCACCGCTCCGGCCACAGGCAAGGTGATTATGTCCTCCGGCAAGACGGCATAGAGGCCATACAAGCCAAAGAAGATAAAAATCAGCGCCGCCACCCATTTCACCGCGCGCTCCGGGATTTGTTTGCCCAGCACCACGCCGATGATAATGCCGAGCGCATCGGCAATCATCATGCCGGTGGTAGTGCCCAGCCACACCGGCACAATCGCAGCATATTTCGCCGCCAAAGTCATCGTCGCAAGTTGGGTTTTGTCCCCCATTTCCGCAAGAAAAAAGGCCGTGGCCACTGTCCAGAAGGGACTCATGCAGCGCTCCCGATCCTCACAGGTCAATTGGTCACCCCGGATCGTCCACAGACCAAAAACAATAAATGAAACCGCGGCCATAATTTGCACATAACTCAAGGGAATAAACCGGGTAATGTACGCGCCGAGAACCACGGCAAACAGGTGATTAAGTACGGTGGCCGCAAATACGCCCCACATAACCGTCCGCCACCGATACCGGGTAGCGAAGGCCATGGCCAGCAATTGCGTTTTATCCCCCATTTCCGCCAGCACAACAAAGAGCAGTGACGCCCCAAATGCCTCCATCTTCTTCCTCCTTTTTCGCCAGCGAGCAGCAAAATATTCATCATTAAGACCTATTCAGAAGGAGTTTAACTCCATCTGAATTTTAAGCTTGTACCATACTGAAGGTTACTATGCAGCGCACAATAAAAAAGGAGACACTTACAGTATAGCGGCAAACTATACTAAAGGTCTCGCTAATTGGTCTTTTACCAACGACAGAACCAGGCACCGGCCAGTATGTTGACTCTGTCTCGCTAGCTACTCCCCTTTAGGAGTATATTTTACATGGATCATAGCATATTTTTCGCTTATTGTCAAAAGTACACCATTAAAAAACCCGTGCCGCATGTTTAGGAAACTTTAGAGATAAACTACCATTATCGGGAAAAGCATTGTATAATTGTATAATTAAGAACAGTATCATTTCTGAAAAGGGGTTAGAAGATGGCGATTATCAATGAAAATTATCTTAAATTGCAAGGAAGTTACTTGTTCGCTGAAATAGCACGCAGAGTAGCCAAATTCAAAGAGGAAAATCCCGACGCCGATATCATTCGTCTGGGCATCGGTGACGTGACACGACCGTTGGCGCCCGCCGTCATCCAAAGCCTGCATGCGGCTGTCGATGAAATGGCCCAGGCCGCTACCTTTCGCGGCTATGGTCCGGAACAGGGTTATGAATTTCTCGTAAGCAAAATTATCGAACATGATTTTGTCCCCCGCGGCGTTCAGCTGGGGATTGATGAAGTATTTGTCAGTGACGGCTCCAAAAGCGATGTGGGCAATTTTCAGGAGATTCTGGGCACCGGTAATACGGTAGCGATTACCGACCCGGTGTATCCGGTTTATCTGGATACCAACGTCATGGCAGGCAGAACCGGCTTTTTCCAGCACGGAAGATATGAAAATATCGTCTACCTGCCTTGTAATGCGGAAAACGGTTTTGTCCCCGAACTCCCGAAAGCAAAAGTTGACATGATTTATCTTTGTGTTCCCAACAATCCGACCGGTACAACTTTATCCAAAGAAGAACTTACCAAATGGGTTAATTATGCCAAGGCGAATCAGTCAATCATCCTGTTCGACGCCGCCTATGAAGCTTATATTCAGGAAGCTGCCGTGCCGCATAGTATTTATGAAATTCCCGGGGCCAAGGACGTGGCCGTTGAATTTCGTTCTTTCTCTAAAACCGCAGGGTTCACCGGCACACGCTGCGCCTATACGGTAGTGCCGAAAACAGTGATGGCTTATACATCCAAAGGTGAAGCACATCCCCTCAACAGTCTCTGGAACAGACGCCATACCACAAAATTCAACGGCGTGCCCTATATTATTCAACGGGGGGCGGAAGCGGTTTATTCCCCGGAAGGACGGCAGCAGATCAAAGAAACCGTGCAGTATTACATGACCAACGCCAAAATTATCAGAGAAGGCCTGCAAAGCATCGGCCTGCAAGTCTTCGGCGGGGTCAATGCTCCCTATATCTGGCTGAAAACCCCTCATAACATGGATTCCTGGGCTTTCTTCGATAAAATGCTCTCCGAAGTGAATATTGTGGGCACTCCCGGTACGGGTTTTGGCCCCTCCGGCGCGGGCTATTTCCGGCTTACCGCCTTTGGCAGCCGTGAAAACACGGAAGCCGCCATTGAAAGGATTAAAACCACATTTAGTATAAAATAAAGAAAAACCGCATATGAAAAGTTGACAAGATAAAAGCGAGACTCTGGAAAAGTCGCGCTTTTATCTTTTGTCCAACCTATAAATTGCCTGGGTAAATACCCGTAAATACTTCTTCCGCCGGTCCGGTCTTAAAGATATGGCCGCTCTCCCTGTTCCATTCGAGCAGTAAATCACCGCCGTCAAGGTGGATTGTGGCCTGCGGCCCGGTTTTCCCGTTCAGTACAGCGGCTGCCAAGGCGGCGGAAGCCCCCGTACCACAGGCCAAAGTGACCCCCGCGCCCCTTTCCCAGACGCGCATGATCATTTCCTGGTCATTCAGCACCTGAATAAATTCGACATTTATTTTGCGGGGAAAAGCCGGATGGGTTTCGATGGCGGGTCCGATTTTTTCCAGGGGCAGCGCCGCCACATCCTGGACAAAAATAATACAGTGGGGATTTCCCATGGAAACACAGGTTATAAAATACTCTTCGCCGTTAACGGTCAGGGATTCATTAATTACCTGATCTTCCGCCGGTCCGTGCATCGGTATTTCCGCCCGTTTCAGCCTTGGTTTCCCCATATCCACCCGCACAGCGGACACTTTGCCCGCCTGATCAAACTTTAATTCCGGCCCAATGATGCCGGCGAGCGTTTCGATGGTCATCCTCGTTTTTGTCGTCAGTCCGTGCTCATAGAGATATTTTGCGAAACAGCGGGTCACATTGCCGCACATTTCCGCTTCACTGCCGTCGGAATTAAATATGCGCATGCGAAAATCCGCGGTTTCCGAAGGCAATACCACTACCAAACCGTCGGCACCGATCCCAAAATGCCGGTCGCATAGTTTAACAGCCGCTGCGGCATAATCATTTATCTGTTCCGTAGTACCGTCAACTATTACAAAATCATTTCCCAGTCCCTGCACCTTTGTAAATTGCAGCATAATCCCTCCTCCCGGCCGTGCGCTGCGTCTGAATGCCCGCCGCGCAAACCGTTGCCTCTTAAACTATGTTTACCGATAGGACATTTTGCAGGTGTGGCCGCCCAACAGACGGCGGGCGTATCCCGTGATAAAGGTCCAGCCGGAAACCAGCAAAACAATTGCCCAGTCCGCAAAATCCAACGGCACCGTGTTGAAACAGACCTGCAAAAAAGGTATGTAGATAACCATGAGCTGCATCGATAAGGAACAGCACACCGCCGCTATCAAGTACATATTATTGCAAATGTTCGTTTCAAAAATACTGCGAATTTCCGATTTACAGTCAAAAACATACATCAATTGGGAAACCACCAGGGTGGTAAAAGCCATGGTCCGGGCCAGGTCCATGTTATCCCGCGTGTACAGCGCAGCCAGAAAAACCCCCACCGTGCTAAGACCGATTTGTACTCCCCGCCAAATTATTTTTCGCTTTAAACCGCGGGAGAACACACTTTCCCGGGGATGACGCGGCGTACGGCACATGATGTCTGCATCAATCGGTTCCACTCCCAGCGCCATGGCCGGCAACCCGTCAGTCACCAGGTTTACCCACAGGATTTGAATCGGCAGAATGGGAATCGGCAAACCTGCCAGCGTAGCGATGAACATCGTGAGTACTTCCCCGATATTACAGGCCAGCAAGTAACGGATAAATTTCCTGATATTATCATAAATGCCCCGTCCCTCTTCCACCGCCGCCACAATGGTCGCGAAATTATCGTCGGCCAAAACCATGGCCGAGGCCTCTTTTGTTACTTCCGTGCCGGTTTTGCCCATGGCAATCCCAATATCCGCTTCCTTAACGGCGGGCGCATCGTTCACCCCGTCCCCGGTCATGGCCACAATATGCCCGGCTTGTTTCAACGCCCGGACAATCCGCAGTTTATGCGTAGGTGAAACCCGCGCAAAAACAGAAACCTTAGCGATGGTTTTTCCCAGTTCCGCATCACTTAACTGCTCTAATTCTGCCCCGGAAAGGGCTTTTCCTGCTTCTTCCGCCATGTTAAGTTCCCGGGCAATGGCCAGCGCCGTATTCCGGTGGTCGCCGGTAATCATCACGGTCTTAATGCCCGCTTTCCTACATACCGCAATGGCCTGTTTAACTTCCTCCCTGGGCGGATCGATCATCCCCGCCAGTCCCACGAAGGTCAAGCCGCGCTCCACCTCTTCCGCACTGAAATCCGTCCGGTTATCCGGCATGCGTTTATAGGCCATGCCCAATACGCGCAAGGCCTCACTGGCCATTTCATCGTTTGCCGCCAGTATTTTCTCTTTCCATTGATCATGCAGGGGAATTTCTTTACCCTCGATGAATAGATAACTGCACAAATTTACAATGGTGTCAGGCGCGCCCTTCACATAGGCTGTTTTGCTTCCCGCCAAATTTTTATACACGACGGACATGCATTTTCGCTCAGATTCGAAGGGGTTCTCCGCGATGCGTATCTGCTCTTTCTCCAATTGTTCCCGCCATAAATTTGCTTTGGCACCGGCCACCGCCAGCGCCCCTTCCGTGGGGTCGCCATGGACCGACCATTGCGGCGCCTGCTTCCCTGTGGCCTTGCGCCATAAACCGGCCAGGGAGCTGCCGTCTTGCGCCACTTTACTGTTATTGCAAAGGGTGCCAATCAGCAGCGTCCAGTACAGGGCTTTATCCCCGCGCGGATTGAACTCCTGCTTGCCCCGCAAAAATTGCCCCCGGGGATCATAGCCGCTTCCCGAAAGGCAGACCACACCGGCAGAGGTAAATATTTTCCGCACCGTCATTTCATTTTGCGTCAGGGTGCCCGTTTTATCGGAGCAGATCACCGTGGTACACCCCAAAGTCTCCACCGCGGGTAATTTGCGGACAATGGCATTGCGTTTAATCATTCTTTGCACGCCCAATGCCAGCGCCACCGTTACAATGGCCGGTAATCCTTCCGGGATCGCTGCCACCGCCAGACTAATGCCGGACATGGCCATCAAAAAAATGGACTCCCCCCGGACAATACCGGTTAAGACCACAACTCCACAAACACCCAGGCAGCCCCACACCAGATATTTGCCCAGTTGATCCAGGCGGCGCTGCAGCGGCGTATCCTGTTCTTCCGCCGCTTGAATCATGCCCGCGATCCGGCCCATTTCCGTGCCCATGCCGGTGGCGGTAAGGACCGCGAGACCCCTGCCCCGGGTTACACTGGTACCCACAAAAACCATGTTCTTCTGATCACCCAAACCGGTATCCCACGTGTAAACCCTGTCTGCTGTCTTCCGCACAGGCACCGACTCACCGGTTAAAGCGGCCTCTTCTATTTCCAGGTTTACCGCCTCAATCAGCCGCCCGTCCGCCGGCAGCCGGTCACCGGCTTCAATGACAATAATATCGCCGGGCACAAGTTCCCGGGCCGGCACCTTTTGCTCTATGCCGCCGCGTATGACCCGGGAAAAAGGCGCCGTTAACTGTTTTAATGCCTCGAGGGATTTTTCCGCCCGGTACTCCTGCACGAAGCCCAATATGGCATTGACCACAACAATGGCCATAATGGTAACCGCATCACTGTATTCTCCTAAAAAAGCCGACACAAGCGTGGCGCCAAGCAGCACGAGTACCATGAAATCCTGAAACTGGGTAAGCAGCATTTTCCAAAGGGGCGTTTTTTGTTTCTCCACCAGTTCGTTATACCCCAAAGCAGCCAGCCTGCTTTGAAACTCATGGGCGGACAGTCCTGCAAACTGATCCGTTTTGAGCAGGCTAATCACCGAATCTTTGTCCAGCGCATGCCAGTTCTCTTCCATTCTCTCACCCCACGGATAAAATATATTCATCGTCAAATTAATTTTATTCACCGTGCAGGGAAATCATACCAAATAACTGTGCCTGCGCTTTGAGTTCCCTAGTGTCCGGTTCCCCGGATGTGATATACTAAATCAAGAAATCCCGAGGGAGGCTGTTGCATGGCACTGGACGGTATCGTGTTAAATTCCGTTGTATACGAATTACATAGGCAATTGGTTGGAGGGCGGATAGACAAGGTTTTTCAGCCTGACCGCCAGACTATTATCCTGCTTATCCGGGTGCCCGGAAAAAATTTGCAGCTGCTCATAAACGGCGACCCGCAGCAAGCCCGGATGCATTTGACGGATTTAGCGCCGGAAAATCCCGCTGCCCCGCCGGCTTTCTGCATGCTGCTGCGCAAGTATCTGGAGGGTGGACGGATTGCCGCCATCGCACAGCAGGGACTGGATAGAACGGTACACCTGAGCGTGGAAAACTGGAGTGAGGAGGGAGGCGTTACGGCCCGCACCCTGGTGGTGGAAATAATGGGCAGGCACAGCAACGTCATACTCCTTGACAATCAGCTGCTGATGCTGGATGCGTTGCATCGCATTCCCGGATCGCTCAATCGTCATCGGGAATTATTGCCGGGCCGCCGGTACGTGGCCCCGCCTTTCCAGGCAAAAGACAACCCTTTTACAGCCTGCCGGGAAAGGGTGCTTTCCGCCTTGGTTACCGCCGATGCGCAGCAAAAAATCGCCCATTTGCTTGTCCAGTCCTTCATGGGGCTGGGACCGGGTACGGCCCGGGAAATTATCGCCCGCGCCGGACTTCCCCCGGAGACTACGGCCCGCTCTTTAAACCCCGCGCAACAGGAGCGGCTTGCCGCTGTTTTTCTCCAATTCATGTCCTGTCTGCAGCAGCATCATTATCAGCCCACGGTCATCTTTCCTCCCCACGGGGGTGGGGTCATCGATTTTGCCTGTTATGATCTGCTGCAGTATCCTGATACGGAACACCGGCATTATCCTTCCATGGCCCAGGCAATGGACGTCTTTTTTCGGGCCGAACGGATCAGATCAATTCCGGGAAAGGATGCCTTGCGCAAACTGCTGCGCAATGAAAGCCAGCGGGCTGAGCGAAAATTACAGCTGCAGCGGAGTGAATTAGCCACGGCGCGTCAAGCCGCAGAGCTAAAACTTCTCGGTGATCTGCTCACAGCCAATATCGGCTTAATCCGCAAGGGGCAAAGGGAGATTACCGTGCAAAACTACTACGACCCCGCACAGCAAGAAATAACGATCAGTCTTGATCCAAAGCTTTCCCCGGTGGAAAACGCCCAGCATTATTACCACCGGTATGCCAAAGCCAAACGCAGCATAGACATTCTTGAACAGCAAATCGCAGAAACGGACAGGGAGATTGAGTATCTGGAAACCGTGTTGCTCCAGTTGGAGGATGCATTAAGCAAGTCCGATCTCCAGGAGATCCGCTTTGAACTGACGGAACAAAGCTATCTCCCCCCGCCTGCACCGACCGGCAAACCCCAAAAACGTGCGGCGGCTCCTGCTGTTAAACCGTTACGCTTCACCGCCCCCGACGGGAGCGAAATATACGTGGGCAAAAATAATAAACAGAACGATTACGTAACCTTTAAACTGGCCCGTAATCAGGATATCTGGCTGCATACCAAAGATATCCCCGGTTCCCATGTTATCCTCCGGATGCAAACCGGGGAGCCTTCTCAAGCTGCACTGGAAATGGCGGCTAAACTGGCGGCATATTTCAGTAAATCCCGTTTCTCCTCACAGGTGCCGGTCGACTATACGCTGCGCAAGCATGTGCATAAGCCCTCCGGGGCCAAACCCGGCTTCGTTATTTACGAACAGCAGCACACCCTCTATGTGACGCCGGACGAAGCCATTACCGAAATTGCCGGCCGGGGAAATTAAAAAAACCGCTGCGCGGCTTTCGGGAATGGGGAATGGGGAGTTGGAATTCCCTTCCCCATGGATATCTTTCCTATACGAATAAAAAAAACGTTAGCGTGGGCTTCTTGCTTTTGAAGCCGCCTAAAACAAAGAGCCTCTGTTACGGCACCATGACGTTAACCATACTCCCGTATAACTTTTAGGAGGTATTTAGTGTGGCCATCCAAGCATATTTCTTCGCCTTCGTGACGATTGTTTTGTGGGGGAGCGCACCCATCCTGGAAAAGCTGGGTCTGATCAAACTTGATCCCACCATTGCCATTACCCTACGCAGCTTCGCGATTTCGCTTTGCCTGTTTCTTTATCTCCTGGGGGCCGGGCGTTTGCCGGAATTGTTTCAGGCCGACCTTCGTTCCCTGATATTTGTGGGGATAGCGGGTATTTTCGCCGGTCTATTGGGCCATCTGGCCTATTTCTATGCTTTAAAATTCGGCGAGGCATCCCGCATCGTGCCGCTGACGGGTTCTTTCCCGCTGCTCACGGTTCTCCTGGCCGTGTTACTGTTCGGTGAAAGCATGACCTGGTCTAAAATTACCGGCGCCGTCTTAATTGTCGCCGGTATCGCATTTCTCAAATCCTGACAGCCCGGTCCATTTCGCACTCCCCCGGGGTTTGTTCAGCTTTCCCGCAACAGCAGCCTGCCGCGGCATTTTCCGCAGACATAGCGCCGGGTATTGATACGGCGGGCGCGACGATAGACGTGACAGCATTGCGCACAGACATAGGAATACACACAGTGCCGCATATTCGCCAACTCCGGACTGGGTAATGCGTAAAGGTCCGCCCCCACTTTCGCCAATAAAAGCTTGAATTCCGGCGAACTATGCTTAAAGGGGCGTTTCCCCCGGGCTAAATGATAGTGGCAAAGTTCATGTTTTATCGTACTGATCAATTCCGCGGGACCGTGTAAAACATGATAACGGGGATTGATTTCTATTCTGTGCGGTCCGTATATATAACGCCCTGCGGTCGTACGCAGACGGGCATTAAAGATGGCTGTATGCAAAAAGGGTTTCTGAAACCACTGCTCCGAAACCGTTTCAACCAATTGCTGCAACTCGCTGTTATCCATCCGCTCAACCTGCTCTCTAGTGAACTCGTCTGGCTTTGCCAGACTTCGGGGCTTCAGGTAAAGACTCTACTCCACCTGAAGAAGTCAGCAAGGTAACACCCACTTATAGAAGTGGGTGTTACCTAATTTGTATGATAAAAACTCTCGAACTGGTGTATTATCCAATTCGAGAGTTTTTTTAAAAATCCTACAAAACGTTGCTGATTAAATCTTGCAGTAAGCGATATTTTGCCTCCCGGGCAATGGTATCGTTATCGACAATATACCATTCGCCCTTTATCCTCTCCAGCCCTATTACCTTCACGGAAATATTAGAGGTATTCACACCATCCTGCAGGGTCGCCAGCACCACTGCAAAATCACCGCTCTGCCCAAGCTGCCTGACGGACAAAAGATTGGAGGACGCAACATTACTCAAGCCCAAATCATCCTTCAGAAAATTACTTACACTAAGCGACGCCAAAGAAACCGGGGAAACATATAAAGCCGCTTCTGTATATTTCTGATGCTTGGCCAAGTCCTGGAAAGTAGCGACAACCTGCTCCGGCGACAGGCCGGTCAATCTCTGCATGCCTTTTCCCCCGCCGCCGCATCCGGCAATTAACCCTGCCGTTAATGCCAACGTCAAACATAACATAATTATTTTGCGCATGATCATTCTCCTTTTTTTAGTCAACATACTATGTAAAGTTTATCACAGATTCACGCCCCCGTCAGATGACAAGAACAGCGCTATGAGTTAAAAAAACAAAGAAAAAATAGGGCAAGCTACTCCTTGCCCTATTTTACATAAGTTTTTTCCCGATAACGTTCCATGGCCAACTCAATCAGTTTGTCAACCAGCGATTCTCCGTCAATTCCCGTCTTTTCCCACAGTTGAGGATACATGCTAAAGGATGTAAAACCCGGAATAGTATTAATTTCGTTAACATAAATTTTCCCGCTGCGGGACAGGAAAAAATCTACCCGGGCCATCCCCGCGCAATCCAGCGCTTTAAAAGCCTGAAGCGCGAATTTTTGCATTTTCTCCGTTGTCCGGGCGGGCAAATCCGCCGGTATAGAGAGTTGGGCACAACCATCAGTATACTTGGCCTCATAATCATAAAACGGACGGGAGGTAACGATCTCGCCGGGTACAGAGGCCTGGGGCGTTTCATTTCCGAGCACAGCCACTTCAATCTCCCGTCCTTCCACGGCTGTCTCAATGAGCAATTGCCGGTCGTGCAGCGCGGCGGCTGCCAGCGCTTCTTTAAGTTCTTCCTGGTGTTGGACTTTGCTGATACCGATACTGGAACCCGTGTTGACCGGTTTTACAAAACAGGGATACTTAATCTCGTCACTGACATATTTTATGACCTCTTCCGGCGAATCCTCCCATCGCCTGCGCGCCACAACCTGCGCCTTTACCACCGGTATATGATGCGCGGACAGGATCTTTTTCGTCGCCGCTTTATCCATGGCCAGCGCAGAAGCCATAACACCGCTCCCTACATAGGGTACATCCGCCAGCTCACATACGCCCTGCAGCGTTCCGTCCTCACCATTGCGGCCATGCAGCACAGGAAAAACCAGATCAATGTCCTGTTTAATAAAGGAGAAAATTTTTTCCGAAGGAAAAATATTTTCCGGCGGTATCACATCCTGAAAAGAGAGTTTCCGATCTCTCTCCAGCTTTTTGATGGCCCGGGCAACATCCTCCACTAAGAGGCAATTGCCCTCCCGTGTAATGCCGATGGGCACAACCTTGTATTTCGCCTGGGAAAGCAGGCTGAGAATATTTTTCGCAGACATGACGGAAATATCATGTTCAGCGGACCGCCCCCCGAATATAACGCCCACGCGTAATTTATCCGCCACTCTTCCTCATCCTCCCGCAAAATGGTGTGCCATGCCGATCCTGCATGGCATCCAATAATCACCTCATGCTTTGACCTTGGCCCTCACTTTACGTCTCTCTTTCTAATATTATTCATAAACACCCGCTACAGGTTCCTTTTTCTTCATACCCTGCGACGCTTCCATCGCCCATAATGCGTAGTTATTAATATAACGACTATATGTGTGCAAAAAAAGTCCGTGACTGTACCAACCGATACAGTCACGGACTTTGTAAACTCTATTTCTATTTCCCTGTTCTTCCCCGCTTGGTCAGAGGCACTCCCTCTTTGCACAGGGGGCACTGTTCCGGTTGATAAGCGGCAACTTCCAGGGTCAGCAAGGCCTTCTGCGGCACGCCAAAATTCACTTTGCCGCCGCTGCGGTCTACCAGCAGGCCGATGCCGACGATTTCACCGCCCAGCGCTTTTACGATCTCAATCACTTCCTGCACGGAACCGCCGGTGGTTACGATATCCTCCACAATCAGTACCCGCTCGCCGGGTTGAATGATAAAACCGCGTTTTAAGACCATTTTACCATTCTCCCGCTCCGTAAAGACCGCCCGCGTACCCAGGTTTTTACCGACCTCGTGGGCCAGTAAAATCCCGCCCGTGGCGGGTCCCACCACCAATTGCACATTAGCAGCGGCAAAGAGTTCCGCCAGGGACTGTCCCATTTGCGCCGTATATGCGGGATGCTGAAGAACCTGGAATTTTTCCAGATACATCGGACTATGCTTGCCCGAGGTCAGCAGAAAGTGCCCTTCAAGCATAGCCCCGCTTTTTACAAATAAGTCTTTTACTTCTTGTTCACTTAACATATGCTTCCTCCATCTCCGCTAAAATTGCCCTGGCCGCCTTCACAGGATCGGCCGCGGCGGTAATAGGCCGTCCCACCACCAGATAATCAGCTCCCGCCCGTACTGCTTCACCCGGAGTGGCGGTGCGTTTCTGATCGTTTGCCGCAGCCCCGGCGGGGCGGATGCCCGGAGTTAAGATTACAAAGTGCGGCCCGCAGGCGGCACGAATGCTGCTGATTTCATGGGGTGAAGCCACTACCCCGTCAAGTCCCGCTTGCTGGGCGAGCCGGGCCAGGGTCACCACCTGTTCCTGGGGTGAAACCTCCACATTGACACTTTTCAGGGTCTCCGCATCAATGCTGGTCAGCACGGTAACGCCGAGGAGAACCGGTTTGGACACCCCCAGGTCTTTGGCCCGTTCCCGGGTGCTGTGGGCCGCTTGCCGCATCATTTCCAAACCGCCGGCAGCATGCACATTGAACATGAATACCCCCGGCAGCACCAGCGCATCGCAGGCCCGGGCCACCGTATTGGGTATGTCATGCAACTTCAGATCCAAAAAGACTTGACCACCTTTGGCCGCAGTCATGGCAAGCACACGATGCCCTTCACTATAAAAGAGCTGCATCCCGATTTTGAAGGCTCCCACGTGGGGCGCCAGCTTTTCCACCAGCACTTCCGCATCTTCAATATTGGCAACATCCAGCGCCACGATTAATTTGTCCTGCACTTTTGACACGGGCTGATTCCCCCTTATGTAACCTATTACTGAGCGGGCACTTGGAGTGCGGCCACTCAGCTTTTTCACGGGCATTGAGTATGACCCACTTCTTTTTGCATTAATTTAAGGCGCCAATAATCTCCTGTACGGAGGAAAGGTTATTTTCACACAGATACTGTCCAATGCCCTCCGCCACCTCCAGGGTGGCCCGGGGATTGACAAAATTCGCCGTGCCTACGGCGACGGCCGTGGCCCCGGCCAGGAGAAATTCCACCGCGTCTTCGCCGGTCATGATCCCGCCCATGCCGATGATCGGCAGGGGTACAGCCTTGGCAACCTGCCAAACCAGGCGCAGAGCGACCGGTTTCACGGCCGGGCCGGACAAGCCGCCCACAATGTTGCCAAGTTTAGGCCGGCGGGTACGAATGTCAATAGCCATCCCCAACAATGTATTGATTAAGGAAAGGGCGTCGGCCCCGGCGTCGGCCACCGCTTTAGCAATGGAAACTATGTCGGTTACATTGGGCGAAAGTTTCGCAATCACGGTTCTTCCGGTCGCCCGGCGCACGGCCCGCACCACACTGCCCGCACTCGCACAGTCGGTGCCGAATACTAAACCGCCCTCCCGCACATTCGGACAGGAAATGTTGACTTCCACGGCGGCTACTCCGTCAATGTCCAGTATGGCCGCCAATTCACGGTATTCATCTATGGAATGTCCGGAAATATTCACAATTACCGGCACAGCAAATTTTTTTAAATTGGGCAGTTCATGGGCAATAAAGTGTTCCACCCCGGGATTTTCCAAACCAATGGAATTCAGCATACCGGCCGGAGTCTCCACCAAACGGCGTCCGGCATTACCCAGGCGGGGGTTCAGCGTCGTCCCTTTCACCACAATGGCCCCCAACTGGTTTAAATCCACGAAGGGCGCATATTCTTTGCCGAAGCCAAAGGTGCCGGAAGCGGTCATTACGGGATTTTTCAGGTGCAAGCCGGCTATTTTTACCGCTAAATCAGGTTTAGTGGTCATGGAGTATTACCTCCCCGCTCCAAAATACCGGGCCGTCGGTGCACACTTTTTTATAAGGCGCGCCCTCGCCGGCCGGTTGGCAGGTGCAGCCGAGGCAGGCACCCACACCGCAGGCCATGAATTCTTCCAGCGACAATTGGCAGGGAATCGCCAAACGCGCACTCATCTGCTGGATATAACGCAGCATCGGCACGGGCCCGCAGGCGTAAATCATGTCATGGCCATGCCGGGCAAACAGTTCTTCCGCCAGTACCGGCGCGTGCCCGCCATAACCTGCGCTGCCGTCATTGGTGGCGACATGCAGGCCACCGCAGACGTCCGCAAAATCGTCATGACAGATCAAGCCCGCCGCGTTCCGGGCCCCCATCACCATTGTCACCGTCCGGGGAGCCAAGGCGTCGGCCAGGGCCAGCAAAGGGGCGATCCCCAGGCCGCCCCCAATGAGCAGCGGTTTTTCTCCCTGCAGGGCGAAACCGGTGCCTAACGGTCCCATAATATCCACGTAATCGCCGGCGCCGTAACGGGACAGCTGTTCGGTGCCGTGCCCCATTATTTTATAAAGCAGGGTCAGACGGCCCTGGACCGGATCTAGCCGGTTAATGCTGATGGGCCGGCGCAATAAAGGATCATAATCATCACCGCAGCGCACGTGTACGAATTGCCCCGCTTTGGCTAAATTGACCAATTCCGGCGCCTCCAGCACCATTTGCCTGACATCGCAAGGCAGCGTGTTTTGCGCTAATAAACGGGTACGGCCTTGCCACATGTTCAGCGTCCCCCTTCCCGCAGATATTCCTGCAGCGATTTCAGCTGGTAGTGAGGCTGCTGGCGCAGTGTCTGCAGCACGCCCAGCATCTCCCGGGCCGTGTCCAGGGAGGTCAGACAGGGAATGGAATGCTCCACCGTCGCCCGGCGGATTTTAAATCCATCCCGTTGGGGTTCCTTGCCTTTGGTAATGGTGTTGATCACCAGTTGCACTTCCCCGCCTTTAATGGCATCCAACAAGTTGGGCGAAGCCTCGTCAATTTTGGCCACCCGTTTCACCGGCAAACCGTTCTTATCCAAGTATTGAGCGGTGCCGCCGGTCCCGTAGAGGGTGAACCCGAGATCGGCAAAACCCCGTAAAATATGAAGCGCTTCTTCCTTATCCTTATCGGCGATGGTCGCCAGCACTGTTCCCTTTTCCGGAATCTGCATGCCCGCGCCCAGCAGCGCTTTATACAGGGCGAAGGAATAGTTTGTATCCAGACCCATGACTTCGCCCGTGGATTTCATCTCCGGACCAAGGGAAACATCCACCTTCAGCAGCTTGGCAAAGGAGAATACCGGTACCTTTATGGCCGTAAAGTGGATATCCGGCATCAGACCACCTTTATAGCCTTGTTTCTCCAAGGTTTCCCCCAGACAAATGCGGGTGGCGATATTTACCATGGGAATCCCGGTAATTTTGCTCAGATAGGGTACCGTCCGGCTGGAACGCGGATTTACTTCCAGGACATATACCTGGTCTTCATAAATGACGTACTGGATATTGATTAAACCTTTGACCTTCAGTTCTCTGGCGATGCGTTCCGTGTAGTCCACCAGAGTATCGATGGTTGCCGGGCTGAGCGTACGGGGCGGATAAACGGCGATACTGTCGCCGGAATGGACCCCGGCCCGCTCAATGTGCTCCATAATGCCGGGAATCAGCACGCCGGTCCCGTCGGAAATAGCGTCCACTTCCACTTCTTTGCCTTCCATATATTTGTCCACCAGCACCGGGTGATCCGGTGATGCCTGGACGGCAGTTTCCATGTAATAGCGGAGGTCATCCGAGTTGTAAACGATTTCCATGGCCCGCCCGCCTAATACGTAGGAAGGCCGTACCACTACCGGGTAGCCGACTCGCTCCGCCGCCGCCACCGCGTCCGCCGCGTTGGTAACCGTGGCACCCGCCGGCCGTGGTATATTCAGCGTGGTCAAAAGCTGGTCAAAGCGTTCCCGGTCTTCCGCCGCATCGATATCTTCCACGGCGGTCCCCAATATTTTGACGCCGGTTTTCGCTAAAGGACCGGCCAGATTAATGGCGGTTTGCCCGCCAAACTGCACAATAACCCCTTCCGGCTGTTCTTTTTCAATAATGTTCAACACGTCTTCCGGGGTAAGGGGCTCAAAATATAAGCGGTCGGAAGTGTCAAAGTCCGTACTTACCGTTTCCGGGTTATTATTAATAATAATGGATTCGATCCCCATCTCCCGCAACGCCCACACCGAGTGTACGGAACAATAGTCAAACTCCACCCCCTGGCCAATCCGGATGGGTCCCGAACCCAGCACCAGTACCTTCCGGTCCGTCGTGGGCGTAACCTCATCTTCGCTTTCATAGGTCGAGTAGTAATAGGGGGTGGTCGCCTCAAACTCGGCGGCGCAAGTATCTACCATTTTATAGACCGGTTTCAGTCCTTGCTCTTTGCGCAGCCTGGCAATGTCTTCGTCCGCCGTTTTCCGGACCGCCGCGATGGTGCGGTCGGCGAAACCCAGGCGCTTTGCTTCCTGCAGGACCACCGGATTTTCCCCTTGTTGCAATTGTTGTTCCATCTGCACAATATTATACAGTTTATCTAAAAAGAAGATGTCGATTTTCGTAATCGCCTGGATTTCGTCAATGGTGATGCCCCGGCGCAGGGCCTCGGCCAGCACGAACAGGCGCTCATCATGGGCGTCATGCAGGCGTTCTTTGATCTTTTCCAGACTCAGTTCTTGCAAATGCGGCAGTTCTAAACCATGCAAGCCAATTTCCAGGGAACGAATAGCTTTTAACAGCGCCGCTTCAAAAGTACGGTCAATGGCCATAACTTCACCGGTCGCCTTCATCTGCGTCCCCAAAATCCGGTCGGCAAAAGAGAATTTGTCAAAGGGCCAGCGGGGGAATTTTACAACCACGTAATCCAGCGTTGGTTCAAAGCAAGCCGGTGTCTTGAGCGTCACGGCATTGGGGATTTCGTCAAGCTGATAGCCAATGGCAATTTTGGTGGCCACTTTGGCGATGGGATAGCCGGTGGCCTTGGAGGCCAGGGCACTTGAACGGCTAACCCGCGGATTAACTTCGATAACGTAGTACTTTTCACTGTAGGGATCCAGCGCATACTGCACATTGCAGCCGCCTTCAATCCCCAGCGCACGAATAATTTTTAAGGATGCGGAACGCAGCAGCTGATATTCTTTGTCGTTCAGGGTTTGGGAAGGTGCCACGACAATGCTGTCGCCGGTGTGAATGCCAACCGGGTCGAGGTTTTCCATATTGCAGACCGTAATACAATTGTCGGCGCTATCCCGCATTACTTCGTATTCAATTTCCTTCCAGCCCGCCACACTGCGCTCAATCAGCACCTGATTAATGATACTGTATTTGAGGCCTTTGATGGTAGTGGCTTTCAGTTCCTCATCATTATAAGCAATCCCGCCGCCGGTGCCCCCCAATGTATATGCGGGACGCACGATCAGCGGGTAACCAATTTTTTTGGCAAAGGCCAGCGCGCTTTCCAGGTCGCTGACAATGGTGCTTTCGGGCACCGGTTCGGCAATTTCCTGCATCATCGCCTTGAACAATTCCCGGTCTTCCGCCCGTTTAATGGAGGTCAGGGCTGTGCCCAGCAGGCGCACGCTTTCCGCCTCCAACACACCTTGCTCCGCCAGTTCCACGGCGATGTTCAGGCCAACTTGTCCCCCTAAAGTGGGCAACAAACCATCCGGTTTCTCTTTACGGATAATCCGGGCGACGAATTCCGGGGTCAAGGGCTCAATATAAACATGATCGGCAATATTGGCATCGGTCATGATGGTGGCCGGGTTGGAATTAACCAGCACAACCTCCAGCCCTTCTTCTTTCAAAGCCCGGCAGGCCTGGGTCCCCGCATAGTCAAATTCCGCCGCCTGACCGATAATGATTGGTCCTGAACCGATGACCATTACTTTCTGCAGTCCGCTGTGTCTAGGCATGCTTGCTCCCTCCTGTCATCAGGTCCATAAACTGGCCAAATAAATATTCATTTTCCTGGGGTCCGGGAGCTGCTTCCGGGTGATATTGCACGGAGAACACAGGCAGCGTACGGTGACGCATGCCTTCCACCGTGTTGTCGTTGAGCCCCCGGTGGGTTACCACCAGATCACAGCCGTCCATCGTCTGTTCGTCCACGCTGTAACCGTGGTTTTGGGAGGTGATATTTACCCGGCCGCTGATCAGGTCTTTCACCGGATGATTGGCGCCCCGGTGACCGAATTTCAGTTTATAGGTATCCGCCCCGAAAGCCAGGGCCAGCAGCTGATGTCCCAGACAAATGCCGAAGACCGGTTTGCGGCCGATGAGCTCCTTGATGGTTTCCAGAGCGTAAGGCACGTCCTTCGGATCCCCGGGGCCGTTGGAAAGAAAGATTCCGTCGGGATTATAGGACAATATTTCCGCCGCCTTTGTCCCGGCGGGCACTACCGTCAGGTCACAGCCATGATGGTGGAGACGGCGCAGAATGTTTTCTTTACAGCCAAAATCCATCACCACTACCCGTGGTCCCGGCCCGGCGATGCGATACATGTGTTGGGTGGTGACTTCCCGGACCAATTCCGGTACATCACCCACGCCTGCACGCATCCGCGCCAATAATTCATCCACGCCGGTTTCATCGGAACAGATAATGCCCTTCATCGTACCATGCTCGCGGATCCGGCGGGTCAAGGCCCGGGTGTCCACCCCTTCGAGACAAATGATATTATGCTCCCGGAGAAAACTGTCCAGGCTCTGTCCAGACCGCCAGTGACTGGGGCGATTGCAGATTTCCCGCACAATAAAGCCCCGGGCGTAAGGCCGCCGGGATTCGTTAGCCACCGGCGCAATGCCATAATTGCCGATGAGCGGATATGTCATGGTAATAATCTGTCCGCAATAGGAAGGATCAGTGAGGATTTCCTGAAAGCCGGTCATCCCTGTATTGAACACTACTTCCCCTGTCGAGCAGCCCTGGGCTCCCCGGGCTTTCCCTGTAAGCACCGCTCCGTCTTCAAGCACCAGTTTACCGATCATTTTAACAACCTTCCTTCCTGCATTACAACTTCTCCGGCTACAATTGTCGCCACTACCCTGCCTTTCACCTGACGGCCTCCGTAGGGAGAATTCTTCCCTTTGGAGACGAACCGCTGCGGATCGAGCGTATGCTCAAAAGCGGGATCAAGGATCGTCACATCCGCATCTTTACCGGTTTCCAGCGTCCCCTTATCAAGGCCGAGAATCCGCGCGGGTTGCAGCGTCATGGCGGCTACGACTTCCTCAAGCTTCATTTCGCCGCTGTGGACCAGCGCCTGCAACACCAGCGGCACTGCCGTTTCCAAACCGGATATGCCAAAGGGAGCATAACGATATTCCACATCCTTTTCCTCAAAGGCGTGGGGTGCGTGGTCAGTGGCAATGCTGTCAATGGTACCGTCCTTTAGGCCCGCGATTAAGGCCGCGATATCAGCCGTTCCCCGCAGGGGCGGATTCACTTTCGTGTTGGTGTCAAAACCGCGCACCGCTTCATCGGTAAGGGTCAGATGATGCGGCGTCACTTCCGCCGTAACCTTTACCCCCCGGGCTTTGGCCCGGCGGATAATTTCCACCGCGCCGGCGGTGCTTACATGGGCCACATGCAGCCTGCCCCCGGTATATTCCGCCAGCAGACAGTCCCGGGCAATCATCACCTCTTCCGCCGCCGCGGGAATCCCCTTCAAACCCAGCACGGTTGAAACATAGCCCTCGTGCATCTGCCCGCCTTCGGCCAGGTACAGGTCTTCGCTATGGGCGATAACCGGGATATCAAACATTTTGGCATATTCAAAGGCCAGACGCATGACCTGGGCGTTACTTACCGGTTTCCCGTCATCGGAGACAGCCACTGCCCCCGCCTGTACCATGTCGCCGATTTCCGCCAGTTCCTTTCCCTCCGATCCCTTGGTAATGGCGCCGATGGGATAAACATTGACCGCGCCCGCGCTTTGGGCCCGGTTTTGCACATAGCCAATGCCGCTGATATTATCGATAACCGGTCTGGTATTCGGCATGCAGGCTACGGAAGTAAAGCCGCCCATGGCCGCCGCCCTCGTCCCGGTATAAATATCTTCTTTTGCTTCAAGCCCGGGGTCCCGTAAATGTACGTGCATATCGATGAGTCCGGGCACGACATATTTGCCGGTCGCGTCGATTACCTGCGCGTCCGCCGCCGACAGTCCTTCACCGATGGCGGCAATTTTCCCCTCGGCCAGTAAAATATCCGCTTTTTTATTGATCTGCTGGGCGGGATCGATTATCCAGCCGCCTCTAATTACTAATTTCAATATTGCCACCTCCCGACAGTAAGTAAAGCAACGCCATCCGTACCGCAACCCCGTTCGTCACCTGTTCTTCAATGGCCGACCGTTCGTCATAGGCCACATCCGGGGCAATTTCCAAGCCCCGGTTCATCGGACCGGGATGCATAATCAGCACGTCCGGTTTGGCATAGGACAAGCGCTGTTGGTTGATGCCAAAGAGACGGGCATATTCGCGGCTGGTCGGAAAGAGCCCTTTTTGCTGCCGTTCCAGCTGAATACGCAGGATATTGACCACGTCGGCCCCCTCCAGGGCTTCCTCCATGCGGTGATGAACCGTTACGCCCATTTTTCCCATATCCGGCGGGAGCAAGGTGCCGGGCCCGACCACATGGACATCGGCCCCGAATTTATTCAAGCCCCAGATATTCGAGCGGGCGACCCGGCTGTGCAGAATATCGCCGACAATAACGACCTTTTTGCCGGCGAGGCTTCCTTTGTACTGCCGGATCGTAAACATATCCAGTAAAGCCTGGGTAGGGTGTTCATGGGTACCGTCCCCGCCGTTGATGACTCCGGCCTTTACCGACCTGGCTATGTACTGGGCCGCACCTTCCGCGGGATGGCGGACAATAATGATGTCCACGCCCATGGCCTGCAGCGTTAAGACCGTGTCCCGCAGGCTTTCCCCTTTCACTACGCTGCTGGTGGAGGTGGAAATATTCACAACATCCGCGCCCATGTATTTCCCGGCCAATTCAAAAGATGAACGCGTACGGGTGCTTGGTTCATAGAACAAGGTTACAACGCATTTTCCCCTGAGGGTGGGCACCTTTTTGATATCCCTGCGGATAATGTCTTTCATCGGACCCGCCGTTTCCAGGATCAGCTTGATTTCCTCAGGCGTCATGTTTTCCAGTCCTAATACGTCTTTTCCCCTTAGGTACAATTCTTCCCTCTCCTTTCACTCATGCAAAAACCTCCTTCCGCCCTGAGGCGAAGGAGGTTAGACGGCATAAGCAAAGCTTAGCTTAAAACCTTCCTTACCTGGCCTCACGGGACCGGTTTAAAGGAAAGAGGCTAATCAGTAAATTCCCGGATGAATACACGCTCATCCTGATCTATGCCTTTGACCATGACACTCACCATCTCACGTTTGGAAGTAGGCACGTTTTTCCCCACGTAGTCCGCCCGGATCGGCAGTTCCCGGTGCCCCCGGTCCACCAGCACGGCCAATTGGATGAATTCGGGACGCCCCATATCTACTAAAGCGTCCAGCGCCGCCCGCACGGTACGTCCGGTATAAAGCACGTCATCCACCAGCACAATTTTCTTTCCCGCCAGCGGGAAGGGGATCTCCGTTCTGTGGATTACGGGCTGATGCGCCAAGGTCGAGATGTCATCGCGATATAAGGTGATATCCAGTATACCGATGGGAATATCCACGTCCTCAATCTTCTTGATTTGTTCGGCAATCCGCTGGGCCAGCGGCACCCCCCGGCGCCGTATGCCCACCAGAGCCAGATTTTTCACGCCTTTATTTTTTTCAATGATCTCGTGCGCTATACGGACCAGCGCCCGTCTAATCCCGTCCGCGTCCATGATTTGCGTTTTTTCGATCCAGGTCATAGTTTCCGCCTCCTTCGAAGGGAATTTTATTTTCACACCAAGAAGTAAAGGGTTTATAAGTCCAATAATAAAGTATTCCCTTGATTAAAGTTAGCTATTTATATATTTACCCTGCAACACGTACTTAGGCGTACGTTGGAGTGAGGACCGCAGGAGCAACGACGCAGACGCGCTTTTTAGGCCTTAGCACTTCTTCGTTCCTAGCTTAGATCCACCCGGCCGAGAGCCGGTCTAAAAAGATGCAGATGCTAGGCGCGACGAGAACCGGAGCGCAGGCGTACTCGGGTGTACGTTGGAGCGAGGATCGCAGGAGCAACGACGCAGACGCGCTTTTTAGGCCTTAGCACTTCTTCGTTCCTAGCTTAGATCCACCCGGCCGAGAGCCGATCTAAAAAGATGCAGATGCTAGGCGCGACGAGAACCGCAGCGCAGGCGTACTCGGGTGTACGTTGAAGCGAGGATCGCAGGAGCAACGACGCAGA
>DHRA01000012.1:14450-39720 GCA_002411145.1 Firmicutes bacterium UBA5324 | reverse complement strand
GATGCTAGGCGCGACGAGAACCGCAGCGCAGGCGTACTCGTCGGGTGTACGTTGAAGCGAGGATCGCAGGAGCAACGACGCAGATGCGCTTTTTAGACCGGCTCGACTTAAAAAACCTTCTTATCGCATACCGATAAGAAGGTTATAAAATACCTCTGTTTAACCACCTTACCGGTATCGCGGTACCGAGTTTAAAGGCTTAACTATTTAATTCTTTTGCATAATTTTATCATGCATGCCATTTACCGTCAAGCCCGTTTCCGGAGTAATACCAGGATATCCTCCAGCACCTGCGGCAACGGCGCGGAAAATTCCAGGTATTCGCCGGTCGCCGGATGCACAAAGCCCAGCACCTTGGCGTGGAGGAACTGCCCGTCCAGGGAAAAATGGGGCGTACGCGGGCCGTATTTGGGATCACCCACGACCGGATGACCTATGTAGGCCAGATGCACGCGAATCTGATGGGTCCGCCCGGTTTTCAGCCGGGCCTCCAGCAAAGTATAGCCGGAAAAACGTTCCAGAACCCGAAAATGCGTAATGGCCTCTTTCCCGTGCTTCACCTCCACCGCCATTTTTTTACGGTCGGTGGGGTGACGCCCGATGGGCGCATTAATAACGCCGCTTTCTTCCGGAATGCCCCCATGCACAAGGGCAATATACCGCCGGGTCACGGTCCGGTCCTTAATTTGCCGGGCGAGGCTGAGATGCGCCCGGTCCGTTTTCGCCGCCATCAATACGCCGGAAGTATCCTTATCAATCCGATGCACAATACCGGGCCGCATAACGCCGTTGATGCCGGACAAATCCGTGCAATGCTCCAGCAAAGCGTTAACCAGGGTCCCTTCATAGTTCCCCGCCGCAGGATGCACAACCATCCCCCGGGGCTTATTGACGACAATAACCTCCCCGTCCTCATAAAGGATGTCCAAAGGAATGTCCTGCGCTACAACGGCCAGTTCCGCCGGCGGGGGTATCTCCAGGGCTAGGTTTTCCCCGCTCCGCAGTTTATAATGACTCTTCACCCTTTTACCCTCCACCGAAACATGACCGTCAGCCACCAACTGCTGTATATGCGAGCGGGAGAGTCCCGGGTGTTTTTGGGTTAAAAACACGTCCGTTCTTGTCCCCGCGGCTTCTTCCGGGATCATATATGCGAATCGCTCCATACTGTATCTCCTATCTATGCTCTGCCTTCCCAGGCATACGGATAATTTCCCGGAAAAGCAAACCGACGCCGAGGACAATCCCAATGTCGGCAATATTGAATACCGGCCAAATGCGAAAATCCAGAAAATCTGTTACATAACCGGTACGAATCCGGTCCAGTAAATTTCCCGCCGCGCCGCCCACCTGCAGGCCGATACCGATCCGGAGCAGCGGATAACCCTGCGGCAAACGTGGGTAGTAATAAGCGACGGCAAGCAGCAGAAGCACCGCAATGGCGATAAACAAGCCCGTCTGATGCTGAAGGATGCTGAAAGCCGCCCCGGGATTTTTCACATATGTAAGATGAAATACCTCATTAATAACCGGCAGAGAATCTCCCAGCGCCATGTTGCGTATAATATATAGTTTACTGACCTGATCCACCAGCAATACGCCGACAGCGATTAATAACAGCCGCAATCACAAACCCCTCCGTTTTTTGCATTATGTCCATTTTAACATACCGGCGACCAACACTCAATGCTGCTGGCGGGAACCTCATAGACACCGTCTAGCCGGAGGATTTGTCCATGAACACTTTTACCGGCAGATTCATAACCAGCCGGTCTTCACCTTCTCCATACTCATTTTTTCGGAACTCGCTAATCGTAAATCCCAGTTTCTCTTCGTACACCTTAATCGCTCCAACATTCCCGGGATCTACCGTCAACTCTATTTCAGAAATACCTTCCCCGGCCAGACCTTTAATACTGTCTTTTAACAAATTGGTCCCAATACCTTTCCCTCGATAATTTTTCGCAACAGACACACCAAACATATACGCCTTTTGCGTATTGCTCCAGTCCAGCATATATTGGACAGAACCAATAACAGCTTGATTTTCCCGCATCACAAATACCCGCCCGTGGCGTATAAGCGGCACAAGATGCCATGCATTCAATCCGCCAATGCCAAATGCCTCCGTTTCCAGGTCGATGATTCCCTGCATGACTTTAGCGTCGCATTTATCAATTAGCTCAATCACTGTCCTTACCTCCTCCCTGAAAATCTTTGCAGACATATCTGGAAGAGCAAGCCGAAAGCAAGCCGGAATAAGTAAGCTTAAAGCCGACATCGTCTCCCACCCTGATTTCCCGTTTTGTGTCCGTGATGTCCAGGATCAAGTGATCGCTACTTGCCCCGAGAATAAGCAAATTTTCATCAACAGGTCTAATCCCTTCCACATAGACGTCCTGTTTTCCCAAGGCCAGTATCGCCCGTTTTCTGATGCCAAGATCAACGAATTGCGGCACATTGCCGAAAGCATCTCTGCCGATCGTGCCCACGGGCACAGATGGCTTCGCCTTCATTTCGATAACCTCGGCACGCAAGCAAAATGCGTCCTGACAAAGCCAGGGAATCTTCCTGTCATGGGTCGTGTCGGTGCCCAACAGAATCCCTTCGCCGATGCGTAGCTGGTTTACCCCTATAGGAACAACACCCTTCTCCACAAGGTTTAAGGTTGATGTTCCCCCGCCTGATATAACCTCCAGATCAAAACCCAGCATCTTTTTTATGACTAGGCTTAATTCAACTAAAACGCTTAAATTGGCGGTATCAGGCAGGATTCCGCCGAAGCAGCCCATATTTGTGCCAAGCCCGACTAGCTTAACCTCTTTGAGTTGCGAAATTTGCCTGACGGTATCAAGTACGTTTTCCGTCATTATGCCTTCCCGCAAATCACCTACGTCAACCATCAGAATAATTTGATGCTCCACGCCCAACTCTTTAGCCGCCTTTGCCAACGCTCTGATAACGGCTATTTCTGAATTAACACTGATATTTGTATACCGAACTACGTTAAAAACATTACTTAGCCGCGGAATACGCAGCAAGGTAATGGGCTGTGTAAAACCAGAATTTCTAAGTTTAATAATATTTTCCATGCGGGCATCGGCCAGTCCGTCCACGCCGCCGTCTATCATGGCGTCTACAATTTGCGGCACAGCACCAAACCCTTTCGTAACCCCAAGTACCGCAATGCCTTGCTGATGGCACATCTCCACCACTTTTTCGGTATTGTACCTGATTTTTCCTAAGTCGACTCTGAGACACGGGCTTATCGTAGATAACACCTCCAATATCCATAGTTTGCTCAGTTGTTTCTTAAAAAGAACAATTTATTAATTCTCTTTTATATGTACCGTTCTTATGGGGAAGGGGATGTCAATTCCTTCCTGGCGATAGCGGAGATGCAGCCGTTTGATGAATTCGTGCTTCACCTGGTATTGATTAACAAACTCTTTTACCCGGAGCACAACGTCAAAGTTGATGCTGGATTCACCGAAGGTGTGGAAACGAACAAGCGGCGCAAAATCAGGCATACCGCCCTCGATATTTTGCAATACCTCCCGCGCTACACCGATGGTGATTCTTTCAACCTTTTCCAGATCGCTGTCATAACTTACGCCGGCACTAACCAACACCGAGATTTCCTTATCCGGCATAAAATAATTAGTCACAATGGAGGATGCAATTTTTTGATTCGGCACGATAATTACGGTGTTTGCCAAGCCCTGAATCGTAGTATTCCGCCAAGAAATATCAATGACGTTTCCCTCTTCCCCACTGCTCAGTTTAATATAATCCCCGACCCTGAGGTGCTTTGACAGCAATATGTGCAATCCTGAAAAAAGATTGGACAAAGTATCCTGCAGCGCTAAAGCGACTGCCAAGCCGCCTACTCCCAACGCTGTGAGGATCGGGGTAATTGAGAACCCCAAATTTTGTAAAGCAATTAAACACCCAATCGTATATATCGCCGCCTCAGCAATATGTGCGAGAATTGAGGCTGAGGGAAATCCCTCTATCTTTCCATCATAGATACGTACCACACCGGCAAGAAACCGCGCTGCTATTGCAGAAACCGCCAGAATGCCTATGACAACAGCAACCTTCTCCAGGAAGTGCAGCCACTGAGCACTCAGATCGATAATCATGACCGCCGTATAACTGCCAAGGAGTACGCCCAAGATAGCCGGCATACCTTTTAGAGACCTCAGGATTACCTCCTGATAAACCCCTGAAAAAGCCGCCGACAGGCGAATTAATTTTTTAAAGCATACTTTACTAAGCATAACTCCTGCGGCGTTACAAAACAAAAAAACAGCCACAGGTAAAAGCATCATTTTTATGTCAGGTATTTGCTGAAACATCACTACCTCCACCTTTCAATTAGCTTACACTCTCCCCTTTTAATAAAACAACTGCTCTCATCAGATCGTCCTTTCGTGAGAAATACAGCGAGAAGCCTGTAGTGCCAGGCTTCTCCCCAAAAAGGTTTTCTTTAAATCAGTTTTTATCATATGTTGGCCATTGGTTTGGCGCTGCAATTTGGCTTGCCAGTTTTTTTATCCCGTAATGATGGTTGAGATTTTGCTTTTAGAGGAGCTATGATATAATATTGACGACATAACAGACGAGAAAGTTGAGGGAATACGACATTGAGCGATATGCCTATTTATCACTCTATTGCTACTGATCTGGCACAACGGATTGTCAATGAAGAATTTATCACCGGCGAGAGAATCTCGGGACGTACTTTGTTGTCAAGTCATTATCATGTTTCACCGGAAACAATCCGTAAAGCCATCGGCTTGCTAAAGGACGCCAAAATCGTTGACGTTTCGCAGGGGCGCGAAATTACGGTGGTCTCACCGGAACTTGCCCGCCATTTTGTGGAGAAAGCACAATACATGCACTCCGTCTATTCTCTTAAACAGGATCTGGAACAACTACTTCAAGAAAAGCAGGAAATTGATAAAAAACTGGAGACTATCCTTACAGATATTATCAACTTTTCCGACCGTTTGAAGAACTTATCTCCTTATAATCCTATCGAAATCAAAGTACCGCCCTCATCGAAGGTTCTGGGTAAAACAATTGCCGATTTACATTTGTGGCAGGCAACCGGCGCCACGCTCGTAGCGATACGCCGCGGCAACCAGGTGACGGTATCTCCGGGACCCCATGTAATTTTACAAGCCAATGACCGGGTTGTAATTGTCGGTAATGAAAACGTCCTTAAAAAGACAGTCAAAATGTTGCAGGAAACTACATAGGAAGCAGCGAGTTGAACTCGCTGCTTTTCTTTAGTTATAGTCCAAACTCATATTTCGCTGCTCCGGGAGGGAAATTCCACAGTGCGCACATGTGTCCGTTTTGTAACCAAACAATGTTTTGGCAAAAACATCCTCCATATAATGAAACCCGTGATGTTTGGCGACAAACTCCGCCGCCCAGAGGGCGCCCTGGGCAAAAGCCCTCCGGGAAAAAGCTTCATGTCGCAGCTCGATTTTATCGTAGGGACCACAGATAACCACCTTATGGTCACCGACAATTCCACCTGCGCGTATAGAGTGAATATCAAATTCGCGCATTCTATCGTTGGTGGCTTTAATCGTCTCCGCAATTTTTTCTGCGATACGGCTAGCCGTGCCGGAAGGGGCGTCCTTTTTATGACGGTGATGACTTTCAATAATTTCAAAATCATAGTCTCCCATCAATCTAGCCGCTATTTTACATAGCTCCATCAGTACGTTTACGCCATATGTGATATTCGGCGCCAGAACTGTGCCGATATGATGCCTCTGCGTATAATACTTGATACGTTCCACCTCGGCCGTACTATGTCCCGTAGTGGCGATTACCAAATTCACGCCCGCTTGGGCCAATAAACCAATATGCTCTCGCATAAAAGCGGGATTAGCAAAATCAATAAGTACCTGGGGACGATAGTGGCGAATTGCCTCGGACAAATTTTCACTGCCGATAGCAGTGATGCCCAACGACTTTCCGCCCAGTATTTCACCGATATCCTTTCCTGCCTTTTCGCTGTTTTTGCTGACCACCGCGGTCACCAACGAAATACCGGCCTGTTCCAGGAGAAACTCGGCAACTTGCGCGCCCGTGGTTCCCAATCCAGCCAGAGCAATTCTCATGTTCATACCTCCCGTTCACTTAAGGCAACTTCCCCATAACGACCATAACAGCTGTATGCCACGGCGTGCAAAAACGATGTTTATACCTACAACAAAATGGTCCCCGGTAACTAACAATTTTATATTATCACGAGGATTGTTAGTTGTCAAGGTCTTTGTTTACAATTTATTCCATCCACGCAACACTTATACGTTGGTAATCGTATTGTATGTTATAATTGTATGCAAAAGCTACTAATGCCGGAGGAATTTTTATTATGCAACTGCAAAAAAGGCCTACTAAAATATATCACGTTCTCACCCATTGGCAGAATTTCCGATTGAGATTATTTGGCGAAGGAATTGTAATCGGTGTTGTTGCCGGGCTAACTATTATATTGTTTCGTTATTCAATAGAGCAAGCAGAATTGTTACGTACCGCCATCTTCATCCATCTGCATGCGGAAGCATGGCCCTTTACGGTATTGTGGTTTCTCTGTTTATTAGGTATTTCCTACATACTGGGCTTAATTGTCAGAATCGAGCCCATGTCCGCCGGCAGCGGCATACCACAAGTTAGAGGTACTATATTAGGTTTGATGAAAATGAACTGGTTGCGCATAGTCCTCAGTAAATTTCTTGGTGGGGTTCTCGCCATTGGAGCCGGACTTTCCCTTGGTCGTGAGGGACCTTCGATTCAGCTTGGCGCCACCCTTGGCCAAGGCTTGAGCCGGCTGGCCGGCAGAACAAGAATGGAGGAGCGCTACCTCCTCACAAGCGGAGCCAGTGCCGGACTGGCAGCAGCTTTTAATGCCCCCCTGGCCGGCGTAATTTTTTCTCTGGAAGAATTGCACAAGAATTTCTCACCCGTAGTTTTAATACCCGCCGTGACGGCGGCTTTGACAGCGGACGCGATGACGCAGTATTTCTTTGGTCATATTCCCATCTTTAATTTTACCGGTTTGCCCGTTTTTCCCCTCCGGTATTATGGTGTTCTCATCGTCTTGGGGGTCGTGACAGGAATACTGGGCATTGCCTTCAACCGGGTGTTAATTAAAACCCTTGACATTTTTGAGAAACAAAACTTACTGTCCGGCATGGGAAAAATAGCCTTACCATTACTAATAGCCGGCATTGCCGGTTTCTTTCTGCCTGAAATCCTGGGGGGCGGTAATGGCTTAGTGGGCGCTATTGCCGCAAACCATTTTGGCTTAAAGCTACTCGCCATCCTCCTCATGGCTAAATTCCTCTTTACCATGATTAGCTATGGATCAGGTGCGCCCGGAGGCATATTCTTACCCATGCTGGTTATCGGCGCACTGACAGGCGGTGTGTTTAACAGCGTTGCTACGCAGTTCGGCGGGCTGGACCCTCATTACGGCACGAATATTATCGTCTTTTCCATGGCTGCATATTTTACGGCTGTTGTTAAGGCTCCGATTACAGGCAGTATCTTGATCATGGAAATGACCGGTTCTTTTGAGCACATGCTTTCATTAATTTTTGTGTCCATGGCATCCTATCTTGTTGCGGAAATTACAAAATCCAAGCCTATCTATGAACAACTTCTTGAAAGATCGCTCGAAAAAAGCCGGGGACTTCCCGGGCATAAAGCCGCCGAAAAGCAAATGGTTGTCGAGTTAGTGGTTTGCCTTGGATCTAAACTGAATAATCAGCAAGTAAAAAGGATAGATTGGCCGGTACATTGCCTGCTCGTAAATATTAAGCGAGGTGATATGGAAATAGTGCCGGATGGTAATACACGGATCATGACCGGTGATTACCTGTATGTACTTGCGAGTACGTATCAGGTAGATAAAATACGTGCGCTAGCTGAAGAATGTGTTTTCCCATAGATCGCCCAGTCTCCCTTTTAACCATTCGTAGCTGCTGAAACCCGGGCTGTCAATTTGAAGAACCTTAATCTCATCCCTCCAGCTCCGCCGGCCACAAAAAAACTGCATAGGATAGAACCAAATGCAGAAAAATAAGGTATAACCCAATGAAGGAGGCGGCCCATGAACGGACTTACGAAACATGAACTGGTGTATATTGAGGAATATTTACGGTTTCATCAGGCACAGGATGATTTTTTGCAATTTTGCCAAAGTCATACGGTGGAGGCCGGCTTCGCCGAAGCCTGCGCCCAGGCGCAGACCGCTTTAGCCGCCCATGCTGACAGTATCGCCCAATATCTCACCACTACTGCCCAACATGTTTAGGAGGAGCTATGGAAAAAACATTTAATGAACAAGCCCTGGCCCGCATGGCGATTATCCACTGCAAAATTGCCGCTGCGCAGCTTGTCACTTTAGCGACGGAAGCAGCCAATCCCGCTCTCCGGGATCAGGTCCAAAAAGCCCTGGAAGCAAATCTGCAGCAACAAAAGCGGCTCCATGACGCCGCCTTTCACGCGGGCTTTTTCCCTGAGCGGGATCATGATATTCACCTTCTGAATCTTGGCGACCTTATTGCGCCGGTTCTCACGGAAAATTATGAAATGGAGGATCTGTAAATGAACTTTCTGACCGTGCCGGAACGGACACTACTGCTGGAGTACCTGGAAGCGGCGGATGTGCAATGCCGGTTTTTAGCCCATTGCCTGGAAAACATTCATGATCCCTCTTTTCAGACCCTGTGCAAAGTGCAAAAGGCGCAAACGGAAAAAACCATGACTTCCTTCAGCCAGTTTTTGAAGGACGCCGACGCCGATTGGGAAGGAGGCCAAATTTATGGAACACGAAATTTCCCCATGTAGCATGATGGACTTGGCTTTGGCCCAGAGTAAATACACCATTCAACTGTTAACCCGGCTGGCCCAGGAATGCGTGCATGACAACCTGCGGGAGGCGGCGGGCAGCGCCTTGTCGGACAGTATTGAAACGCAGCAAACCCTCTGGCAGCACCTTCATGCCAAAAACCTGTATACGGTGCAGGAAGCATCCGCGGAAGAAATCGCCTACAGCCGCCGTTACATCACAGATTTATATCTTGCCAGGGAAAGTAAAGACTAAACGCCTGAACCAATACCCCTCCAGGGAATCGCCAGCAAAAAAACTTCGAGGAGCCCGTTTAACAGGGCTCCTCTCATTATTCCCAAAGGATATCGTTCATTGTGATTAA
This sequence comes from Firmicutes bacterium UBA5324, assembly GCA_002411145.1. Lineage (GTDB taxonomy): Bacteria > Bacillota > Negativicutes > UBA11029 > UBA11029 > UBA11029. The sequence goes on along the minus strand of DHRA01000012.1, from coordinate 30,472 downwards.
CCTATATACAGCTTTATAATCTCCGTGATTTTCCCCATCCCATCCCGGTACCGTGCCGGAATTTTCGCGCAGGCACTTTGTAAAGCAGCCAGTTCCGCCGCTACCTCCCGGGGCCTCATGGCCTCCATCTCAGCGAAGGTTTTTTCAATCCCGATGCCCAGTGAAAAGACCTCCTGGTAAATGCACCGCTCCTCCAGCCAGCCATTCTTTGAGAGCATTAACCACAGGGGCACGCCCGCCAAGGCGGCTTCTGCCACCGTTGACCAGCCGCATTTGGTAATGACCACGTCACAGGCGGCCAAATAGTTATGAGAATCGGGAATATCCGGCGACAAGCGGTGGACATTCACCACATCCCCCACCTCTATACCCATAGTTACCAAATAATCCATATCCGCCCGCAAGGGAAAATCCTCCACCCGGGTAGAACCGCCCACACTGAGAAAAGCCAGGGGGCGTTTCCCCTCTTTGTACCGGCTGCGGATTTGGCCGATCTTTTCCCGGTCAAAGGGGCGGGTCACCGGGCCAACCTCCCGTTTGGACATTAGGGGCAGATAATCCCCCGTGGAGAAGGGATATACCAACAGTTCACCGGCCTCCTGATACATTTCCAAAAGGGGTGCCAATAAAGGATTCGCCCCAAGCACATCCGCGCAAATTTCATACCAGGTAAAATTAGAAATGCCCACGGCGGGGATATGCTGCTCCTTTGCCGCCCGAAAGGCCTCCGGTACGATATCGCTGAGCACCAGGCTTACCCTCTGCTCCGCTAAAAACATTGTTTCCGCCTGGGCGGACGCCGGTAAATTCCCGATCCAGCGCAGGGCATCCCTGGCCGTCGCCTCAAGATCCACCCGGCGGGTGGCCGGATCAACGACAATGGAAAAATGGGAAGCAAAGGAATGCAGGGAAAAGCGCCCCGCGTATGTTTGCAGGTACTGCCGCGCCTTCTTCAGGAGCCGGTCATCCGCCTTGATAATTACATGTACATCAGTGTATTTAACCAACAATGCTTCAATGATCGCCAGCGAACGTGTCAGATGGCCAAAACCGAAGCCGGTTATATAATAACAAATTGTCTTCTGCATGACATCCCTCCCGCAAATTAATTTCGCCGGTAACGATAATAGTCCTGCTCTCACATTATCCTCCACAATTTAGGAATACATCTCCAGGCGAAGGAGTCTGGCATATAAAGGAAAAAGAGGAATCGCGCCGAAGAGGAAGAAACTGTAAGTAATGGATAACACGAAGTAATGTTGGCGTTAAATACCGGATTGTAAATACTATAATAAAATATTTATTGCCTATAAAGCATCTGTCCTTTGCTTGCCTTCTGAACACTTTCAAAATCGCAAAAGTGCTCCAAACCCTTGACTTTCAAGAGGAGGAAATCATGAAACGAAGTATAGGGTGTATCGCTTTAATCACAGGAATTTTTATTATCGTTTTCGTATCCACATCCATCGCTGATATAATCAATGATTGGATCAAACCATATGTTAGCAGGCAGTCTTTTAATTGGCTTAGTGACGTTGTGATTATTGTTGTATGCGCTTTTATCGGCGGAATATTTGATTTTATTATTCTACCTTTTTTCAACAAGTACATTAGATAATCTTTTCTTCCTCAGGACATATTCACTGCGGATACCAATCTTATTACTAAGCATCACAGCATTATTACAGATCAAATGAAACAAAGCCCGTGCCACTCGCATGGTTAAACGGACTTTGCTTGCATTTACGTCACTTTTATTTGACTTTGAAATACCGGTACGATTACTGTTTTCATTCCTCAGTGGTGCGGCGATTCTTCCTCCGGCAATTGATCTTCCTCCAGTTCTTCCCGGCGGAGGAAATCTTCGTGGGACATTTCACCCTGATCGGTGCTGCCATTGGTATCATTGGGAATCCAATCCGCCTGATCTACAATGCCCTGATGCTCATGGGAATTGGCCCAGAGCGCCTTGTAATTATACGAACCGGGAATATCCTGCGGTGAATCGCTGGAGCCGTAGCGGGCCACCGCCTGCCAACTGTCTTCCCCATCGAAACCCACGTTTTGAACATTGGCCGTATCCAAAAAAGTCCGGTGGAAGGGAGGTGCTAAAACTTCTTCTTCCAGGGGACGGGGAGTAACGTCTCTTACTTCTGTTTGCCTTTTGCAGTGAATACATTCACTGGCCCACGGAATTACTTCGAGCCGGGCCTCTTCTATCTCCTTTCCGCACCGCAAACATTTTCCATACTCTCCGGTTTTTGTCCTTTCCAGCGCCGCTTCCACACTTTCCAGCATAACATGGGCGTTATCCCGCAAAGCCAGGTCTTTGCTGCGTTCAAATAACTCATCACCGATATCTGCGGGATGATTATCATAAGTAGACAGTTCGGAGAGCGATTCTCCCATGGCACTGGCTAAACCCGTTTCTTCGATACGACCGATCTGTTTTATCAGGCGGTCTTTTTCTTCCCGCAATTTACCGAGCAAATGTTTTAACTTCTCAGGTTTCATGCTTGAACGCCCTCTTTCTAGTGGATAAATTTGACCACGTCTTTCAGCGGGAAACGTTCCTTCATTTTGGCTGATTCATCGCCATAACCCAAACAAAGAATGGCCACCGCCCGTAAACGCGGCGGAGCTTCCACGGCTCTTTGCACGGCGATTTCATCAAAGGCACCCACCCAGCAGGATTGAATACCCAGCGCCGCGGCGGCAAGGATCATGTTTTCCGTGGCGCAGGCCGTATCCTGAATACAGTAGAGTTGCGCCCCCCGCTCGGCATACCTTTCGTTGGCACGGGCGGGATCGGCAAGCACTACCACCACCGTCGGCGCATCCAGCACCTGCTCCTGATCGAAACAGGCCTGGGCCAGCTTCTCCTTAACATCCCGGTTATGGACTACGAAGAAATACCAGGGCTGCAGATTGCCGGCACTGGGCGCCCAACAACCCGCTTCGAGGATCCTTGTCAAGGTTGGCTCCGGAATCATTTCCGGCTTGAACTCACGTACACTGCCTGCTTCCCGCATACAATCGAATACGTCCTTGGTCACAATGCCTCGCCTCCTTTTACAAGCTGCCATTCTTTTGTTCGACGATACGTATGATCTCGGCCACGAAATTACCGATACCGGGAATGTTCAAAATTAACAGCCGCTGCAGAAAATTTAAAACCAGCGCCACCAACAGCGTGGCTCCGAGCGCAATGCCGAGACCGCGGGATAATCCGGCCAAAAAGTTTAGCGCAATCAGTCGGTGGGGTTTTTGCAGCAACTCCACATAATCCGCGACCCGCATCGCCTCCAGGTGATGTACCAGCTGTGTAAGGCGTTTGTCCCAAAATTTTATTTTTTCCTCCGGTAATTCCTGGCTCATTGCATCACACCTCATCATCAATAATTTTTCCCGAAAACAAAAAAAAATCCAGGCAGATAAAAACTGCCTGGATTTTTAATTCTTTTACAGCCCGGTTACCACCACGGCGCACCGCCGGCAAAGGGCCGGGTGTTGGGCGTCCTGCCCGACTGTTTCACTGTAATTCCAACAACGCTCGCACTTTGTGCCGGTGGCGGGTGAAACTTTCACCGCCAGATCCAGTTCCTCGCTTTTATAAGCGTCGGCGGGCGCCGTCCCCTGATGCACCGCCGCCGCAGACACAATACTAATGGTCGGCAATTCCGCCTCCATTGCTTTAATAAACTCATACAAGTCACCGGTGGCGTAAATATCCACCCGGGCATCCAGCGAATGCCCGATGACTTTTTCCCGGCGGGCAATTTCCAAAGCCTTGGACACGTCCGTACGGATTGCGAGAATCCGTTCCCACTTTGCTTCCAGGGCATCGTCCTGCCACAACTTGTTCACTGCCGGCCAATCAAGCATTTGCACACTGAGAGGCGCGCCGCTTTCCTTGGGCATATAGCGCCAAATTTCTTCCGCCGTGAAAGACAGTACCGGCGCAATGAGACGCACCAAGGCGCTGAGAATTTCGTACATCACCGTTTGCGCCGCTCTCCGTTCCCGGGAGGTTGCCGGCGCGGTATAGAGACGGTCTTTTAAAATATCCAGATAGATGGCGCTCATATCCACGGCGCAGAAATTATGCACGGCATGGTAGAGGAGATGATACTCATATTCCTCGTAAGCTTCGGTTACCCGCTGTACCAATCTTTGCAGTTTCAGCAGAGCCCACTTGTCTATTTCCCGCAAATCCTCATAGGCGGCTTTATCCTTTACCGGATCAAAATCCGCGAGGTTGCCCAGTATATAACGCGCGGTATTGCGAATCTTACGGTAGACCTCGGACATTTGCTTCAATATATCCTTGGAAATGCGGATATCCGCCTTATAATCCGCGGATGCAACCCAGAGACGCAGAATGTCGGCCCCGTATTGTTTGATAATATCCTGCGGGGCGATCGTATTGCCCAAGGACTTAGACATTTTCCGGCCTTCGCCGTCCACCACAAAACCATGGGTCAAAACCGCCCGGTAAGGAGCAGTTCCCTTGGTAGCCACGGAAGTCAGCAAAGAGGATTGGAACCAGCCGCGATGCTGGTCACTGCCTTCCAGATACAAATCCGCCGGCCAGGACAGTGCGGGACGCCGGGCCAGCACGGCGGCATGGCTGGAGCCGGAATCAAACCAAACGTCCATGATATCCGTTTCTTTACGAAACTCTTTATGGCCGCATTGCGGGCAGGTTACACCGTCGCCCAATATTTCCGCGGCGCTTTTGACAAACCACGCGTCGGAGCCCTCCCGGCGAAACAGGTCCGCGACGGCGCCAATGGTCGTATCATTGATGATTGATTCATTACAGGACGTGCAATAAAAAATGGGAATGGGCACACCCCAGACTCTTTGGCGGGAAATACACCAATCCTGACGGTCCGCCACCATGTTATGGATGCGGTCCCGTCCCCAGTTGGGAATCCAGCGGACATTTTCGATAGCTGCCAAAGCCTGCTCCCTGAAGCCGTCCACTGAAGCAAACCATTGTTCCGTAGCCCGGTAGATAATCGGATTTTTACAGCGCCAGCAATGGGCATACTGGTGCTTGATGGAACCATGGCCCAGCAACAATCCCAGGCCCTCTATTTCTTCAATAATCGGCTTGTTTGCCTCCTCAACCTTCAGGCCGGCAAATTTGCCCGCTTCCTGGGTGAAACGTCCCCGGTGATCCACCGGATTCAAAACCGGCAAATTATTATTAACGCCCACCTCAAAGTCTTCAGTACCATGTCCCGGCGCCGTATGCACACAGCCGGTACCCGCTTCCAGCGTGACATGGTAGCCCATGACCAGGGGCACTTCCCGCTCCACGAAGGGATGACGGGCTTTTAACCATTCCAAATCTTTACCGGGGAATACCTGCAGAATTTCCCAATCCGTCAAACCTATTTCCTGCGCCACCGTTTCCACTAGTTCCTTCGCCATCAGGAAAATTTCCGGGCCCGCTTTCACCACCGCGTATTCAAAATCCGGATTAAGACAGATCGCCACATTGGCGGGCAGGGTCCAGGGCGTGGTGGTCCAAATAACCACATAGGTTTTGCTCAGATCGGCAATGCCTTTTAATAACCCCTTATCATCCACCAAAGGGAATTTAACATAGATCGAATGCGATTTCTTTTCCTGATATTCAATTTCCGCTTCCGCCAGCGCTGTTTCGCAGGAGGTACACCAATATACGGATTTTAAGCCTTTATAAATATATCCCTTTTTCGCCATCTCGCCAAACACTTCAATTTGTTTGGCCTCATACTCCGGCTTTAAGGTCACATAGGGATTATCCCATTCGGCCCATACACCCAAACGGATAAAATCCTCCCGTTGAATACTCACATATTTCAGCGCATATTCCGCACACTTTTTACGCAACTCCAAAGGATGCAGCTGATGGCGGTTTAACCCGAGAATCTTGATCGCTGCGTGTTCAATAGGCAGACCGTGGGTATCCCAGCCGGGGACATAAGGGGTATTAAATCCCTGTAAGCTCTTATATTTTATCACGATATCCTTTAATACCTTGTTCAGGGCGTGCCCCATATGAATGTTTCCGTTTGCATAGGGAGGACCGTCGTGCAGGATAAACTTCGGCTTATCCTTGCCTGCTGCTACCCGTTTGCTGTATACCTGCTGCTCCTCCCACCACTTGAGCATTTCCGGTTCCCGTTTGGGCAGATCACCACGCATTGGGAACTCCGTCTGGGGAAGATTTAAGGTTTTGCTATAATCCATATTTCTTTTTCCCTCCGTATGATAAAGCTGTTTCATGTAGCCAAATATTCTTGTTTCAGGTTTTAGCGACCCGGTTGATCCCGGCAGACATTGCTTCCGCCACGCGTCTCCGCCGGGCACGTAAAAGCCCCTCATCCCCTGTAGGGACGAGAGGCTGCTAATTCCCGCGGTACCACCCTAATTGTCATCTTTTAGCTCTAAAGATAACCACTTTAACAGGATAACGGCCGCCCGCCGGCTCTGTCTAACTTTTTCAATCTCGGCAGAGCAACTCCCGGGTGATTTTCGCCAAGTAAGGCGTGCCGGACTTCCACCATCCCCGGTTCGCTGTTACGCGTTAGCCTGACTACTGTCCCGATCAGCGTTTTTAATTTATTATTCATATTATATACAGAAAGACAGGCACCCGTCAAACATTAGCGGATAAAAATAGCACCATTAACTAAAAGAAGGGAGCACCTGGCTCCCTTCTTTTAGTTTTTGATCCGTATCTCGGAAACCGGTGCCTCTTCTACTATCTGCACCGGCTGAAGGCCGGCGGGGTTTTCTTCCAGACTGGCACCCTTTACCGTGATATTGCTATGCACTTCAATAAAGAATTCCGTTCCCACAGGAAGATTGACCGTTTTCCCTTCCACAAAGGCTCCCCCGATTAAGCCGATCGGTCCCAGCAGGGCCGCACCAACCACACTGGCGCCGGCGGCGGCGACCACGTGCTTGTTTTCCTCCCGGGCCCTTTCACCTAAATATACGCTAACCGGTGTATCATCCATGGCCGGAACCGTGTTAAAGGATAAATCCAGTTTTCCGTGCTGGCCGAAACGTCCCGCCTTCTTTGCCTTCTCCACTTTCCCAACCCCCAGGGTGCCGGCGGGAATGACCAGTACATTGCCAATCTTCACATTGTCTACCACTTCATAGCGGAAAGTATCACCGGTTTTATTCATGTCGGAATTCAAAGCGTCCAGTAAACGGATTTTTACCAGCGTATTAGCGGGTATTTCCGTATCGCTGAGCTTGACCGTACCTGAGGAAAATACCGTTTTCAGTATTTTTTCCAACCGGGTTGTCAGTCCGCCGGTTTCCTGCTTGCCGGTAAGCGCTTCCTCCAGTTTGTTCACCCGGTTGACGACCGGCCCCGTACCGGTCTCGTGCAGCAGCTGAGACTCCGCATAGCGGAGAATTGTGGGAATAGATGTTTGTTCACTGTTGTCATAAAACGCCTTTGTAAGCCGGGCAATTTTATCCGGCACCGGCATGCCGGAATTTTTGCCGAACACCGTGAGTTCCAGTACGTTAACCCGCTCCACATAGGGACCGCTTTTCTCCTGACCGTATACCAAGGTCTCCAGGGCAGCGATGCTCTCGGAAAAACCCCCGGGCACCGTAGTTGTCGCGGCGACCGCCGGTACGATAAAACAAACCATCAGATACAGGACAACCATACATTTAGCTAATTTCTTCATTGCATTGACCTCTCCCTTTTCAACCTTCTTTCCGGAAATATTCGCCATAAATATCTTCTGTCCTGCTTATTTTGTAAACCTGCCGGCTTAATTTTACGCATTTTCACCAGACACGGCGGGCATGCAGCGCCCGGCGGCACAGCTTAAAACCGCAAGCGGGGGTAAGAACCAAGCATTTTTACATAATATGATTTCGCCCGCATGCTGTTTATGGCCGCGGCCAACGCCGCCTCCTGCCGGTGACCGTTCACATCAATGAAAAAAATGTACTCACCAAGAATTTTGCGGGAAGGACGGGATTCAATCTTCTGCATGTTTATCCCGCGGCGGGCAAACTCGCCAAGCATGGTGTACAAGCTACCCGGTGTATCGGGCACGGCAATGATCAGCGAGGTTTTATCATGGCCCGTAGGCGGGTGGTCTTCCCGGCCCAGCACAAGGAAGCGCGTGCAGTTATCGCTGTTGTCCTGAATTCCCGCGGATAATACCTGCAGTCCATACAACTCCGCCGCCCGCACCGTGCCAATAGCCACGGACCTTGGCGTCTCCGCCGCTATTTTTGCTCCTTCCGAGGTACTGTTGGTATATTTTATTTCCGCCTGCGGCATGTTTTGTCTGATAAATTGCATACATTGCCCAATACCCTGGGGATGAGAATAGATATATGCCACCTCCGCGAGCCTGACCGGCTCCCTGCTGAGCAGGGCCTGACGCACAGGAATCACGATTTCCCCTTTGATCAGCAGCTCCACTTCATGGGCAAGGAGGTCGAGAGTTATATAGACTGTGCCCTCCAGGGAATTTTCCACCGGCACCACCGCTTCCTGCACTTTCTGCCCGTAGACCGCCCATATCGCATCAGGGATGGTAGCAAAAGCCACCTTTTCCGCCGTTTTATGTTCGCAATAGCTTAACAAAGCCATTTCACTGAAAGTACCCTCGGGTCCCAAATAACCGATTTTCACCGGATTACCTCCTATATGGCCCGGTTTTGTCCTTCGCTGTGGAAGGAGCAGGCCGGCAAACGTTTCCCGACGAAGCGGGCCAGACCGTGTAAATCCTGCATAAGGGCATTGAACTGACCGGGGTTTAAGGATTGCGGCCCGTCACATAATGCCCGGCTGGGATTGGGATGCACTTCAATAATCAGGCCGTCGGCGCCGACAGCCACGGCGCTTTTGGCCAGTGCCGGCACATATTTCGCATAACCGGTGGCATGGCTGGGATCGATGATGATCGGTAAATGGGACAGTTCTTTCACCACCGGCACCGCGCTGATATCCAGCGTATTGCGCACCGCAGTTTCATAAGTCCGGATGCCCCGTTCGCATAAGATTACGTCATGACTACCCGCGGCCATGATGTACTCGGCAGCCATCAGCCAATCCTCGATGGTTGCCGACATCCCCCGCTTCAGCAATACAGGTTTGCCGGTCTGCCCCACTTCCCGCAACAGACGGAAATTCTGCATATTGCGCGCGCCGATTTGCATGATGTCCGTATAGCGGGCCACCAGTTCCACATCCCGGGTATCGACGATTTCTGTGACCACGGCCAGCCCTGTTTGCCGTCTCGCCTCAGCCAGCATTTTCAAGCCCTCTTCCTCCAATCCCTGGAAGGCGTAGGGCGAAGTGCGCGGTTTGAAGGCTCCTCCTCTTAAAACGGTGGCCCCCGCTTGTTTCACCGCATGGGCCGCCTCCAACAGCTGTTCCTCGCTTTCCACCGCACAAGGACCCGCCATGACCACCAGATCCGTGCCGCCGATTTTGACATCACCGATTTGAATAATCGAAGACTTCTTTTTTAATTCCCTGCTGACCAGTTTATACGGTTTCATGATCGGTACTACGTTCTCCACGCCCGGCATATTGAGAATGCCTTCCGAATTTAACGCCGACTTATCACCGATGGCGCCAATGACCGTTTTTTCCTCGCCCACAATTACATGGGTGGCAAAACCCAATTCACGCAGGCGGTTTTCCACCTGTTTCACTTCTTTTTCTTTCGTACCGGGACTCATCACAATAATCATTCTCATCATTCCCTTCATTAATTTTAGAAAAATAAAAACCCCGTCGCCTAGTCAGATAACTAGGGACGGGGCATATATTCCTCGCGGTACCACCCTTGTTGGCTTGCCATATAGCAAACCCGCTCATTTAAGAATACGGGAAACAACGGTTTCCGATATCCCCTTCCTGGTAACGGCGGAAGTTCCGATCAAACCTAATAGCCTTGCGGCATTCAGTCGATAACTCCGGGGAGAACTTCAGCATACGCTCTTTTACCGGGCTCGCACCTACCCCGGCTCTCTGAAAAAATCCCGCATACCTACTTTTCCTCTTCAACGTTTTTGAAGCGATATTGTATTGTAATATATTGTATACAAAGGACGGGGGTTTGTCAATAGGGCGAGGCCATAATATTTTTAGCAGTTTTCAACAATACTTTCCAGATATGCCCAGCGCGCCAATAATTCCTCAAGCCTGTGCTCCAACTGCTGCTGGCCGGCTACCAACTCCTGCAGCAACGCGTAATCGGAACCTGCCGCGTCAATCCGGGCCACGACGGCCTTTAGCTCCGCCTCTACGCCGGTAATTACATCCTCTATTTCCGCGTACTCCCGTTGTTCCTTGAAAGATAATTTCTTGGGTTTCTCCTTTTTCGCCGTATCCTGCACCGGTTTATGCCGTTTCACCGGCGGCACGGTTTCCTTTTCCGTCTGCTCCCCGCTCAGCCGTGCAAGCTCCCAATAATCCGAATACCCGCCGGGATATTGTTTAACATCCCCTTCATCCCCAAACACAAACACCTTCTCCGCCAAACGGTCCAGAAAAAATCTGTCGTGGGAAGCAAAAACCACCGCTCCCTGGAAATTATCAATGTAATCCTCCAATACCGCCAGCGTGTCCACATCCAAATCATTAGTCGGTTCATCAAGGATCAATACATTGGGAGCGCCCATCAGCACCCGCAGCAGATACAAGCGGCGTTTTTCCCCCCCGGACAGTTTGGCGATGGGTGTCCATTGCAGGTAGGGCGGGAAGAGAAACAGTTCCAGCATTTGCGCAGCGCTGAGCACCGAGCCGTCGCCCGTGGTCATGCTGTTGGATACTTCCTTAATATACTCGATGACCCGCAGGCGTTCATCCATGTCGGTGTTTTCCTGCGTAAAGTAGCCAATGTTCACAGTTTGCCCGATATTTACTTTCCCCGCGGTCGGGGCCAGTCTCCCGGCAATGATGTTTAAGAGCGTGGATTTGCCACAACCGTTGGGACCGATGACGCCAATACGCTCATTGCGCAGAAAGGAGTAAGTCAAACCCTTAAGGACCTGTTTTCCGTCAATCTCATAACCGGTGTTCTCCAGCTCAATTACCGTTTTACCCAGCCTGGTCGCACCCACTGTAATATCGATTTTCTTCCCGGACAGGTCAGCCTTCTGACTGTTCAGCTGCTCAAAACGTTCAATCCGGGCCTTTTGTTTCGTTGTCCGGGCCCGGGCCCCCCGCTGCATCCAGGCCAGTTCCTTACGCAATAAATTTTGTCTTTTGCGTTCACCGGCTTCCGCCCGTTCTTCCCGCTCCGCCTTCAGCGCCAAAAACTTTGTGTAGTTGCCTGTATAAGCGTAAAGCGCGCCTTTATCCAGTTCCACGATACGATTGGCTACCCTGTCCAAAAAGTAGCGGTCATGGGTGATCATTAACAACGCGCCTTTGCGCTTGCCCAGGTATTGTTCCAGCCAGGTGACCGTATCACTGTCGATGTGGTTCGTCGGTTCATCTAAAATAAGCAAATCACAGGGGTTGATCAAAGCGCCGGCCAGCGCGATTCGCTTTCGTTCCCCGCCGGACAAAGTCCCCACCCGGGCGTTGAAATCCCTAATCCCCAGCCTTGTGAGCACTGCTTTGGCGTCACTTTCCACCTGCCAGCCGTCGAGGGTGTCAATCTGCTGGCTTAAGACCAGCAGTTTTTTGCGTAAAGCCTCGTCCTGCGGATAAAGTTGGCTGTCTTCCAATACTGCTTCATACTCCCGCAGAACTTTCATGACCGGCGTATTGCCCTTAAATACTTCCGTCAGGACCGTAAATTCACCGCTGAAATCCGATTCCTGCGGCAAATACTCGATTTGCACGGTTTTCCCCCGGGTTATCCTGCCTTCATCAGCTGCTTCCAAACCCGCCGCAATCTTTATAAAAGTAGATTTGCCGGTGCCGTTGACACCCACGACACCGATTTTATCCCCCTCTTCGATACTAAAATTAATATTGTTGAAGAGAACCTTTTCTCCGTAGCTCTTTGCTACATTTTCCATTACTAATATCGTCATGCCCTTAACCCTTCGTAAGTCGTGATAATTGTTCGCTAAGAATATATGTTATTTCACCGCCGCGGCCAGAAAAATATGCCGCAGGAAAACCATGGTAAGCCCCTACTCCCCGTGTAAAACAGGCAACAATTTATAAAGGCTGATGAGGTCCAGGGCGTTATGTTTCAAAATCCCCCGCATTAATGCTGGTTCTTGTTTTTTTACAAAAGAGTTATACACCTGGGGAATCCGCGCGCCCGGCACATCATCCTGCCGTTTCTCGCTGAGAATGTTTTCTTCCAGCGTAACCAGGCGGCAATCGGGTAAAACGCCCCGGTAACGGGCTCTGGCATGCCAGAGCAGATCAATATGAAAATTTGCCCATTTGAAAGCAACGCCATGGCAGGCCATGCGTTCTTCGATATAGGGCATGTCAAAACGTTTGCCGTTATAGGTAATCAAAACCTGCTGAGCCGCAAGTTCCCGGGCAAGATCCCGCAGCAGCGGTCCTTCTTCCCGCGGATGCCGGGCCAGATATTGCCGCAACATCAGCTGTCCGTCACGACAGAATAATAGACCTACGAGGAACAGCGGACGACTGGGACGCAAACCGGTGGACTCAATATCCAGAAACACCGTTCTAGTTAGGTCGATCCGGTGTTTCGGGTTGTCATGCGGCTCCGGCGCAGGTATTTCCCTTGCGCTTTCCAGCAGGAAGTAAGTTCCCGCCTCGCCCTTAACCTCATAACCATCGGCAAGTCGGCAAAGGGCAGGGCTATCCGTCTTTGGTTGCAGCTCAAACATCGTATGCTAACTCCTCTCTTCCCCGGCGGACGTTATTCCCCTCCGGCTTAAGCTATTTCGCCGTGAAAAATTCATTTTCCTTTTAAAAGAGGAAAAAAACGCGGGCCGAAGGATAATTTAGCATGGCATCAACAAGGAACTGCACATATAAGGGCGGGCTCACTGATCTTCATTCCGGGGGCGGAAGAGGCTCCCTGTAATTACCATAATGAATTTACATTTTTCCAAAGGATTGCCGGTTAGGAAAAGCGAACTAGCTTTATACAACCTGAATCTATCAGCTAACCCCGGAGGCTAAAAGGAGGTTACATAATTGTTCAAACAGTCCCGGTTTCTTAAATTGGGCCCTTTGCTGCTGGTTTCCTTCTGCTTTTCAAGTTCCGTCGCTTTGGCCGCCTTTGGCGACATCGCTCTCAGCCTGGGTTCCCGCGGCCCCGATGTAAAGGTGCTCCAGCAAAAATTAAATACCCTGGGCTACTGGTGCACCGCCGACGGTATTTTGGGCAGCTGGACGGAAAAGATGGTGCTTAAATTTCAATCCGAGCATAATATTCAGTCCACGGGCGTTGTGGGTAAAGTTACATCCGCCCGTTTAATTCAGCTGACAACAACCGCAGCCGCGGCCCCTCTCCCCTCCTCCGGCACACCGTCCGCCGCGGCCGCGGTGGTCAATACGGCCAAACAATATTTGGGCATCCCCTATGTCTGGGGCGGGGAAACCCCCGGCACCGGTTTTGACTGTTCCGGTTTCACGTCCTACGTACTGGCCCAAAACGGACTCACCATTCCCCGTACGGCCGCCCTGCAATTTGGCAGTGGGACCCCGGTAACACGATCTAATCTGCGGGTAGGCGATCTGGTGTTCTTCACGACTTACACCGCAGGCGCATCACATACCGGTATTTACCTCGGTGACGGAAACTTTATTCATGCCAGTTCCGCCGCCGGCAAAGTTACCATTTCCAATCTCAACGCCAGCACCTACTATAGCTCCCGTTTCCTTGGCGGCCGCCGCTATTTCTAAGCGGAGGAACTCAGGACAAATCAACGGCGGTAGCCAAAGCAGACCCACGTCCGCCTTGGCCACCGCCGTTGATTTTTTTTACTATTTACGAACATATGTTTGCTTTTCCCGGATACACTGGGTAAAATATAGTTAAAAGTTCTTATGAGGTGATTCATGTGTTCGCAGACAAAATTACTTTGCTGGGGGAAGGGGCCAAATACGATGTTTGCGCCTCCTGCGCCTCCACCGGGCAAAAAATCGGCAAAGCTAAAATCGGCAGGACAACGCCGTCGGGTGTCTGCCATTCTTTCACCCCGGACGGGCGCTGCATTTCACTGTTCAAGATCTTAATGTCCAATGAGTGCATAAAGGATTGCGCCTATTGTCCCAACCGTGTGCAGCGGGATATTCCCCGGGCCAGTTTCCGTGCGGAGGAACTAAGCACTCTCTTCCTTGATCTTTACCGTCGCAATTATGTGGAAGGACTTTTCCTCAGTTCCGGTGTGAAGGATAACTGCCGGGCCAGTATGGCCGAAATATTGAAGACCGCGGAAATCTTGCGGGGAAAGCATAAATTCGGCGGTTATATCCATCTAAAAATATTGCCGGGCAGCAGCGAAAACGAAATTCAACAGGCCGCCCGTCTGGCCGACCGTGTTTCCTTAAACATCGAGGTCCCTAACCAAAACAGGCTGACGGCCTTAAGTAAAACGAAAGATTTTGCCCGGGACCTGCTTGCACCGCTCACCAGCATATCTTCGCTCATAGAACAGTATCCGGGAACCACCCATACCACCCAATACATTATCGGCGCCACCGGGGAAAGTGATCAGGAGATTCTTCACTCCGTCAGTGATCTTTATGCAAATTACCGTTTAAAAAGAGCATATTTCAGCGCCTTTCAGCCGGTAGCGCATACGCCCCTGGCGGAAATACCCGCTACACCCTTACTGCGGGAAAACCGTCTCTACCAGTCGGATTTTCTGTTGCGCCTGTATGGTTTTCAACTAACCGATCTCATTTTTGACCAGCAAGGCAATCTGGACCTCACGTTTGATCCCAAATTGCTGTTTGCGATCAGCAACCCCCACCTTTTCCCGCAGGAGATCAACACAGCCAGTTATCAACAGTTGCTGCGCATCCCGGGGATTGGCCCCCGTTCAGCGGAACGGATTATCAGGGTACGCCGTCAGTTCCGCTTCACCACACCGTTGGAATTAAAAAACCTCGGCGTAGTCCTAAGAAGAACTATCAGGTATATCACGATTAATGGCAAAAGTTTTGCGAATCTTCATTGGCTGAACAACCCCCGCCCGGAAGAATTTGTGCAGCTAAGCCTCTGGGAGGTGTAAAGATGATTCTGTATTCCCCCCGGATTAAATCGGTCTTAGCCGCCGCCCTGCTTGCCGGCATCCATGGTGAAACGGCCGTTGCCAAAACAGCAGCGCCCCCGGAAGGCCTATTCGCCGACCAATGCAGTCATGACGCGGACCATGAGCATCTTAATAAAATTGTTCCTCTCTATGAAACAACCTTCGCCACAACCCTGAGTTGGCTGGAGGAAGCCCCGGGCTTGCAGCTGAAGCGTCTCATCCAGCTAAATCTCCGCCATAATCCTCCCGACTTTCCCCTTATATTACAGGCGGTAAGCGAAGCGCTGCGGCATGGTCCCCAGTATTGTCTGCAATGTGTCTCCCCCGCCGCCCGTAAATTTACAAACCGGGCCAACGCAGTGCAGCGCGAGGTGCAGCGCATGCTTGGCTTCATTCGGTTCGTACCCAAAGATGAGCAAACTTTAGTAGCCAAACCGCTGCTTTTTCATCATACCGCCGACTTGATTCTGCGCCGGTTTCAGGGACGCTATCCCGCACATAAGCTGGTATTGATCCTGGACAACTGCGCCGTATCCCTGTTTCACCAGCAATTAAGCAAAGAGCCTGCCGCCCCTTATCTGCCCTACATAAAAGATCCGGCGGCCGAGGAACTCTGGCGCCGCTACTATCAGTCACAATATATTAACAGCCGTAAAAACATTCCCCTGGCCAGACAACACATCCCTCAAAAATACTGGGATTGGCTGAACGAAGGACAAATGCTGAAAACAGAAAAAGACGAAAACCCGGAGTGAACTTGTCTGGCACGCCAGACTTCGGGGCTTCAGGTAGAGACTCTACTCCACCTGAAGAGAATA
>DHRA01000012.1:8178-14362 GCA_002411145.1 Firmicutes bacterium UBA5324 | reverse complement strand
TACTCCACCTGAAGAGAATAACAAGGTAATACCCAATTATAGAAGTGGGTGTCTTCGGAATCGGATAAAGCGGGATTTCACCTATTTCTTTGCGTAGAGCAGGTTTAATTCCTCCGCCCTGACAAGGATATTGCCGCGGGGTATTTTCCCCAGATCAAAATCATCAATTAATTCCGCGCAGGTTACCGGTTCCCAACAGGCCAACAGGCCCGCCTTATAGGCTAAATAGCCCACGACGGTCTCCGGCCGGGCCCCTTTTTCCCGCAATTTTCCGAGGGAAACGTCGCCGTGCCTTTTTGATAAACGTTGCCCGTCTTCGCCCATAAACAAGGGCACATGCGTAAACACAGGGGCCGGCAGCTGCAGTAATTTGTAAAGCAGCAACTGTCTGGGCGTGGAATCCAACAGATCCGCCCCCCGTAACACATGGCTGATACGCATGGCCGCATCATCCACCACCACCGCCAGTTGATAAGCATGTACGCCGTCTGCCCGCCGGACAATGAAATCCCCCACCTCCCGGGCCAATGCCTGGTGGAACGTACCGTAACACAAATCATCGAATGCGACATTGACCTCCGGAACCACTAAACGGAGTGAGGGTTTCCGTCCTTCCCGCCGCTTCAGTTCCTGCTCCCGCAGGGTTAGACGGCGGCAGGTTGCAGGATAGCGACCCGTATTTTCCCCCGCATGGGGAGCCTGCGCCACCTGCCTTAATTCCCCCCGGCTGCAGTAACAGGGATAAAGCAGGCCGCTGTTTTTTAGCACCTGCAAAGCCCGGTCGTACATATGACGGCGGGCCCCCTGACAATAGGGCGCATATGGCCCTCCTATGTCGGGGCCCTCGTCCCAGTCAAGTCCGAGCCAATGAAGATCCTGCAACAGTCGCTCCACATAATGCGGTTTCGAACGATCGGGATCCAAATCTTCTATCCGCAACACCATACGGCCTCCCCCACGACGCACCTGCAACCAGGCAAGCAATGCGGTCCATGCATTCCCCAGATGCATCTCCCCCGAAGGACTGGGGGCAAATCTTCCCCGAAACTTATCGTTCATTTCTTTTTCCCCGTATAATTTATTATAGTGCTTGAAACTCACGCAAAAATTCCCTAATCTTAGTTTACTTCATTATAGCAGTTTGCTGAGATTTTGGCACATTCCGCAAGCAATGTCCCGCGGGCTTATGTCTTTCGCGCTTTATAGGCCCACCCGGACAATATAATAATTTAACCGGCGCCCAGTAACCATTTGTCTGTTTCCGGCGTATTATGTATCATGAAGGATCTTCATTAAACCGAATAAGAAAGAGAGGAATTAGAAATGGGTGCAATCGGCTTTTGTACAGAGGACCTGGCTTTCATTCTCTTCTTAATCCTTATCCTTTTGGTCATCAGTTTTCTGTAAAATTTTCTTGCAAACGTAAGGGTGCCAACCGCCGGTTGGCACCCTTTACGTTTAGCAGCGATAAAACTACCACATACAACTCAATGCTAATATAACATAAAGTCAATAATTGTGCGGGTTTTAAGCACAATTATTGACTTTGGAAGGTAGCACTATTCAAAGATGAAGTAGCAACATGAATCTCCACCTTCAGCGGAGGGATTTGCGGTATACTGCACGAGCGTCCTTCGCACCGGGCGGCTTTCGTCAACTAGCTCGCCGCCGACACGCCGGACACCGGCACGGCTCGCTCTTTGCCCCCCTCCCGAATTTACTCGATTTTCTCGGGACTGGTTTTTGATAGCGGCACAAGATTTTTGAATGATATGATTAAAATTTTTTACTTAGCGTAAGGCTGCCGGCGAGGCCCTCCTTCTTGCCCGCGTAGCCGTAGAGGGCGCCCTCCAGGGTAAGCGTATCGCTCTGGTGGGCGGAAAAGCCCACCTCCACGACGCCGCTCAGCCCCTTGAGGTTTGCCCCGTCCGCTTTGTCCCCGTCGATGGTGGCGCCCGTTTTGCCCCGGAACTCGTAGTCCAGGGCCGCGCCCGCGTAGAAGCTCGGTTTGCCCTCCCGCTCCACCGTCCGGCGCACGCCGGCCACCAGCCGCAGCGAGTCGCTCGCCTCAAGGCGGATGTCCTGGCCGATCGAGTCGGTCACCCGGTCGCTGCCAAGCCGCGTGTAGACGAGGTGCTGGTAGCTTTCCAGGCTGCGGTTGGGAGCCGTCTCCTTCACGAAGCCGCCGCCGAGGCTGAGGCCGAAGAGGTCGCGGTCGGAGCGGAAGCGCGAGCCGCCATGGGCGTTGTCGGCCTTGAATTCGTTCTTCGATTGCCCGCCCTTGACCAGCGCCTGCCAGTAGCGGCCGCTGTCGTCCGGCCGGTGGCGGGCGAACAGGCCGGCGTCGCGCTGCTTAAGGTCGCCGGCTGAGTTGACGGTCAGGACGCTGCCGCCCACGTCGGCGGTATGGCTGGTGGTGTAGCTGCCTTCGAAGCTCTGGCCGATTATGCCCCAGGTGGTCTTGCCTTTCTCCCAGGCGAGGGCGAGGGCGAGGTTGCTGCCTTGGACGTCGGCGTGGCTGCCGGTTTTGTGGCGGGCGTCGCTGCGGCCGCCGCCGATGAAGACGCCGGTGTCGCCGCCTTTGGCGCCGGCGGCCGCACTGCCGATGGCGCCGAAGGTTCCCGTTCCGGCAAGGCCGGCCGCCTGGCCGAGTTCGCCGGCGCTGGTTTCGGAGTAGACCTTGGCGAGCGAGGGGTTGAAGGCGGCGGCGAGGTAGTAGTCGCGGTTGTCCCTTGTTTTGATGTCCAGCTGGCTGGCGCCGGCGATGGAGGTACCGGCGAGGCTGAAGGTGTCATCTGCGCCGTCGGCGCCCAGGTTGGCGAAGTGCAGGCCTGCCGCCGGCAGGTGGCTGACGGAAGAGCCGTCGGTGAAGGTGAAGTAGACGCCGGTGTTCTGGGGGGCGGTGGCGAAGGTGAGGAGGTCGGACCATTGGGCGGCGGCGGTCAACGAGGCCTGGAGGCCGATGGTGCCGCTGCCTGAGTAGCGGTCGCCGAAGGCGATGGTCTGGCCGGCTGTGGGGTTGTCGCGGAAGAAGGAGAGGGTGGCGTTGTTGGTTATGCCGCCGCTGCCGAGGGCTGCGAGGCTGTTGACGGTGAGGGTGCCGTTGCCGATGACGGTGCCGCCGCTGTAAGTATTGTTGCCGGTCAACACCAAAGTGCCGGTTCCCGTCTTGGTGAGGGTTGCGCCGTCCCAGCCGAAGGCGTAGGCGGTTGTGGCGGTGTTGTCGGCGAGGGCTTCCGCGATGGTGAAGCTGGTGACGATGTCGAAGGTGCCGTGGGCGGTGGCGGGGGCGGTGTTGTTCCAGACGAGGCCGCCGAAGAGGACGTTAAGAGCTTGATCGCCATTGGTTTTATAGAGGGTGGCGCCGTTGAGGAATTTACTGAGCGAGGGGGGTGACGCGTCCAGGGTCTGGCCGCCTGCCGTCAGGAGGGTGAAGTCACCGCTGATGGCTTGATTAGAGACGAGGACGGCGGCTCCCGGGCTGTAGCCGGTGAGGTCGAGGCTGGCGCCGTCTTCAATGGTGACGGCGCCGTTTAAGGTAAGGAGGTTGCCGCTGCTGATGTCGACGGCGGTGGTGCTGCCGTCCTCCAGGGTGACGGCGCCGGCGTTGACGGCGCCGCCGGCTCCGTCGACGGCGAGGCGAGCGCCGTCTTTCAGGGTGAAGGAGCCGCTGTTGGCGTCCGCGCCGTAGATTGCGCCGCCCGTGAGCCGCATCGTGCCGTTGTGGACGGTGGTGGTGCCGTGGATGTCCGACTGGTACTGGTCGAAGAGGACGGTGCCGCTGTAGCTGTCGCTGCCGGCCGTTTTATTGATGTCGATGGTGAGGTTGGGGTTGGCGCCGTTGCTGGCGATGGGGTCGTGGAAGAGGATGGACCGCCCCTCCTTGGCGGCCAGGGTCAGGATGCCGCTGTTATCCCTATTATACAGATACATAGCATTGGGCAGAGCCGTCGCGCCGCCCCGCTTGTGGGTATTGCCCGAAAAGGTGATATCGCCGACGTCGGCGGTCAGGGCAGCGTCTGTGCCGGCATGGATGGCGCCGCCATAGTTGGCGGTCGTGTTGCCGGTGAAGTTGTTGACGCCGCCGCTGATGGTGACAGTATTCTCGCCGGCAATCGCACCGCCGCCGTCGAAAGCCGAATTGGCGGTAAAGCTGTTGACGCCGCCGCTGATGGTGACATTGATGCCGTAAATCGCACCGCCTTCGTAGCCGGCGGCCGTATTGGCGGTAAAGCTGTTGGCACCGCCGTTGATGGCGACAGCAGCGCCGGCAATCGCGCCGCCGGCGGAAGCCGAGTTGCCGGTAAAGCTGTTGGCGACACCGTCGAGGGTGACATTGTAGCCGCCAATGGCGCCGCCGTAGGCAGCCCCGTTGCCGGTGAAGCGTAGGCTGCCTTCGCCGTTCAGCATTACGGCGCTGCCGGCGCCGCCGGCAATCGCGCCGCCGTCGCCCCCGGCGTTGTTCATGCCGCTGAAGGTCAGGGTATGGCCGGCCACGGCGCCGATGCTGGCCGTCATACTGTTTTCCACCGTGATCCGCTGGGTCAGGACACGGCTGTCAAAGGCGATGCCGCCGTCGCCGCTGAAGTGGATACCGCCGCCGTCCAGCGCGCCGCCCGTGAACGTCCAGTCGCCGGACGCTATCGTCAGGCCGGGGTTAGTACCGCTGGTATTGTTATCCGGACGTTCCGCCACCTGGACGCCGGCCGCCTGGATGGCGATTTGTCCGCCGGCGGGGTCGCTGAATAGCACCGCGTCGCCGTGGAGGAATTTGGTTTGGCCCTCCAAATCAACGCCGCCCACACCAGCGGTATACATCCCCGCCCAATTATCGGCGGTGGCGTTCCAGACGCCGCTGCCGCCGCCGTTCCATTGCATCACGCCGTTTTGGGCGGTGACGGTCAGTTGCAGGGTGTCGCCGCCGCTCACGGCAAGCGAGCCGGTTGCGCGGGTATTGGCAAAGCTCTCGCCGCGCAGGGTGAGGGTTTTTTTATTAGTGGGGGTGTCCTTAATGCCGTTCGCCTTGACCAGGTTGAAGCTGCCGCTGCCGTTTAAGGCCAAGATGTCGATGTTGAGATTGGCCGGATTCACACTCACCACCTCATTCGGCCCAGTTCCCGTCCCCGTAAAGGTCAGGCTGGCGGTACCGCCCGGCGTAGCGTTCGTCAGATCAAAGCCGAGGGTGACGCCGGAATTCAGGGTGACGGTCGGGGCGCTGATGGTGTTGTTGCCGCGGGAGATGAGGGTGGTAACCGCACCACCATTGGCCAGCATAACGAGTCTACCCTTGGTGATCGTGATGGTCGCATTCCGATACAGATCAAGCGTTCCGTTGTTGACGACGAATTCGGTACCTTTGACGAAACCGACTTCGCCGTTTGCCTCAAAAATACTGTTGCCGCCCAGCTTCCAGACCGCGCCATCTGTTACAGTGATCATCAGCCGATAGTCGCCGGGAAGGGCGCGGATGGCGTCGCGCATATCGAGCGTGCCGCCGCCGCTAACGGTAAGAACGCTGGTCCTGTCTGTTTCACCCTCAAAAAAAATCGCATAATTCGGTCCCCCGCCGGAAGAAGTATTGCCGCTGAACAGGCTGGTCGCGCCGCTGTCCGTGTAGAGGGTGATCCTGGCACCATAAGCCGAAATTGCGCCGCCGAAGCCTGCCGTATTATTGATAAAGCTGACATTTTCACAGCGGAGGTTGCTGTCATACAGATCAACTGCGCCGCCGCCATACGTGGCGCTGTTGCCGCTGAATATAGTATTTTTCAGCGTAATACTGCTGTCATCAGCATGAATCGCGCCGCCGCAGCTATTGGCCGTATTGCCGGTAAATACCGCGCCGTCGGCACTAAAGGTGCCGTCATAGATATGTACGGCGCCGCCATAGCCGTTGCCATCATTGTAAGTATCCAAAGCCTGGTTACCGCTGAACACCGCCCTGTCGGCTGTCGCCTCAGCCCAGTAGACTTTTAGCGCGCCGCCGCCGTTATCGGCGCTGTTGCCGCTGAAAAACGCCTCGTTGGCGGTAAAAACACTGTTTGTGTCCACATTCACCGCGCCGCCCCACAGGGCGCTGTTGCCGCTGAATACGCTTCGGTCAGCCGTGAACAGCCCGCTTTGGTACAGGTTGACGGCGCCGCCCCAGCCATCGGCGCGATTATCCAAGAACCGGGCGGCGGCG
>DHRA01000012.1:2237-8071 GCA_002411145.1 Firmicutes bacterium UBA5324 | reverse complement strand
CGGCGGCGCCGTTTTCCAGCGTCAGCGCGCCGCCGTTCCGCCGGGCGTAATTGCCGGCAAATACGCTGCCGTCCGCGGTCAGTAAGCCGGCGCCCTTGATCAGGATGGCGCCGCCCCAGCCGGCGGGAGTACTGCCATCCGGCATAGTGCCTGATGCCCTGTTGCCCTCAAAGCGGGAACCGGCCACGTTCACCGCGCCGTTTTCTCCCGCCTGGACAAGCGCATAGATCGCGCCGCCGGTGAATTCCGCCGTATTGTTGCGGAAAACGGCATCGCGCGCCGTCAAGGTACCGCCGCCGGGCAGGGACACGGCGCCGCCACGTCCCGTCTCACCGGCAACCGTGTTGGCAAAACCATCGAGAATGATGCCCGGCGCCAGCGTCAGGCCGCCGCCTGCCAACGTGAAAGCGCCGGCCTCACTGCTGGCAGCAGGCGACAGCACGGCGCCACCGGCACCCTCCAGCGTCACCTCAAGGCCGGGCGGCAAGGAAAACGGCGCGTTCAGCGACGCATCGCTGTTGTTATGCAAAATGATCTTGTCGCCGTTTTGGAAGCTGACGGAACTGTCGGTCCGTAGCGCTTCCAGCGTGGCATAGGCTTGTCCTGCGCCAACGTGGTATTCGGCCGCCAGAGCCGGCGCGGGCGCGGCCAGCAGCAGGTCGGCAGCAGCCGCCAGGACAACGATCTCTTTGCGGAGCATCCTGAGCAGAACCGCCCGGTATTTGGCAATAAGCATCCCCAGTGTATTTTTAGACAGCCTTACCATACAATCACCCTTTGCTTTAAGATTGGCTTATTATAGTTCAAAAAAAAAATTCGCGACACGACGAATTTGATATGAAGGACATTTTTTAAAGTTTTTGGAGCTTAAAAATAAAAAACTCGCCATTTGACAGGCGAGGTGGAAAGAAAAGGCATCGCTTCAGGGGAATCAAGGACTAGGATATGCCACGGCTTAATGCGCGGGAGAGAGAATATTCGCGATATTCTCTCTGTGAGGAAAGGGTATGCATATCTGTCCGGTGCAACTTGCGAAACGTTGAAGGATAGGTATGAAAGTATTTATTGAAATATTTAACGAAATATTTCACATCGGAAAATCCGCACTCCAGGGCAATGTCAATTATCCGTCTGTTTGTGCTTAACAGCAGCTTCACGGCATATGCGCATCTGCTGTAATACAATAATTCCAGAAAGGTCATTCCGAATTTGTCTTTTATGGCATAGCTCAGATGCCGCATACTGACGCCTGCTTCGGCAGCCAGGTCTTTCAGCCTTAACTGGACGTCAAGATTGCTGCTTGCATGTTCTGCTATTTGCCTGAGCCTGTTCACCAGCTTCTCATCAAAAGGCGTTGTCCCATATCCCCAACGCAAAAAGTCAAATTTGCGGGAAAGATAAGCCAGCATGGCTGCCAGTATATTTTCAATATTCCTTTTGTTTTCTTCGTCAGATTTTTCAATGATTGCCCGCAGCAGCCGGGCAATGTATTCTTTTACTGTCGCGTATTTTTCCGGCGTTTGCGCTTCATGGCCGGCGGAGCAGCAGTAAAAATACAGAAACGCACTATCCGGCAAAATGCTCCGGCAGAAACGTTCCTCAATCTGTATGAGCAGAATCTCATTATCATCATCGGTTTTGGCGATACGGTGCAGCTCGCCCATGTTTATGATGGCAATATCATTTTCGTACAGCAGAAAGTTATCATCGCCAATACCGATATGCACCGGGCCTTTTAATACCTGCAAAATTTCCAGAGCGTCATGCCAGTGGTAGGGATATTGACATCCGCCCCTGACATATGCCTTGACCGGGATTCCATCTGTAAAATCAATTATTTCGGGACGCATCTCCATCACCGCCTATCCTGAAAACGACCTAAAAGGTTGCTCTTTAGTTGGAAGATTTCATAAATATTTTTCCTGAAAAACGAACATTTAGTATAAACCAAGGTATTTTGTAAAGAAGATGATGAACCGATTACCTTATAATATTTTTTGTTGTGTTGCGCCAATCTTGCGTTTACATAGATTGTGGGATACTCCCTATGCCCTTCGAGAATTTCTACTCCTTTCCACTTGCACAAATCTTTAATTATGTTTCTTATGTCTGTTCTTAACTGGTTATAGATAATTTTTCTTCTATATTTTGGGGTAAATACAATATGATACTTGCACAGCCACTTGGTGTGTGCTAGACTTTGTGCCTCATACATTGCCTTCTTCTTCTCTCTTTAAATCGGACAAGGTAATGTACTGCTTTGCTTGGTATTCCTGTTCCGCTTCGGCAACTACGGCATCAAGGGCTTTCCCTAATTTTGCCTGATATTCTTTGACCGTTTTTTCTGTAACGGGCTTACCGTCTCTCGCAAGGTCTGCAATTATAAGATCTTTCATTTCATCCATCACGGAACGAGGCTTTAAAATTATCTGCTCTCCGTCAATCCATACCTTAATCTTGCTCCCTGTGGAAAGTTTGAACTGCTCCCGTATCTCCTTGGGAAGTACAACCTGCCCCTTGGTGCTTATTACTACATCATATTCCTTCATATGTTTTCCTCCTGTAAGAAATCTTACCTCTTACCTATAGTATACTCTAAACTACTCGAAAACTCAAGCGACAAAAGGAAAAACAGGCATTTACGCCTGTTTCATTTTTGCCCTATACTTATTCCAAAAGCTTGCCTGCTAAAATACTTTTATCCAGTCCTTAAAATTAATTATTTCGGATAAAAAGCGTTTTTTTGCCGTCCTACCCATCGGAACTATTCTTTCCTTATCCCCTGCCAAAAACCTTAATTAACCCGTTCTGGAGGCTAATATCCTTGATCTTGATACCTACCAGTTCTTTTCGCCGGATGCCCGTATCGTAGAGCAGTACCATGATCAATAGATTTCTTATACCTAGATAGGTATTTAGATCGAATGCCTCCAAAATCTTTGTAATCTCTTCTTCAGAAAATGTTCTCATTAATTTTTGTTCAACTCTAGGAATTTTTATCTTCTTTAAAACATCGTCGGGTATGTATTCTTCAGTGAACAAATAGTTAAACAGTGTCTTAATAGATTTGATGTCACCTTTTAGTGTAATGGCACGAACATTTTCGGAGCATATTGCCGGATTATATCCGCCGTAACTTCTTCAATGTTTGTTATTCCGTTCTCCTTCAGAAAATCAAGAATTTACCCAACCTATTTCGATACCATTCCAAAGTTTCTAGGCTGAAGTTCTCTAGTCTACATCTGACCGCAAATACCTCCTTTCTCAAGACCTTTATCGTAGCGCAAAGAAAAACAACAAAAAAGGACTATGTGATCCAATCACACAATCCTAAATGTTTTACCTGATGGTGCCCGGGGCCGGACTCGAACCGGCACGGAGTTGCCCCCGAGGGATTTTAAGTCCCTTGTGTCTGCCATATTTTTGGGTTCGTCATTCCACACAGCGATCAGCCGAAAATCTTGATACTCACACTTTATAAACGTCCCATAATATTATAATTTCATCTTATACCTTTCAATAAGCGTTTCTATCTTATCCCCATCCAAAAATATTACGTTATTACGTATTGCATGCGCTTCATTTTTTTCACATATTTTTTCAACCGCATTTTCCGTAAATTTACCCGAAATAGCTACTATTAATTTTGCAATACGAACTTGGCGACGTGTATAGACATCATAGAATGGCATTTTAAACGCATCATCTATTTGGGCAATTATTTCATCAATGTCCGAATGCGCTCCTCCTGATACATTTCCCTGTTTAACCTGAACCCCATAGTGTTCATAATCATCAAATTCTGTCAACCTGGCAAAAACAATGTCTTTCCCAAATTCTCTTTTTCCATGATTGTACTTTACGTTAGAAAAACCCAGTTTCCCAATAAGTGGAACTAGAACTTTTAGAGTAAGTTCCTTTTCATCGGATATAGTTTCAAGAGCAACTCCGCCCCCGTCGAGGGCTAAATCTAATGCTCCGTCGATTTCACTATTCAACTGATCAGCTATCATTATCAAATCTTCAAAATTAGTTTGATCATCCACGTCAACACTAGCAGAATAATAAAGTGATATGTAATCTCCATCATCGTCATAACTTTCTAAGTTAATGTCACCCGCATTATTATGCCGCTCAATAATAACGTCTCGCTTGGTCATCGTTATAAGTTATTCGCATAATTTACTTCCTCCAATACATGTTCCGATTACCAAGAGCTAACCAAGCACATTTCAAACAAGGCTTGATATTCATTAATTTTGTTAATAATAAAATCATTACTCACCATGATATTTTTTTGATGTTCTACAAAAAACCGTTCATATAAATCACTTGCCATTATTGAGTCTAATAAGTCTGCTCCAACGATGGGGAAGTTCTGAGCTTTCATTGCGCTTGTAACGAATATACCTTTGTCTTTTGTGACCTTTAGATAAGAAATTCCATGGTAATTATTATCTTTATCCTTTCCTATCCAACAAGATGTTCCTGGTTGATGTATTCGACCACACTCGTATAATTTCAACAGTTTTCGATTAATTTCATGCGTTAAATAAAATGGGAATAACTCATTTTTATCCCCTACATACATTATTGCTTCTGGAGCAAAAATTTCATCTCCTGGTATTAGTCCGTTTTCTTGAGCGTCAAAAAATGCTTCTCTTAAAAACCACATTTCAATAAGCCAGCTTAGCAAGCTAAATTTTCTATATTTTTCAATTAAATATCTTGAATTAATCCGTAAAATAGGAAAATTACATAATGAGCATAAATAGTTTTTCTTCTGATCTCTCTGCTTTTGTTTAATGTCATTATGAAATACACCATCTACTTCAACTACAAATAACGGCTCGTCTTCTTTATTTACTATGACAAAATCAAAATGAGATTTTAGAGCAAAGCTAAAATGCTCACGATCAACATTATTGGTTTTTTCAATAGACAGCACATCAGCCACACGCACTTTAGGATAAACGGTCGCGCCTAATTTAGTACATGTTGCAATCAAAATCTCGTTAGTCACTTTTTCATATTCATTTACAAATATCTTTTTTATCACGTAAATTCACCCAAAGGTTGTTAGTTGTAAGGAACATTTAGTATAAACAAAGGCCAGATATTATTGGGAAAGAAGATGATGAACCGATTACCTTATGATATAATAAAAACAACGAGAGGGAAAAGAGGGAAATGACAATGGAAGAAAAACTGGATTTAATTCTCAAAAAACTGGAAAAGCTGGACACACTGGAAACCCAAGTAAAAGAAAATACCGACATGTTACAGGCATTATTACATAGAACGGATGAATTAAGCGCGGGACAAGGGGCGCAAGGGGAGCAAATTAATTATCTTGTCGGTAAGGTGACGACGATAGAGCAGAAATTAAACGACTTGACCGGCGAAGTGGAAAAGGTTGATAAAAAAACAGATGCCTATGTAGTGGACGTGATAAAGTTAAAAGGAAGACTATAAAAAAACTAACACATCAACCACATGAACTTTTCAGGTAAGCGTTAGCACCGATTTTGTACATGTTATGGGCAAAATACTATTACTTACTTTCATATTCATATCTTCTTTTAAACGACAAAAAATCCTCTTGAATTATTCAAGAGGATTAGTATTTTTGTGGTGCCCGGGGCCGGACTCGAACCGGCACGGAGTTGCCCCCGAGGGATTTTAAGTCCCTTGTGTCTGCCATTCCACCACCCGGGCGGAATAATATGGAGGCGGCACCCAGATTCGAACTGGGGGATAAAGGTTTTGCAGACCTCTGCCTTACCACTTGGCTATGCCGCCATTTGATTATGGAGCGGATGACGAGATTCGAA
>DHRA01000012.1:0-2146 GCA_002411145.1 Firmicutes bacterium UBA5324 | reverse complement strand
TGGAGCGGATGACGAGATTCGAACTCGCGACCCTCGCCTTGGCAAGGCGATGCTCTACCACTGAGCTACATCCGCAAATATGGTGCCTCAGGGCAGAATCGAACTGCCGACACGAGGATTTTCAGTCCTCTGCTCTACCGACTGAGCTACCGAGGCGTACTCGACTTTTGACTTTTGACGTTCGACCTTCGACACTAATATTGTGATATCGAATGTCGAAGATCGACTGTCTAATGTCGAAAATGGCGACCCGGAAGGGACTTGAACCCTCGATCTCCGCCGTGACAGGGCGGCATGTTAACCACTACACCACCGGGCCGTAAAACTACAGGCAGGGATAATTATATAATACTGACTTCCCTTTGTCAATGTGTTTCAACCGCAGTTGCCGATTTTGCTTAATCCGCGCCTGCGAGACATTTGTTATTATATAATACCTAAATACCAACGTCAAGTAGTATTTTGCCCTTCCTACAGCCGTGTATTAGTGGATAGCCTTCTTGCGGAAACTGCCGCCCAACACTTCATGCACATCGGCGATGGTTACAAAAGCCTCCTCATCAATATCCTCGATGATGCCCTTCAGTTTTGCTATTTCCAAACGGGTTATTACCGCATACAGGACATTTTTCTTCTCACGGGAATATCCTCCCTGACCTTCGAGAATAGTCACGCCCCGACCCAGCCTGGCCATCAGGCATTCGGCAATTTCCTCGGTTTTTTCGGAAACAATCATGATCGATTTTGATTCATCCAGACCTTCAATTGTAATATCGATGATTTTAAAAGCGATAAAATAGGCGATTAATGAATACATCGCCTTATCCCAGCCGAAAACGAGTCCGGCTCCGGATAATATGAACAGGTTGAAGAACATGACGATTTCACCCACCGAAAACCCTGTTTTCTTATCCAAAATAATCGCCACAATCTCTGTGCCGTCCAATGATCCTCCGTAGCGAATAATCAAGCCCACGCCAATCCCCAGAATAATCCCGCCGAAAACCGTGGCCAGAAAAACATCGTTGGTAATGCCCGGTACAGGATGCAGAAAAGATACTCCCAGGGAAAGTGAAGCTATCGCAAACAGAGTGGAAACCGCAAAGGTTGTGCCAATTTGTTTATAGCCAAGAAACAAAAACGGCATATTGAGCACAAAAATAAAGATCCCCAGCGGCAGCCTGGTCAAATGACTGGCCATAATTGATATGCCGACAATTCCGCCGTCAATAACGTTATTCGGCACAAGAAAGATCTCCAGGCCTACGGCTGCACAAACCGCACCCAAAAGCAGCATCACATACTTTTTCACCATTTTAAAGACAGGATTTCTCTTTTGCTTCATAAACAACCCCCTTATATATAAAACTTAAGGGAAACTATTGTCGCAGTCTCCCTGTAGCTTTGAGTACGTTTTAATTATAACAATAATCAGAACCAACCGTCAAACGGGTGGTTTGATTTCGCCCTAAAAGGGCATGTTACTAAGCTGAGTCTTAAGACTCGCTGAAAAAATCTACCAACCGCATAACTTTTTCAGTCAGCCCCTAAAGGGGCTACTTTTTGCGTAAGCAGAATACCACACGCTAGGCGTGTGGTATTCTGCTTACGCAAAAAAAAAACAGACTCCAGGAAACCTCCTAAAGTCTGTTGTCTATGGTGCGGTTGGTGGGATTTGAACCCACACGGGCATAGCCCGCCACCCCCTCAAGATGGTGCGTCTGCCAGTTCCGCCACAACCGCATTGTGGCAGGGCAAGAGGGACTCGAACCCCCAACATGCGGTTTTGGAGACCGCCGCTCTACCAGTTGGAGCTATTGCCCTGTATAAAGCTTTCCAGCTTCCCCGCAATCCACCCCGGCCGCGAAAAATCGCCCAGGCAAAACAAGGCCGCATTGCGTCACTCAATTAGTATACTATAAGAGCAGGGGATTGGGCAATAGTTTTTTGCTGGTTTAATCTGTAAATCATTGCGGCCACGCAGTCCGCTGTAACCGAAAGTAACGGCATCCCCTCCCGCCCCCGGCGGGTGCCTAAGAAAACCGCTGCGCGGCTTTAGGGAATGGGGAATAGGGAGTTGGGATTCCGGGAAGGGATTTCCGGAGCGGGACTTGGCTCCCCATCCGTCGCAAGCTATGCTTGCGGT
>DHRA01000055.1:1140-5498 GCA_002411145.1 Firmicutes bacterium UBA5324 | reverse complement strand
AGATTTTCCTGCACCAAACAACATATACGCGGAATCCAGGACCGCCGCCTGACCCCTGTCCAGATAATATGCCGTATGCTCAAGTACGCTTTCGGGCGCCCCTTTGGTTATCAGCAGGGTGTTGTTCTCCCGGTCACGGACAATCACGGACATCATGCGCCGCACAAAATCAAAGGGGTTTTCATCAATTTTGGCAAACGTTTTTGCTTCCGCCGGCTGGCCGGCCTTGATAATTGCGAGGTCCAGCGGATTTTTCAAACCGCTCTGCAGGGCACTGGTCAGATAGCCGTAAAGGAAGGTTGGTGCACTGGCTTTTCCCTGCGCATCAACACATTCCACCAGTTTGAATTCGCCTTCGGTCAGGGTGCCGGTTTTATCAGAACATAAAATGTCCATCCCGCCCAGGTTTTGGATGGCCGCCAGCCATTTTACAATCACGCCCTTCCGGGACATGGCAATGGCCCCCTTGGCCAGATTGACAGTCATAATCGCCGGTAGCAGTTCCGGTGTTAACCCTACGGAAACGGCCACCGCAAATAGGAAAGACTCAAAGAAATTATGCTTTAACAAACCGTTGATTAAAAAGATCATGAACACAAGACTGAGGATGATGCGCATCAGCATTAAACTAAAATTCCTGATCCCTTGCTCAAACTGCGTCTCCCGCGGCTTGACGGTGAGGGAATGCGCAATTTTACCGATTTCGGTATTTTTCCCCGTAGACACCACAATGGCCGTACCGGCACCGGTCGCAATACTACACCCCATAAACACGGCGTAAACCATATCTGTAAGCTGGGACGCGTCCTGCCCGGCGGAAGCCGCCTGTTTGGCGACGGCAAAGGATTCTCCGGTCAGCGAAGCTTGATTGACATATAAATCTTTGCCGGAAATCAGCCGGGCGTCTCCGGGGATGATATCACCGGCCGAAAGATGAATAATATCCCCAGGCACGACGTTCGTCAGGGGAATTTCCTGCACCCTGCCGTCCCGCAGCGCGGAAGCATGGATGGCAACACGTTTGCCGAGGGCGGCCGCGGCGGTATGGGAGCGATATTCATGAAAAAATTGAAAGACCGCACTCAACAGGACCATGATGATAATAATCACACTGCCCCGTGTTTCTCCCAGAAAGAAGGAAACGAAGGCGGAGACCAGCAAAATTATGACAAGCGGGTTGGCGAAAAAACGCAGGAACATGCCTACAGGGCCCAGGGTTGCCTTTGTCTCCAATACGTTATGGCCGTAAACATCGAGCCGTTTGTTTGCTTCCTCGCTGGTTAACCCCTTTCCATCCGCCCGGAGTACGGCAAATAGCTCCTCCAGAGGCAAGTTGATTTCCATGGGATCATCTCCCCGCTGATATTTATCTCCCCATTACAATGATCATTTGCGGATTTTTTCGACTCCGGTATTTAATTTTCCTTCAATGGAGCATTGGAGCAACATTGAGCTTAAGTTTGCCGAGTGGGCAATTTAAAAAAAGCACCGAAATAGGTGCCTTTTTAACATTGATTTTGACCCTTTGCCAGCCTCCAATCAATGTTTGTGTTGATGGTGAAAATCCGGGAAATGGTCATGTTTATGCGTTATTGATTTATGTTGGTGTGTATGAGTGTGTCGTGTCCCATATCTAATAGGAAAATCGTGCGCATGCTGGTGATGCATATCATGTATGTGTTTATGTTCATGCTCTACTTCTACGTGAGTATGTTCGTGTTCGTGATGTTCTGTTAAGTGAAGCCATACACCGAACGCCATCAGCGCCCCGGCAATCACCAGCGGTAACGTCAATGGTTCTCCAAATGACAAGGCTATTAGCGCTCCAATGAACGGGGAAACGGAGAAGTAAGCCCCTGTACGAGCGGTGCCGAGGAGTCGAAGACCAGCTACGAATAATGCTAAACTTACGCCATACGAAAAAAGTCCCACCACCATAGCGCCAACGATATTGGGTAAAGGTGGCACAGATACCCCAAGTAATAATGCCAAGGACAGATTAAACGTTCCTGCAATGAGACCTTTGATTGATGCAACCCACGTTGTATCTGACAGCGATACCTTCCTTGTCAAATTATTGTCAATTCCCCATGCGAAACACGCACCTAGAAGTGCAAGCGAAGGCCATAGACCGGCAAAACTAGCTTCCCCCTGCCAACTCAAGACTATTGCGCCAGTTACGATAGCCACCATCCCAAATGCGATGCGTCGGTCAAAATTCTCCTTAAAGGCAAACCATGCCAGTAACGCAGTGAATACGCCCTCCGCGTTTAAGATCAGAGATGCCCCGGATGCGGGTGATTTCGTTAGTCCGTACATCAGGAGGACTGGAGCAATAATGCCACCCGATGCTATCGCACCAGCAAACCATAAGGCCTCATTGCGCGGCAAATTCACGGAAGATGCTTTTTTCAAACGACGATATAAAGTTAGCCCAATACCGGAGCCAAGGTATAGCAGCCCTGCCAATAACCATGGATTAACGGTATTTAGCAATAGCTTCGCAAAGGGTGTTCCTGCGCCAAATAACAAAGCAGATGTAAGTGCAACTAATACACCTGGTTTTGCGTAATTGGGTTTTGGTATCATGGAAATATTTCTCCTTTAGACTGGCTCTTGTATTCAATATTTATTTTACTTCGTTATTTTCTATAGAAAACCTGCAATAATTCTTGCCAACAATCTTCGAAAGCCAGCTATCAAGTAATAAACGGCAGTAAATGCGTACTGCCGTTTATTGGATCATGTCGCTGCATTATTCTGTTTACCAATACATCAAGTGACGAACTACCGTCAGGCGGGCCTTTTTTGCCAAAGTATCTGAAAATAAACCGCACATCTACTGAACGGGGAGAGGCGCCGGCGCACTGCGCTCCGGGCGGGCCCGCTGATTTGATTTTGCGCCCTTCTCTTCTTCCGCAACCCGATGGCTGGCCGCGTGGCGCACGCCCATGAAGCTTGCCAGGTCTTTGTCCACCGCCACTAAATCCTCGCGGTTTAGTTCTTTGCACGCGGTTTTACCAACAGCCTGTACGGCCAATTGCATTTCAGCCGTACAGGATTTTAGAAAGTTCGCCAAGTGGTGAGCCCCTTTGTCCACATCAAGCTTATCGGTCATTTTCCCATCGTACAGAACCAATTGCGGCGGCGGCGCCTGGGGAAGCACCTTGGCCACCTGGCTTTGCATGGCAGCCATCAGGGCAATTGAGCCAATATAAACGGCATCGGCCCCGATCGCCAG
Source organism: Firmicutes bacterium UBA5324 (assembly GCA_002411145.1). Classification (GTDB taxonomy): domain Bacteria; phylum Bacillota; class Negativicutes; order UBA11029; family UBA11029; genus UBA11029. The sequence continues at coordinate 2,257 of DHRA01000055.1, read as the reverse complement.
CGCTTTGAGAAAATGCCCGGGCGTAGTAAGTCCGCCGGCGCAAATCACACTGAATTTTTCCCGTCTATCATGGGCAAGCAGCCAATCTACGGTACGGACGAGCGTATGCAGGGTTGGCAATCCGACATGGTCCTGCAAGGTCGGATTAGCATGGGAAGTCCCCCCTTCCGAGCCGTCTACGACAATATAATCCGCCTGCGTTTGCGCAATAACGGCCAGCTCATATTCGATGAAGTCGGTCCCCGCAATTTTTATGCCGATGGGAACGTCATACTCCGATTTCAGCCGGTCCACCAATTGGATCAAATCTTTGGCCGTGTTCAGACCGGGCATTCGCGCATTTATACCGGTATTCTCCCCCTCCGCCAGATGCCAGGCGGCCCGCAGGTGTGCACCGATTTTAGCCGCCTGCATCGGCTCATCAACCGCGCCACCCCAGGCTCCCTGCCCCAGTTGAATTTCGATGGCGTCAAGCCTGCTCAGTTGATCCGGCTTATTGAGCCAGCCGCCGCGGTTGTACTGCCCGATCAGCAACCTGGCGGACTCCCGTTCTTCGTTGGTGACGGCGGACTCTCCCGTATTGGAAGAAGTACCTGCCATCGACGCCCCTTTCGCCAAAGCGACTTTCATCGGCAGGCTCAAAGAACCGCCATAGGACATGCCGGTAATCATGATGGGGATGTCCAGCTGCAATGGTTTCTTTGCTTTCGGGCCAATGATGGTTTTTGTATCAACCGCCGTATAGTCGGGGGTGGGAAATTGAAACAACTGCCTGGGATTCAGTAACAGGCGGTTCCAAGGCGAAAGAACATTCGGGCTTCCCAGCGGGCGGGCCAGTTCCTTCCCCAGTTCCGCCCTGATCGCCGCTTCTACTATCGCCGCGGGATTTAGCTTCTCGGCAACGGTGACCATAAGAAAGGGGTTGTCAGGATAGTCCTCCGTCATCATTTTTACCGTCGCCTCATCCAGTACCGGGTTCATCAGTTTCATCGTCAGCCAGCTTGTAAGCATGCAATCCCTCCCGTAATAGCGTTTTTATTAGTATCTCAGTGAAATAAAAAAAAATTCCTCTCTACAGGAAACGCGCATCAGTCTAGTACTCTGTAAACTCTAAAAG
>DHRA01000055.1:729-896 GCA_002411145.1 Firmicutes bacterium UBA5324 | reverse complement strand
AGTTTTAGGGTTTACAGAGTACTCGGAAGCCGCCGCTCCTTTGCCGTTCTCAGTGAACAGCTTTAGGAATAAGTATGCATGATAAAGTGATATAAGTGTTGCCCCAGGCAAAAGCATGACAAAACCTTGCCTGGTATTTATCAGGCAAGGTTTTGTCACGCTTTCCC
>DHRA01000055.1:337-554 GCA_002411145.1 Firmicutes bacterium UBA5324 | reverse complement strand
TTTTATTAATGCTTGAATATCGTTTATCCCTATTTTTTAACTGTTTTCAGTTTTTCCAGAATGTCCTCCAGGGCCAAAGCTTCCGCCCAGTTGACTTCAACATATTGGCCGTTTTTCTTCAACATCGGCTTCAACGGTTGCGCGACATGGAGAAGTTCCAGGCCCAGTCTGCCTTTCAGGCACAGGGGGCGGGTTTTGCCGGGAGCTTGCGCAGTAA
>DHRA01000055.1:0-183 GCA_002411145.1 Firmicutes bacterium UBA5324 | reverse complement strand
GCCTATGACCTTGCCATTTTTAATGTTCAAATCGAACTTGCAGCCGGCATCACAAAACTTGCAGGTGACATTCTCTTTTGTAAACTCCCAGGCCCGCCCTTTCCCGGCCATCGGCTTGTAAGCAAGGGCGCCTACGGGACAAACCGCCACACACCGGGCGCAGGATACGCAATCCGATTCACC
>DHRA01000095.1:3750-6307 GCA_002411145.1 Firmicutes bacterium UBA5324 | reverse complement strand
AAAATGGCTTAACATAAGTATAGGGGCGCAGGCCTTAGCTTTTATCAGCAAATTGGCCCTGGCAGGCAGGTTTTTTTACGAATCTGGACGTTGAATTAACCGGCGGGAGCGCATATACTATTAATAGTTAAGCAAGCGAAACCAGTACCGAAATATCGACCTGGGATGTGCGTAAGCCTTTCAATTATGTTCAACCTACGCGTTGTTTACGGGAGATCGATGTATGTGCGGCTGTCAAGCCTCCAAGTCAGGGGAAGACAAAGGCAGTACCAGATCACCCACCTGCTGAGAGCGGGTCTTGAACATAAGAGAGGAACGGCATCGCGGGTTTTGTTTTTTTAGACATAATTAGTTGACGGTATTTCCTGCGTGATTAAGCGGGGGAGGCTACTCCTCCTTGTCGTCCCTTGGCTTAAAGGCAGGTCGTATGAGCGCATTCTCAAGCGGCCGGGGGTTATTCTCCCGTGCCTTCTCTTGAACCTGTACGGTTAAGTGGAACGCGGCCCGCATTAAAGCGGCAACTATATAATAAGATAAAAAGATGTAGGTATAGTTGTAATGGATGAGATGATAAAAACCGGCGATATGCAGCGAAGGGATGATTACGTAAGCTAAAAAGCCCGCGCCTACAGCGTTCCAGACAAAAAATTGCCGCCAGCTATGGCTATATTGTTGAACCAGCATGAAAGTCAGTGGAGTTATTGTCCAGTCCCGCAGGAAAACATCGTGCAAAAGAGGTAATGTCCGGTGTTTATATAACCAAAGGCCGGCCATAACGCCAAAGGAGTCAACTAACGTCCAGGCTACAGTAATTAAGGAGCCATAGAATAAGAGGTCCACAAGCCGCCGCTTATCAGTTAGCCGATACCACAGATAATAGTAAAGGGCGATAAAAGCGATAATCCCCAGATAGCGGAAAGATGGCAGGTCTTGTTTCCAGCTGGTTAGTAACAGTTGCCACAGTTCTTCTCTTTTTTGATAGATCAGAAAATCAATATCCATCTTTTCCCTCCTAAAGTGAACTTATCAGTATTATCTCCTGCAAAACATGATTTATCCTGCGCCGATAACCCCTGGAGCGTTTTCATATGTTAACCTTTCAGACAACGTGGACCCTTTAGCCATGTTAAAAATTGTAGTGTCAAAAATTATAGGTTGTATTTCTTATAAGCCTGGAGTATAATAGCTTGGCATAATCGGATTATGAGATGGATCGTAATAATGGACCAAGCGGAGGATTTGCTAATGATAAAGATATTTAGGGAGATAGAAAAAAAGGTGAAAGAGCTGGAAGAAATGCGTATTGTGGCGCAAACCGGTGAGATTATATACCGGCAAAAGGGTGAGTTACATACGGCGGACCGGTTTCGCAAAGCGGAAAAAGGCATTCAGGAAGCTATACGGATATTGGCGGATAGTAGTCTGTAAACTCTAAAAGTGTTAATTAAATGAAGGTAAATAGTTTTAGAGTTTACAGATTACTAATGTTTAGATGCAGTTGTCAAACTTACCCCGGTGCAGTATAATGTAGGCGAGAATTGTTGACTGGAGGGCCTATGAGAAAAATACGCTTGTTCCAAGGGCTGCTGATCCTGGTGGTAATGCTAAGTTCATCGTTGGCCTGGGCCAGTGTGCCCGAGGTCTCGGCAGACCGCACATATTACGATATAAATACCGGTTTCTACATGCTGGAAGGGAATGTGGTCGTACACGTCAAGAATATGGAGATCCAGGCGCCGGCGGCCAGAGTGAGTCTGGCGACCATGGAAGTCTATGCGGAGGGCGGCATTAGCGTTTTCCAGGGTGGAGCATTCTTCAGCGGTGACTCCGTCTATATTAACGGCCGGGAGCGCCATGCCTACATTGACGGAAATATACGTATGGAAGATAACGGGCTGACCATTACCGGTTCGAGGGCGGACTTCAATTGGCGTACTAAAGATGTAATTCTGTCGGACGTGACCATAACCGATGCTGCAGGACAAAGATACGCCGCCGAGGCCGTGTACAATGTGCGCAGCAAAAGCCTGTCCTACTAGGGAGTAACAACTAACTTCAATAACCCCCGGTTTGCTTTGTTTCAATGAAGCAGGCCGGGGGTTTAATAGTTTGGTGAAATGGAGAGGATTTAGCAGGTTTGTCGGATGATGCACATATACTCTCTGTGGGAGGGATGTGCGATGAGAATACCCATGATTTGTTCCATCGGATCACCGCGCAGGAGTGCTAAACCCATTGGCTTAAAGAGATTCACGATATATGCGGTCGCCGCCTACGGAGCCTTTATCCTTGGTTTTGCCGGTATTTATCTTTTATTTATGCAGGATTATAACCATGCAAACAGGTGGCAAAGCACACTGTTGCTGGACGGACGGCCCATTAGGGAATATGCCGCGCTGGAAGCCGTGTATTTCAGCGCGATGACGACCTTCACCATTGGCTATGGTGATATTACACCCCTGGGCTGGTGCAAAGGGGTTGCCGTCGTGGAAGGCTTTTGCGGTTATTTGGCGCCGACGCTTTGTGTGGCGGTGGGTTTATCGGTATTGTTAAATAA
>DHRA01000095.1:0-3477 GCA_002411145.1 Firmicutes bacterium UBA5324 | reverse complement strand
GGAAGAAAAGTCGCTGCAAAAAATCACCGCCTGGCTCGGAAGGTTGAGAAAATAAGCAGGGATAAAATACGCTTGTGAAGAAAAGATATAAAGTATAAAAAAGGAGGTTTAGAACATGTCATTCATCAAAATTACGGTTGGCGGTATGACTTGCGAGCATTGCAAATCGGCGGTGGAAAAAGCCCTGGGTGAGTTAGCCGGCATTTCCTCTGTAAAGGTGGATTTAGCGGCCAAACAGGCCGTCATTGAGTATGACGAACAGGTGGTTAAGCCTGCGGCGATAAAACAGGCGGTCGAAGATCTGGGTTATGATGTTACGGGTATTTAAGACGGGGCGCCCGGTATTGACAGTTGATCCGGGGCAAGCTTCGTCCGGCGGAAGGTGAGATATGGTGTTAGGTTCGGAAAGAAGGGAAGCGATCAAAAATTTGTTGTCCGGAAGCGAGGTGCCTGTTTCCGGTACGGTGCTGGCTAAACAGTTCGCGGTCAGCCGGCAGGTGATAGTACAGGATATCGCAATTTTGCGGGCGGGTGGCATGGAGATAATTGCCACAGCCCAAGGGTATTTCATCCCGGACACCGTTAAAAAATCAACGACGCTCAAGTTCACGGTGGCCTGTCAGCATAGCATCGAGAAAATGGAGCAGGAACTGGAGATCATCGTTGATCTTGGCGGCAAAATATTGGATGTGGTGGTAGAGCATCCAATTTACGGTGAATTGCGCGGCCTGCTGATGCTTAACTCCCGCAGACAGGTGAAGCAGTTTGTCGACAGCACGCAAAATGCGGGGGTGGAACCGTTATCAAGCCTTACCAACGGGGTGCATCTTCATAATATTGAAGTCAGTGATGAGGAAACCAAACAATTGGTTATCCGGGAGTTGGCGCGGGCTGATATTTTGCTGCAGGAATAGGGATATGGACGGTAAGGCCGGCATAAATGCCGGCACGAAGAACCACAAAGCGAAAAATAATGAACCGTGGTCCCAGGGGGTCGCGGTTTTTGTCGTCTGTAAAGGGAGAATATGCTGTGACGGCGGAAATTTTTGGATTGTCCCCTCGCTTGAATTTATGCTATAATCTGAATATTGACAAGACACGTGTATTTTCAATGAGGAGGAATTTACATGGACATTTCCGCACGTTTGGAAAGACTACCCGTCAGTGCTTTTCATTACCGGTTGCTGGTAATCACCGGCCTGGGGTGGGCCTTTGATGCCATGGACACAGGCATTATCTCTTTCGTATTGCCAAAGCTGAAAGCGGAGTGGCTGCTTTCCAATGATCAGGGCGCTTTGATTGTGAGTATCGGCTTGGTCGGCATGGCGATTGGCGCCGTTTTATCCGGGACGTTGGCCGATGCCTTTGGCCGCAAAAAAGTATTTGCCGCCACGCTGGTATTGTACAGTATTGCGACTGGTTTATGCGGTGTGGCGTGGAGTTATAATGCCTTGCTTGCCTTTCGCTTTCTGGTCGGTTTTGGCCTGGGGGGGCAGTTGCCGGTGGCCGTTACTCTGGTGGGGGAGTTTTCCCCGGCGGGGCAGCGGGGCCGCTTTTTAGTGCTGCTGGAGAGTTTCTGGGCAGCCGGCTGGCTGTTGGCAGCCTTGATATCCTACCTCATCATACCGCACTTCGGCTGGAAAATTGCCTTTTTCATCGGCGCCATACCCGCCCTTTATGTTTTTTATATGTGGCGGAATGTGCCTGAATCCGTACGCTTTCTTGCCCAGAAGGACAGGCTCCCCGAGGCCCATGCTTTACTGCAGTCCCTCGAAAAACGCTGTGGCCTGGAACCGGTGGAAACGGCTGAATATAAAGCTCCGGAATCGGCAAAGGTTAGTTTCAGGGAAGTATGGACCGGAAAGTTGTTAAGAAGGACAGTTTGTTTATGGGTACTCTGGTTTTGCATTGTTTTTTCCTATTACGGTATTTTTTCCTGGCTACCTTCTTTGCTGCATGATAGCGGACGTGAACTGGCGAAAACATTTGAATATGTGTTGATTATGACCCTCGCCCAGTTGCCCGGCTATTTTAGCGCCGCGTATTTTGTGGAGAAGATTGGACGTAAAGCAACTTTAAGTACCTATTTGGCGATGTGTGCGGTGTGCGCCTATTTCTTTGGCCACAGTTACAGTACGGCGTCCATCTTATGGTGGGGCAGTCTGATGTCTTTCTTCAATTTGGGCGCGTGGGGCGTTGTCTACACTTACACGCCGGAGATGTATCCTACCCGTTTCCGGGCCAGCGGCTCAGGTTGGGCCGCCGGGTTTGGCCGGGTTGGCGGGATCATAGCACCCATAGTGGTGGCAAAATTATTAAGCGGGATCGCCGGTTACCAAACCGTGTTTGCCATGTTCACCGGTGTGCTGCTGCTGGCCGCGGTTAATATTCTGATTCTGGGTGAAGAGACCAGGGGTAAAGAACTGGATACGATCTGAAACTACGGGGGAAAGCCGTGAAATATCCAGGATATATCAGCCCGATAAGCAAATAATATATGCAAAGGAATAAGGTCTAGGCAGCTAGTCCTTTTTCTTTTGGCATAAGGTAGCTTAGTTTTCTAACTTTTGATACAATAGAGGGAAAGAAAAATTTGTCTGTTTAAGGAGAGGTTCAGATGGGTTTTACGCATTTCAACACCCGCGGTGAAAGCCACATGGTTGATGTAACAGAAAAAGTAGCAACTAAGCGGGAAGCAATTGCCAAAGGCACTGTACATATGGATGCTGCCACAGTCGAACAAATCTACGCACACCGTATTCACAAGGGGGATGTCCTGGAGGTTGCCAGGCTCGCGGGAATCATGGCGGCGAAGCAAACCTCACAATTAATTCCTCTGTGCCATCCCTTATTTATTTCCGGGATTGAAATCAATTTTACCCGGGGTGATAAGTGCATTCATATTGAAGCTGCCGTGCGCATTACCGGTCAAACCGGCGTGGAAATGGAAGCGCTCACGGCCGTATCGGTGGCTGCCTTAACCATTTATGATATGTGTAAAGCAATTGACAAGCGTATGGTATTTTCCGATATCTGCCTGGTGAAAAAAACCGGGGGGAAAAGCGGTACATTTGTGCGGGAGGAATAGCAAATGAAGGGAAAAATTATTGCGGTCTGTACCAGTGACAAAAAAGGGGAAAAAAAAGTTAATGTGGGCAAGGGCGAACTCGTGGTGAACTTTGGCCTCGCCGGGGATGTGCATGGCGGGGACTGGCATCGTCAGGTGAGTTTGTTGGCCATGGAAAGCATCGATAAGATGAGAGGGCATGGCCTGGAAGTAAATCCCGGCGATTTTGCGGAAAATATCACGACAGAGGGTTTGGTACTGCATACCCTGCCTATCGGCACCAGAATGAAAATTGGGGACATTCTGCTGGAGGTAACGCAAATCGGCAAGGAATGTCACAGTAAATGCAATATTTATCACACGGTCGGAGATTGCGTAATGCCGCGGGAGGGGATTTTCGTCAAGGTGTT
>DHRA01000020.1 GCA_002411145.1 Firmicutes bacterium UBA5324 | reverse complement strand
GTTGATTTGCCGCGGCCGCGGGACCGGAACAGTTTCGACTTCGTACGGCTCCGGAAAAACATTTACACCGAGTTTTTTGCGGAAGTGGAAGTTCCTTTTACTTATACTATCTGACAAAGCCAAGCCATAATAATCGCTGGTCAGGCAAGAGACTGAAGGCAAGGTGCTCCTTTCAGGGGAGAACTTTGCTTTTTGTTATTTCAAGGGCGTAAGCCTGAAATGTCCGCCGGGATAGGATTAAGGAATTAAAAATAAATCAGCGGGGGGAAAATCATGAAAACCAAAAACTGGCGAAAATTCACCACCATCCTGGGCGTTTTATTAATTTCCCTGTTTTTCGTCGCCGGATGTTCCACCAATGAGCAGCAAAAAACCGCAGGGGAAAGTAAGGAAAAGCAGCCGGACATTATTCGGGTGGCGACACCGTCCGACCCCACAAGTCCCTCGGTTTATTATGTCGGTGATGAACTGGGCTTTTTCGCCGCGGAAGGGATCAAAATTGAATTTGCCGGCGTGGTGCCTTCCACCCAGTTGGTGGCCTCCGTGGTGGCGGGGAAACTTGACGTGGGCGGCGCCCATATTAACCGGACCATCGCCGGGATATCCGCCGGGGCAAAAATCAGGGCGGTGGCGGCCAACACTGAAACGACCCAGGAGATACCCCATATGGTGGGCGTGACCACCAAAGACAGTCCCATAAAATCAGCCCGGGATTTAGTAGGCAAAAAAATCGGCATCCCCCTCATCGGGGGGTGTAATGAATACACGCCGTATGCTTATTTGAAAAAGAACGGGATCGATGATCCGAAAAGCAAGGTGCAAGTCATCGTAATCCCGGAGGCCCAGCTTGATCAGGCCCTGCGTCAGGGCGATATAGATTTGGCCATGCTGCATAAAACCCCCGCCTTTATCAAAGAACGGGGGGAATTCAAGATTCTGTTCAGCGACTATGATGTCTGGGGGACCATTGGCGGGGCCACGCCGGCTTATTTTGCGGACAAATTTATCAGGGAAAAGCCCGAGGTGGTCAGACGTTTCGTGTCCGCAGTGGCCAAAACTTTGAACTGGTGTAACGCCAACCCGCAAAAAGCGGTGGAGATTACCGCGAGAAGAGCCAATGTCGACCCCAGTACCATCAAGCAGGGAAATTACGCGCAGGACGCCCTGATTAAAGAAGAAACGGTCACCATGTGGATCGATTTGCTGAGGGATTTCGGGGAAATTAAGGGCGATATCAAACCGGCCCAAATTTATACAAACGAATTTAATCCCTCTGCCAATAAATAGGCAAGCAGAACAGCGAGCCCCGGGGAGGGGTTCTGCCGGGTTTTGTATTGACACTGCCGGGGCGGTATGATATTCTTTTGCTAATATCAGTTTTTACAAACTGGATTTACCAGCCGACTGAGCAAACAGAGGCTTCGAGTAACAGCATGTTTACTTGAAGCCTTTTTGTGTTCGTTAACAGGCTTTTGCCGGTCTGGCAGAAAAAATGGCTGTAATATTGCTGCGCACGACAGATACTATTTAAATCGCGGAACATTTTGCAGCATAACGGGGGCAGGGATATGACCGACAAAACAAAATTAAGCTTTCAAACGAAATGCATCCATACGGGGAATGATATAGACAAGGAGACAGGGGCGATCCGCCGTCCCCTGATCATGGCAAACAGCTACCGGTTGCCGGAAGATGCCTCAACCCTTGACTGGAGTGACCCCAATCAGTTGGTGTATACGCGGAATACGGCGGCGAACCAGGTATATCTGCAGGAGAAACTGGCCGCCCTGGAGGGCGGGGAAGATTGTGTGGTTTTGGGCAGCGGGGTTTCGGCGCTGGCGGGCGTATTTTTTACCTTCTTAGAAAAAAATGCCCATGTTGTCTGCAGTAATGTCTCCTATATCGCCGTTTACCGCCTGCTGCATGAGTATTTTCCCGCGAAATACGGTGTGGAAACGAGCCTGGTGGATACGGCCAATCTGGCCGAGATAAAAGCGGCCTTACGTCCGGATACAAAGCTGATCCATATTGAAACACCGGGCAATCCCACCACCCGGATAAGTGATATTGCCGAGATCGCAAAGCTTGCCAGGTCCGTGGGCGCGTTGCTTTCCGTAGACAGTACTTTTGCCACGCCTTTTCTCCAGCAACCGCTGGCTTTGGGGGCGGATCTCGTCATCCATAGTTTAACGAAGTATATTAACGGCCACGGTGATGCCATGGGCGGCGCCGTAATCGGCCGGCAAGAACTTATCGGGCAGATTAAACGCCAGGCGATGGTTAATTTAGGCGGAGTGATCAGTCCCTTCAATGCGTGGCTGATCATGCGCGGTGTAGTCACGCTGCCGCTCCGCATGAAGCAGCATAGCGAGAGCGCACTGCAAGTTGCCCGGTTTCTGGAGGCCCATCCCTCCGTTGCCTTTGTGGCCTATCCCGGGTTAAACAGTCATCCGCAGCATGAGATCGCGCGGAAACAGATGACGATGTTTTCGGGTGTCATGGCCTTCGGCCTCAAGGGAGATGTCGACACCCACAATAAATTTGTCAACGCCCTGAAATTGATTGTTCCGGCGGTTTCCATCGGACATGATGAGAGTCTTATCGTGTATACCGGCCCCCATGACGAACGGAATCATTTTTATCCGCCGGCATTTAAACAGGGGCACCTCAGATTCAGCGTAGGGCTTGAAGCGGCCGGCGACATCATTGCGGATTTGGCGCAGGCCTTGGCGCAATGCGGGTTGTGATGCCGGGTAATCCCATGTAGACGAAGTTATGAGGAGAATTTTGGGTGACAATATCATATCAACCGGCTGATTAGAAAACTAAAGGCCAAAGGGAGCGGTGATTACCGGAACCTTTGGCCTTTCTTGTCTTTTATAGAGGGAGCATATCCCTGGGGAAGGGAATTCCTCCGCTCTGGAAATCCCTTCCCCTTGCATCCCCACTCCCTATTTCCGAAAGCCGCGCAGCGATTTTTCATATATACGGGGTGATAATAGATATCAGTTTGGTTAGGAGGTTGTTGGATATGAATCCGAGGGAAATTGCCTTACAGGTTATTCAGCCGCAGGCGGGGGCGGAGCCGCCGCCCCGCTTACCGGTCGCCTTGCTGTCCGGCGGCACCTGGACTTTTCGCCAGCGAAATCTGACCCTCAAGGATGTGCTTGATGACCCGCGGACGGCGCCGCAGGTTATTGCCGACGTTAATCAAGAGGTGCAATCGGATATTGTGTGGCCGGGTTCCGGCTATCATAATTTGTTGATCCACCTCTTTGGCGGAAAAATCAAATTCCGGCACCAGGGCAATATTGACGTGTGTGCGCCCGCTTTTGACACGATCGGTGAAGCGGATAAAATTGACTTGAGTGTAATTGACCGACATGAGTGGATCGCCACGATCCGGGAGATTATTGCGGCGGTTGAGCAAAAGATCGGGACAAAATATCTCATCGGCACCTCCGGTTGGGGACCCTTCACCCTCGCCGGACAGTTCTACGGGGTGGAAAAGGTGATGAGCGGTTTGTACAAGGATAAACAAGCCATCCATGCCCTGATGGAAATCATGACCGAGGTAAGTTACCGGTACCTGGCGCCGGCCATTGCCCGGGGGGCGGTTTTATTATCGGTGGCGGAGCCGACGGCATCCGGCGATCTCATTTCCGCGCGGCATTTTACGGAATTTGTTGCGCCCTATCTGGCGAAACTTGTTGATCGCCTGCAGCGGGACGGAGCATTGATTGTCCTGCATATCTGCGGTAAAATCAGTGACCGGCTGTCCTCCATCGCCAGGCTGAACATTGATCTGTTGTCGGTGGATTATAAAGTGGATGTGGCCTTAACGGCGCAGACGCTGGCCGGCAAAATCGCCTTGGCCGGAAATGTAAACCCGGTGGCCTTGAAGGAGAGCAGCATGCCGGATTTAGTCGCCGAAACCCGGCGCTGCATCGGGATCGGGCAAGGCTATGAACGGTATATGCTGATGCCGGGATGTGATATTCCACCCACGGCGCCGCTGGCTAATGTACGGGCGTTCCTTTCCACCGGCTTAGCCTGGAAGGCTGTTTAACGGATAGTTGACGGTTGGCCCGGGAACCTGGCGTCCATTAATACATATAATAGAACATACGGCTTTAATCGACCAGAAAGCTGGAGGTTAACCACATAGCTGGTTAATCCTTTTTTCTTTTGGCTGAGGTCCGGGGGATCATTGGCAAACAGACGGGTTTAGACTTGTGTGTAAGAAAGGAATGATCGTAGATGTCGCCAAAGATGTTTTACCTTAACAGGGATTGGGGAGAAGGAGCGGATGGGCTGACGGAGTGGCTGGTACTGGAGTTGGCCGCCACTCTTTGCGGCAACAAACCTTCCACCGTACTGTCCTTGACCGACACAAAGTTTATGCCGCTTTTTACGCTGTGGCGCCAATATGGTGAAGAAATATTGCAGGACAGCAATCTGTCTTATTTTATCCTGCGGGAAACTCAGAAAAGTGTCACCGTGTTATTTTACCGGCGGGATCGTCTGGAGGAGTGCATCCAGGAAAACGATCACCGGACATTTCTCCAGCAATGCGGCTATCCGGTCCGGAAGGGTCTGGATGCTTGCCTGAAGGTGCTGCGCACGCGCTTTCAGCGTACTTGCCCCCATGAAGTGGGGCTATTGTTAGGCATTCCCCTGAAAGACGTGCTGGGCTTTATGGGCTTGAATCAGCTGTCTCTCACTTGCCGGGGCATGTGGCATATTTACGGCGATCCGGAATGCTCCCTGTCCGCCATGCGCTGCTTTAAGAATGACCGGCAGCGGGTGGAAGAACATATGCGGCAGGGAGTTGCTCCCGCCCGGCTATTATGCGTATGAGAAAAGTCCGCGAATAATGGGCAGAGCCGGATCAGGCAAAATCTATCCGGCCTGCTTGGTTGCCGGCGGAAGGGCTGTCCCGGTGAGAAAACACATTACCCGGGCGGGGCTTGCCCGTGCCGTAAACAAAAATATAAAAAATATAAAAGGTTTCCGCCGGAAATTGTTTAAAAAAGAAATTATCATGTAAAATACTATGCAGAAGGTTTTATTTAGCAAGCTTAAGCAGGGCCCCCTGCGGCTTGCTTTTGTTGCCGGTGCAAAGTAATGAATGCCTTGAGAAACGGGGAATAAAGTAATATAATTAATAGTAAATATAATTAATTGCGGCAGCGGGAGGCGAAATATATGTATAATGACACGGTGCTTGATTATTTTTCCAATCCCCGGAACGTGGGCGAGATAAAAGATGCCGATGGTGTAGGCAGTGTGGGCAATCCGGTAGACGGTGACAAGATCACGATCTATATCAAGGTCAAGGACGATACCCTGGCTGACGTCAAGTTTAAAACCTACGGTTGTGCGGCGGCCATCGCGGCCAGCAGTATGGTTACCGTGATGGCCAGCGGAAAAACGCTGTCGGAAGCTCTGCGGATTAAAAACGAGGATGTGGCTGAAGCACTGGGCGGACTGCCGCCAAAGAAACTGCAGTGTTCAAACATCGCCGCCGATGCTCTGCATCAGGCCATTGCAGACTATCAGAACGGCCGTCGTTAGAACCCTATAATGATGATGGAGGAGCCAGTCCGATGATTCTTACACGGGAACAGATTAACCGATATCTTAGACAAATAATCATGCCGGAAATAAGTGGTCCCGGACAGAAAAAAATACTGGAAACGTCAGTTTTTATTTGCGGGGAAAGTGTACAGGACATCGCGCCGGCTGTATACTATCTGGCCGGTGCGGGTCTGGGCCGGATTTACTGCCGGGTTGACGACGCGCAGGGGATGGACAAGCTCTTTGCCGATGTACATGATTTAAACGGTGATGTCACCATTGAACGGGCCGACGGCGGCGGTGAGTTCCGGGTTTTTCTCGGTAAACCGGAATTCATTCTGCAGAAATCCGCCCCGCTGCCGGGAAGTTTTGTCCCGACCATTGTCTCGCTTTATAACGGCTGGCAGGGAGGCCTGCAGGTTTTCAAAGACCAAGACAGCTTGCGGGCTTTTTTGGCGAAGCTCCCGGATAAGGAACCGTCCCCGGAACGGGCTGCCCGTGACACGACCGGGGAGATAGTCTCCTTTTGCCTTTTAGGCACGTTATGCGCGATGGAAATTATAAAATTAGCCCTTGAACTTGGGGAAACGGCGGACCAATTCCTCTACGTCAATCTTCTTTCCATGGAATTTGTCAGGCTCGGCAAGGAAGAAAGCGGTGCAAAACTAAAAGAATTGGTCATGGGTGCGGAAACGGGGACTTCTCCCAGGGAACTGGCGCATCATAAAGTGCTGATTGTGGGTGCAGGCGGACTGGGCGCACCGGTGGCTTATACGCTTGCCTTGGCCGGTGTCGGCACAATTGGCCTTGTGGACTATGACAATGTGGAAATAAGTAATCTCCATCGCCAGATTGTGCACGCCTTCTCCCGGATTGGGCAGCCAAAGGTGGAATCCGCCACCGTCTTCTTAAAAGGCATCAATCCCGGGCTGAGGATAAACTGCTATAAAACCGCGCTGAGTAAGGAAAATGTCTTTGAAATCATCGACGACTATGATGTGATCGTGGATGCGCTCGATAATTTTCCCACCCGCTTTCTGTTGAACGATGCCTGCTTTTTTGCGAAAAAACCGTTGGTCGATGCCGGCGTGATTCGCTTTGACGGCACTTGTATGACGATTTTGAACCCGGAGGGTCCTTGCTACCGCTGCCGGTACCCGGAAATTCCCGCTCCGGGCAGCACACCGTCCTGTTCCGAAGTGGGCGTACTTGGCCCGCTGCCGGGCATCATGGGTTTTATGCAGTCCGCAGAAGTAATAAAGCTGTTAACTGGTCAGGGAGCTTTGCTAAGCGACAGGATTATCTTCTTTGATGGTTTGTACACAGATTTCTGCACCATCCATCTGAGCAAGAAAGGTACCTGCCCGTTATGCGGTACAAACCCGACCATTCATGAACTCCAGGAATACGAATTTGTTTGTGCCGATACGGCTCAGGAATCGAACACCTAAGCGTTGTCGCCGGGAACGACATTTAGATTATTGACCGGTGAATAGTCTCAATATGCTTAGCCGATTAGTACACTGAAGGCTAAGGTTATCCGTAGGGTAACCTTAGCCTTTTCGCATGCTGTGATTATAGAGGTTCGTCATTGCAAGAAAAATCTATATGATGTTGGAAGGTGATCTATTCTATGAGTGCTGATTTTCGTTTTGCTACCTTAGGGAGTTCGCAGACAGTGGGGGATGAGATTCTTGATGCCGCTCAGCAATTATTCGCGGAGAGTCTCGCTTTTGCCGGCAGCTTCGCAGGAAAAGCCTATGCCATTAAAGAAGTGAAGGATCACAAGGTGGCCGACTTGTTTTTGTGTCAACCTACGCGGGTGGAAGAGGCGGCCGGCAAAATACCGCGCGAGAAAATGGTGGCCTTGGAGTTGATCCCGCCTGCGCAGTTTTACGTAAGATTATCGAAAATTCCCGCCGGAGAAACGGTCCATATTTTTAATAATAATGTTATTCAGGCGGAGCAGACTGCTTTTTACTGCAAGGAAAACGGTGTCGACCATGTTCAGTTTAGCTACATTGCTTATAGCGAATTGTCTGAAGAGGAAGTAGCCCAGAGACTGGCCAAGGCAAAATATATTGCCGGCAATGAAAAAATTGTTGGGGCGGCGGGGATATTACAAAGTCAGTACCGGCGGTATTTAAGCGCCGATGTGGAAATTATCGGCGCCAAAAGGGTGGCTACCATACAGTCAGTCTGCTCGGTTATGCGCTGGGTATCGCAATTTACATATAAAAAAATTTCCGCGGAAGTTGCTGAGGTATCGAGTTATTTAAGAAGTCAGCTGCAGGGGATGATGGAAATTACCGGTGACATTTCCCAGTCCATTGGCCTGACTGCCGCGACGATCGCCGATATAGATGAAAAAATAAAGGGCGAGCGTGTTACGATGCAAAAAACGATGGCCAGCGCGGAAACTTTAACACAGGCTGTTAAAAACATCGGCGGCATTGCTGAATCCATAAAACATATTTCCGGACAGACTAATCTGTTGGCATTAAACGCGGCTATTGAAGCCGCACGTGTGGGGGCGCAGGGAAGAGGTTTCGCGGTGGTGGCGCAGGAGGTACGTAAACTGGCGGAAGAGAGCCGGCTGGCCACGGAAACTATTAGAAAATCAGTAACAGAGGTGCAGGAGGCAGTTGCGGAAATTGTGCCTACGCTCTCGGGCCTGTCCACGGAAATGCTGAACAACCAGCAGCGGATTGCGGATATTTCCTCTGCAGCGCAGCAGGAAGACAACGCAATGACTGAAATTTCGCGGACTTTGGGCAATATCAATAATATAAGTGATAAATTAGGGAGTTCAATAAATAAACTTTTAGAGCACAGCAACTAAGTTTCTATTCAATAGCTAAGCGTCGTCGCTAAGCTCCTGGACCTGTGCCCTGTGGGTATAAGTGAGACTTAAATTCAGATGGAGTTAAAACTCCACCTGAATTAAGTCTCACTTTATATCAATGTTTAGCTAAACAGGTTGCTTTTTTCCCTGCGTCCCAGGAAATCCAGAGGGTGTCCCAAAAAGCTGAAAAGCTTCCGGGGCACCCTCTTTAGCGATGGTTAGCCATCGGATAAATAGCCAATAAACGGCATAAAATGAAAGGGAGCGGTTTGGCTGCGACTTTAAGCTTCGGTACGGAGGTAATCATGAATCCGCGAACTATAAAAATCCCTGTTGGCGATATGCATTGTATTTCCTGTGCAGGACGCATTGAACGAAAGTTAAAAAACCTTGCAGGCGTAGTAGAGGTAAAAGCGAGTTATGCGGCAGGCGAGGTAATGATAAAATACGATGCGAAGAAAGCCGGCCCGAGGATGTTTCAGGCGGCCATAGAAGATTTGGGATACAGTGTTGGAAAAGCTAAAAAATATACGCAGTATATCGGGATTATTATGGTTTTTCTCGCTGTTTTTGTGCTGGGCAATCTGACGAACGCATATAACATCGACGCGCAATTAAAAGATAAAGTTTCACACCTCATGCTTTTCATCATCGGGCTGGTTACTTCTCTGCATTGCGTTGGCATGTGCGGAGGGCTAATGCTTTCGCAAAGTATGCGGCGAGAGACGACCAATC
This sequence comes from Firmicutes bacterium UBA5324, assembly GCA_002411145.1. GTDB lineage: Bacteria > Bacillota > Negativicutes > UBA11029 > UBA11029 > UBA11029. The sequence goes on along the minus strand of DHRA01000020.1, from coordinate 14,713 downwards.
AATTTGCGGCCTTATGGCCCGCCTTAGCTTATAATATGGGCCGGATCAGCTCATATACGTTACTGGGCGGGATAGTTGGCGCCTTGGGGGCTGTTTTTTCACCGACGATTTCTTTGAAGGCGGGTCTTACCCTGTTTGCCGGGGTGTTCATGATTCTAATGGGACTAAATATAGCGGGTTTAGCTCCGTTTAAAAATATGGGCATCCGGCTGCCCTGGGCCAATTATGCGGCAAAGAATACAAATCGTACTCCCTTTGTCATCGGATTCTTTAATGGCCTCCTGCCCTGCGGACCTTTACAAACGATGCAGCTTTATGCTCTGGGCACAGGCAGTGCTTTAAGGGGAACTGCGGCCATGTTTTTCTTTGCTTTGGGAACAGCGCCGCTCATGCTCACCTTTGGTTCTGTCACCGGATTTCTGAGTAAAGGGTATACGCATAAAATTTTCAAGTTCAGCGGAATGCTTGTATTGGCGCTTGGTCTCATTATGGCGGACCGGGGACTTGGGATGGCCGGGGTAGAACTGCCGGGGATGAGTTTACTGCGATCCCATTCAGTCCAGGGAACCGCCGCGGTTAAGGCAGAAATGCAAGACGGGGTTCAGGTGATAAGAATTTCGGCAAACAGCAAGGGATATGTACCAAACGTACTCTTTGTGCAAAAAGGCATCCCTGTAAAATGGATGATCGACGGGGAACAACTAAACGCTTGTAATAACGAAATTATCATACCTGCGCTCAAAATTGAAAAACCGCTGGCGCGAGGCGAAAATGTGGTGGAGTTTATGCCGCCCAATGAGCAAGAAGTCGGTTTTAGCTGTTGGATGGGCATGATCCGGGGTGTATTTAAAATGGTTGATGACCTTGCTGTGGTGGATGTGTCCAAAGAAAAACCCGTCCCGTCCTCCGGGGGATGCGGTGGGGGGACATGCTGTAAAAGAAGCTAAAAAAATACTTTTGAGATGCTTCATACCGTTGATTTTACTGCTTGACAGATTGTGATTTATATAGTAACTTATAGAAAAAGATGCTACTAACCGGAAAACCGGAGGCAATTTGGGGACGATTACTGTTCCAATTGCCTCTTTTTTTATGGGTAATGGAGTATATGCTACGGTGGAATTAAGCTGACTGGTTTCTCCCAGAGGCACTGTTTTCCCAAAACGGTTGTCTCTTTTTGTTTTTGAAGGAGCGCCCTTGGGAACAGCTGCCTTCGGGTTAATTACAAAGGAGGATGCGTAATGAATCTACAGAGATTTTTGCTCTGGTCCCTTATCGTATTTCTGCTTGGTCTCGCAGTACTGTATACAGGCGCCAACCGGGCTCCCTTCAGACAATCCAGCCCCGCTCACGGGCAGCATCAGTCTTCACTGTCGAACGGCGCCACGGTTTTGGACAATGGCAAGGCGACAACGCCTGCAAGCCGAACCGATTTCGCTAGAGCCTAACTAAGGAGACATGGGAAAGGGGAATGAAAAAATGGATCGTTATAAGTTATTGTCCTGGAGTGCCGTGATCGTCAGCATTGCCCTGCTGCTTCTCCCCCGTATAGTACCCATCTGCACCGGGCTGGGCGCCGGCGGCAGCCCGATGCAATGCCACTACGCCTATCAGGCGGTGTTTGTCGTTACGTTACTGGCGGTCATTCAGGCGGCGGCTTTCCTGGTTTTACGGACAGCTGAGGCCCGGCTGCTGAACGGTTTTGTTTTATTGCTGCTGGGTATTACGATTATTGTGTTGCCCCAGTCCTGGGCGATCGGTATTTGTCCCCACGGCGGCGCCTGCGCGAAAACCACCTTTTTCCTGACCCTCGGCGGCGGCTTGCTGGTACTGCTTAGCGCAGCGACGGTCTGGCTGAACCGGCAAACCCGGGAGGAATTGCCGGCCAATTCAGAAATAAGGGACTAAATATGCCCGGAGGGAGAGAAGGCTATTGATCCGGCTTATCTGGAAGAGTCTACTGCACCGTAAACTACAGAGCGCCGCGCTGATTATTTCCATTGCGGTGGGGGTTGCGATCATATTTTCCGTGGCCGCCGTATACAAAGGGGTTGCTTCCGGGATGGAACTATCCAAACAGCGGATGGGCGCCGACATTGTCATTATCCCCTATGGCGTAACGCTGGAACCCAGCCTGATATTATTCGGCGGCGCTTCGGCCAACAGTTATATGCCGAAAAATTTAGTGGACGCCGTGCGGGGGGTATCCGGTGTCCGTCAGGCGACACCGCAATTTTTCACCCATGCGTTGACTGCTGACTGCCACGACATCGGCACGCAAAACCGGATGATCGGCTACGACCCGGCCAGTGACTGGATCATCGGGCCCTGGCTGAAAAAAGCGCACAAAACCGAGTTGGGTCCCGATGAAGTCATTCTGGGGGCGAAGGTGCCCACCTGGACGGAGAATCAGATTTCTATTTTGGGGAAATGGTATAACATCGTGACAAAGGCGGAAGAAACCGGGACAACACTTGATTATTCCCTGTTTGTGAGTATGGAGGAAGCGCGAAGAGTGGTGATGAAAGATACTGCTTTAAAGTCTGTATGGACGAAGCAGGGGCCGCCGGCGGAACTGATTTCCACCATTCTGGTGCAGGTGGATGAACAAGCCAAGGTGGAAGAAGTGGTGGCCCGGATCCAGGAAGTGGGTTTCATGCAACCGATTGTGGCGTCGGAGGTAAAAAAACGGATTCACAGCCAGTTTACGGTATTTGGCCTGCTGATTGGCGGCCTGGGGTTATTGGCGGTTTTCACATCCTTGTTTCACCTTTTTGCCCGTTTTTATACCCTTACCTGGGAGCGTCAGGCGGAATGGGGTTTATTTCTGGCCATTGGCGCTTCCGGCCGGAAAATTGCCGCCATTATCACCGGCGAAGCGGTGTTGGTGACCCTGACCGGCTCCCTGGCCGGCCTGCTGTTGGGCGGCGGTTTGTATAAAACGGCCCTGGCTTTGCTGGCCACTTATCAAGCCTTTCCTTTTGTGCCTCCGTCCTGGTCCTTTCTGGTCGCCCTATCGCTCTTGCTTTGCATTATATTCGCCGGACTGGGGGCTTTGGCCGCCTGGCTGCCGGCGTATCTGGGCAGCCGGATCGACCCAAGTACAATCATGACCCGGGGTGAATTTGATTAAATGGGGGTTGCAGATGGGGAAACTTTTAGAACTGCAGGAAATCAGCAAACAATTTGCGCAGGATGAAATTCTGTCCGGCATATCCGTGACCGTGGAAAAGGGCGCGGCCCTGGCCATCACCGGTGATTCAGGCGGAGGGAAGACCACGCTGTTATCAATCATGGGCCTGCTGCAACAGGCGACCAGCGGCAGAATATTAGTGGACGGAGAGGATGTGAGCGGATGGGATGCGGCGAACAAAGCCGCCCTGCGCGGCCGTTATTTCGGCTTTGTTTTCCAGCGGGCACGGTTGGTTCATTCACTGACGGCCCTGGAAAATGTCCTCTTACCGGCTTGGTTCTTACAAAAGGGAAGAAGGCTGGAGCAGCGGGCAGCCGCGCTGATGGCGCGTTTCGGGATGAGCCACCGCTTGCAGCATAAACCCCAGGAGCTTAGTCTGGGACAATTGCGCCGGGTTTCCCTGGCCCGGGCCTTGCTGCTTCAACCGGCCGTTTTGCTGGCCGATGAGCCGACCAACGATCTGGATCCGGTGCTAGCCGCGGAAATTGCCGATTGCTTGCTGGAGGCGCGGGAGACCGGAGCCGGTGTGGTTATTGTCACCCATGATCCCCTTTTGGCGGCGCGGGCGGATAGAGTCCTCCGCCTGAACAACGGTAAGTTGGATCCGGCATCCTAAATGACCAGGGGTAAGGCAGGACAATCATATATCTTTTAACTAACTGAAGTTGGCCAGAAAAAAGCTGGAGACGCAAGGCGTCTTCAGCTTTTTGCGCTAATTGCCGCCGAAAGGGGATGTCGGTGATTAGGGATGGTAGCGTCTTAAAGGTCCAATGAACATGTAGAGAGGTGAGCAAACTGTGTATGAAAATTTGGTGAGCAGCTTTCGCCGGGCCGGCCATACGGTAAAACTAACCGAATTCATTTATGAGGAAAGGCGGCGCCGGCTGTTGCAACGAGTATGGGCCAGGCTGGAAAAGGTGTTGGCCATTGCGTGTGTACTGGCCGTCTGGGAAATTATCCCCCGTCTCGACCTTGTGGATTCCTTTTTGTTGCCGCCGTTTAGTGAAGTAGTGAAAAGTCTGGCCGGTCTGGTGGCCACCGGCGAATTGTTTAAACACTTTTCCGTCAGCCTCCAGCGATCCTTGATCGGTTTTCTTCTGGGCATGGGTATTGCTATTCCCCTGGGGATCTTCATGGGTCGATTCGCCCCGATTGAGGAAGTAATGGATCCATTGCTGCAGGCTTGCCGGAATTCTTCGGTTTTGGCGCTGTATCCGGTTTTTCTCCTGTTTTTCGGCCTGGGGGAAGTATCGAAAACAGCGATCATTGTCTGGGGAACGATCTGGCCGTCCCTGCTCAACACGATTTCCGGTGTGAAGAATATCGATGCCCAATTGATAAAGGCGGCCAGGTCGATGGGGATTTCTTCCGCTGCCTTACTCTACAAAGTAATTTTGCCCGCGGCTCTGCCGTCCATTCTGACCGGCATCAGGCTGAGCGCGGCCACTTCAATCCTTGTGTTGGTGGCGGCGGAAATGATTGGCGCCAACTCCGGCCTGGGGTTCATGATTTTCTATTTTGAGGAACGGTACGCGGTGCCGGAAATGTATGCGGGGATCATTACCATGTCCCTCCTGGGACTGTTGGTCAATTATCTGCTCGTTGCTCTGAATAAACGTGTAACCGGCTGGAAAGAAAAGGCCGAAGGAAATTGATACAGAGTAGTCGGTAGTCAGAATAGAGATTATGCTTCATCTTGTAATATTCTGAATACCTGAACAAACGCTAGCTACAGGAGGAATCATCTATGGGCTTATTGGAGGATAAGGTGGTGCCGGGGCGGGAAAACCGGCTGGAGGCCTGCATTGCCTACGGCGGTACCGCGTGCGGGCTTAAAATGCAAAACCGCAGTTGCCTGAAAAACCAGGAACGGTCATTTTCCCAGGCCGGACTATGTCAGCTGCTGCCGACCATGGGCATGCTCCTGACCTTGCCGGAAACAGCGGTTATCGTGCATGGCGCCATTGGCTGCGCGTCCAACGGCGTAGGAGCGTTGATTGGGATTCGCCTCCGTAACATCCAAAACGGCAACCTGAAGGCGGAAGACTCCAACTGGGTATCCACCAATTTAACGGAAAGCGACGTTGTGCACGGGGGTGAAGCCAAACTCGAAAAAGCTATTGTCGAGGTCTATGAACGGTATCACCCCAAATCAATCGTCGTATTCCAGACGTGTACGCCCTCCATCATCGGTGACGATGTGGCCGGCATCATCGACCGGATGCGGGAGCGGCTCGATATACCGATATTGGCAGCCTATTGTGAGGGTTTCAAAACCAAGGTTTGGGCCACCGGCTATGATGTGGCCTTTCATGCCATTGTACACGGATTTATCGAAAGCGACAGGGAAGGACGGCCGCCCCGGCGGGAGCCGGGGCGGCAAAACCCGCGGCCGCTGGTCAATGTCATTAATCTGGCTTCCGTTGGCAAGCCCGATGAAGATGAAATCACCCGCCTGCTGAATGCCGTGGGGATTGATGTCAATATCGGTCCGAATTTTGCCACCCGGGAAGCGATTCGCAATATGACCCAGGCGGATTTGACGATCAGCGTTTGTCCCACCCATGATGATTATTTTGTCGAATATCTTTCTCAAGAATACGGTATTCCCTATGTACTCAAAGACATGCCCATTGGTTTGGAAAACACCCGGACCTGGCTGCTGGACATTGCCGGCCATTTCGGCCTGGAAACTAAGGCGGCGGAAGTCATCGCGGCGGAAGAACAAAAGGTTCTGCGGGCCGTCGCTAAATATAAACCGCTGTTGGCCGGGAAAAGCGTCTTTCTCAGTGCCGGCGAATTCCGGGCCCTGGTAACCGGCGCGCTCTTTCAGGAACTGGGCCTGGAAGTGGCCGGGGTGCGTTCTTATCACCACGATCATTTTGGCAAAGATTATTATGAAAAATTGGTGCAAAACCAGCGGGGGAAAAATTTCAGCGTGGATATTGCCAATTTCCAGCCCTTCGAATTGACGAACCTCCTCAAAAGGATCAAGCCCGACCTTTTTGTCGGGCACGTAACCGATAACGTATGGGCCGCTAAACTGGGTTTGCCCACCCTGACCATCTTTCGGATCTTTGATAATTACATCGGCTACCGGGGTTTTTACGCCGTGGCCAAAAAAGCGGCGCGCATTCTGCGCAACAGTTCTTTCAACCGGAATTTCGCCCAACATACCCAAAACCCTTATAAAGCTGCGTGGTATGAGCAAAATCCCTTTGCTTTTATAAAAATCCAGCAGGAAGCCGAGGGTGGGCAAGAAAGGGAGGCAGCCAATGAGTAGCAATTTCATTGAAAGACCGCGCTATCAATGTGCCCTGGGCGGGGCCCTGGTCACCATTAATGCCCTTAACCGCGCGACGGCCATCGTGCATGCCGCCCCCGGCTGCGCTTCCGCGGCGGACGGAGCCGCCAAAGCAGGCAGCGGCTACTGGGGGACCAGTTCCTGCAGCGGCCGGGCTACGCCCAGTACGAATATCCTGGAAAAGGAAGTGATTTTTGGCGGTGAACACCGGCTGGCGGAACAGATCGAAAGTACCCTGTCCATCGTTGACGCGGACCTGTATGCCGTTCTTACCGGCTGCATGACCGACATTATCGGTGACGACGTAAATTCTGTGGCCGGCAAGTTCCGGGCGGAGGGGAAACCGGTTATCGTCGCGGAAACCGGCGGCTTCAAGGGTAATTCGTCCAGTGGCTATGATCTGATTCTCACCGCCCTGATCCACCAATATGTCGCAAAGGGGCTGCCGAAAATACCCCGGCAAATCAATCTGCTGGGGTTGATTCCCACCCAGGATGTTTTCTGGCGGGGCAACCTGCTGGAACTGAAGCGGCTGCTGGAAGAACTCGGCCTGCAGGTAAATACGTTCTTTAGTCCCTTCGATAATTTGGCATCCCTGCGAACCGCATCGCAGGCGGAGTTAAATGTCGTGTTATCCGATGTGCATGGTTTGGGCGCCGCCCGGGCCTTTGCGGAGGTCCACGAAATACCTTATATTAATTTACCCCTGCCCATCGGACCTACCGCCACCAAGGAGTTTTTGGAGGAACTGGCCAGGCATGTCCGTATTTCCCCCGCTGCTCTCCGGGCAATCGTGGAGCGGGAAACAAAATGGTATTACGCCTATTTGGAGCATGTGGCGGAACTTTACAATGATTTGGATTTGCAGCGCTTCGGCATCGTCGTGGGCGACGCCAATTACAGTTATGCGCTTACCCGGTTTATTAGCGAGGATTTGGGCTGGATTCCGTATTTTGCGGTGGTGACGGATATGCTGGACGACAGCGCGCAAGCGGCGGTTACGGAACGGTTTGCCAAATTGGCGCCGGAGCTTCGTCCCCGGCTGATTTTTGAAACGGATACCAGCCGGATTGCCGTGGCTCTGGAGCGGGAACTGGCCGAAGAACAGGATGAATACGGCTCTCCGGTCAGCCCGGCCTTTGTGCTGGGGAGTACCTGGGACCGGCCGCTGGCCCAGGGATTAAAAGCCGGTTTTCTCAGTGTAACCTATCCCGTCACCAACAGGGTGGTTACCGACCAGGCTTACGCCGGGTACCGGGGCGGGCTGCGGCTGTTAACCGACATCCTCAGTTCATTGCTCAGTAACAGGTAGGAGGCCGGGAGTCTGAAAGAAGGCGGTGCATAATATCCTGCATGCTGACTTCTGATTTCTAAATTGACACAAGGTGGTGAGAATATGAATTCCCTTTTGGCCGTAACCCGGCAAAGTTTTAAAAGTGTCGCCGCCATTGGGACGGTGCTGGTATTATGGCAGCTGTTGCCGGTGGCGGGGTTTATTGATGCCCGCAGTTTGCCGCCTTTCAGCGATGTCGTCAAAGGCTTGGTGAAAATTATTGTCTCCGGGGAACTGCTGGGGCACTTTGCGGCCAGCTTTCACCGTTCCCTGCTGGGCTTTGTTCTGGCCGTAGGCTTTGCGATTCCCCTGGGGATTTTCATGGGTTGGTTTAAAAGATTCGAATCAATTGTCGATCCGCTCATCCAACTCTGCCGGAATACAGCCACCCTCGCCCTGTATCCCGTATTCATCCTCATTTTTGGCTTGGGCGAACTGTCCAAAATCGGGATTATTTTCTGGGGCTCGGTTTGGCCGATTCTGATCAATACCATCGACGGTGTAAAAACAGTGGATCCCCTGTTGATTAAATCGGCCAGATCCATGGCCGTGTCCAGGCTTGCCCTGTTCCGCAAGGTAATCCTGCCGGCCGCGGTACCGGCGATTATTACCGGGCTCAGGATTAGCGCCACCCGTTCAATTATCATCCTGGTGGCGGCGGAAATGCTGGGCGCCAGCGCGGGCCTGGGCTTTCTAATCTTCGACGCCAGACACAAGTACCAGGTGGAAAAAATGTATGCCGGGATCATCGTTTTGGTCATTTTAGGCATGACGATAAACTACCTGATCGTGAAAATGGAAAACCATCTTACCCGCTGGAAGGCGAAAGGGGATGAAGCTTAAAGGTTATGAGCACGCGGAAACGTTTGATCAGAAATTTGTCTCCGCCGTAAAGGGGAAGGGCATGGGGTTCCGTCCGGGAACAAGGAAACGCTTAAAACATTGGCTCATCAGTTATCGAACTGAAGGTTAAGAAACAAAAACAATTCTTGGCCTCCGTTCAAGGAAAGCTAGCGACTTGTAAATATTAAAAAAAACGAAGTGGAGGCTGGAAGGTGAAAAAAAGATTAGTAAACCGGTTAAAAACGGCGGGGCTTATCCTCATGCTTACCCTGGTCGGATTGTTGTTGTTCGGGTGCGGCAAAAAAGAGGAAAAACAGAGTAATGCCGCAGGTACGGATAAACCCTTTGACATCATCAGGGTGGCTACGCCGACGGATGTTACCCGGCCCGACATATATCTGCTGGCCGATGAACTGGGGTTCTTTGCCGAACAGGGCATTAAACTGGAATTCGCCGGGACGGTACCGTCACCGCAATTGGTTGCTTCTGTCGTCGCCGGGAAAATTGATGTCGGGGCGGCCCATATCAACAGAACGATTGCCGGTATTTCCGCCGGCGCGAAAGTAAAAGCGGTGGTGGCCGGTACGGAAACCACCCAGGAAATACCGCACATGGTGTATGTAACGCTGGACAACAGTCCGATAAAATCCGCCCAGGACATGGTGGGCAAGAAAATCGGCATCCCGACCATCGGCGGTTGCAACGAGTACACTCCCTATGGGTATATGAAGAAAAACGGCATTGCCGATCCCAAAGGCAAAATCGAAGTGATTGTGATGCCGGAAAGCAACCTGGAGCAGGCCCTGCGTCAGGGCGATATCGATATCGCCGGCTTTCATAAGAACCCTAACTTTCTGTTGGCCCGCGGCGGCATGAAGGTATTGTTCACCGATTATGACGTTTTCGGCGGTGTGGGCGGCGGGACGCCCTTTTATTTCTCGGAAAAATTCATTAAAGAAAAACCGGATGTGGTCAGACGTTTTGTGGCCGCGGTAGCCAAGGCCAATAACTGGGCGGATGCCAACCAGCAGGCGGCGATTGACATTACGGTGCGAAGGGCCAACGCGGAGCCGAAGATGCTGCGGACCGGGTATTTTGCGCCGGATGGCATTATCAAACCGGAAACAGTCCAGGTTTGGATTGACTTTTTGAAAGAATTCGGGGAAATAAAAACGGATGTCAAGCCTGAACAAATATTCACCAACGAATTTAATCCCTATGGGAAATAGGCGACAGACCTTGGCGAGTGTTGCCGGAAAGAGAGGGAACGGAGATGGAGATTGAAGACATTCAAAGCCCCCGCGACTATCTGCTTTACAGCAAAAACACGGTGCATGGCTATTCAAGGGCCATTGGCGAACTTTTGGACCTATCGGCTTCATATATTCAGGACGCGGAGCAAGCATATAAGGACGGAAAAATCGATGCCGTGTGGTCTCGGGCCACAGGCTGGGAAATTCCGCTGGCTTACGCGTCGGGTATCGTGCCGGTGGCCTACAGTGAAATGGGCAGGCTGAGTGACCTGGATGCGGTGACCATCGCGGAAGATTATTATCAGTTTCCCCAGGAAACCTGCTCCATGGTCAAGTGCACCGTCGGTCAGTGGCATAAGCGCCGGGGCTTCGGTATGAAACGGATTATTGGCGCCAGCGTCGCCTGCGAACCCTACAATCTGGCCTGGGAATTGATGCGGAAGGAAGGGTATGATGTGCACGCCATTGATGTTGTTTACCGGGCCCCCGGCGTCAAGGGCGACCGGCTGGAACAACTGGTGCAGTTTTTGATGGCGCAAATACGTGAGACCGCCGACTGGCTTACGGGCGGGAAAGAAATTGATGAAGAAAAATTAAAAGAAGAAATCCGCAGAAAAAACCGGCTGATTGCCAAAGTGCGCAAAATCCTGGAGTTGCGCATCAAGAATCCCTATTATATGCGCAGCTTGCCGGCCATCTACCTGCTCACCGGTTTAAATACGTATTTTGGTAAACCGCTGGCCTATGAAGAGGTGTTGGACCGGCTGATTGTGGAATTGACCGACGCGCCGGTGCGACTGAGAGATCTTAACAAAGTGATTCCACTGGTCTGGGTCGGCAGCCCGGGCCAGGAGTTTGGCATCTATGAAGCGATTGACCAGGCCGACGGCGCGCTGCTGGGCTTCAGGGGCTATCCCTTTAATAATTACGACGAAAGCCTGCCGCCGGTGGAGGCCTTAGCCCGCCATGTGCTCGGCAACCAGGAAGCCGGGGCTTCCATCTATGTGCAAAAGGTGATCGAGCAGGAACTCAAAAAGGTAAAGGCCCGCGGCCTCGTGTTATATGGCTATCTCGGTTGCTCTTACGGCAGCGTGGCCCGGGAAATGTGGCGTGACTATTTCCATAAACGGGGTATCCCCAGTATTAACCTGGAGGGAACTTTCCAGGTCGGGCCGCCCACCGGACAGATACTTACGCGGATCAGGGCGTTTATTGAGATGCTGGCTTAGTAGTTCGTTAACTATACTTTTAGAGTTGACGGACTACTAATCAATTAATATTAAGGAGTGAAGATGTAATGAAGATTGCGGAAGTAATTGATGCCACGCTTATGTCAAAGTTAAGCGGGGCGACAGTGGTGGGGATCGATATCGGCTCACGGACCGGTAAAGCGGTGCTGCTGGCCGGCGATGAGCTGTATACCACCCAGATACCCACCGGGATTAACATGCAGGATACGGCGGATGAACTGCTGGCCGAATTACTGGAAAAATCGGGCCTCCAGCGCTCGGATGTTACCTATGTGGTCGGTACGGGCTACGGCCGGGTGGCCATCGGCTTTACTGATATACCCCATCAGATTGTGACGGAGATTTCCTGCCATGCTTTGGGGGCCCATTATCTGAACGCGGGCATCAGGACCATCATCGATATCGGCGGGCAGGATTCGAAGGGCATTAAAGTAGACCCGGATACCGGCAAGGTGGTGGAGTTTGTCATGAATGACAAATGCGCCGCCGGCACCGGCCGCTTCCTGGAAAAAGTGGCGCAATTGCTGGATCTCAACTTGAGCGAATTGGGTCAGGAGGCCGTTACGGCCACCAAACCGTCGGAAATCAGCAGCCAGTGCGTGGTTTTTGCCGAGTCGGAAGTCATTTCCCTGCGGGCCAAGGGCGCATCCCGGGCCGATATTGCTGCGGGCATTCATCTGGCCACCGCCCGCCGGGTCCGCAATCTGCTGAGCCGGATCGGCCTTGAGCCGGGGCTGGCCTTTACCGGCGGTGTGGCCAATAATATCGGTATGAAAAAAGCCATTGAAGACTTGCTTGAACAGCCGATCAGCCTGTTCAAGCTGGACGCCATCTATGCCGGCGCCCTTGGCGCGGCGGTCCATGCGCAAAACTACCAGGTCGCCGGGGCCCGGGAGGAAAGCAGGGCGGGAACCGGGTTCGTCCTGGACCTGACGGATTTGGAAAACCGCATCGCCAAACAGCAGGAAACGGTGATCACCGGGGCGGACGGCAAAAAGAAGGTCGGCTATCTTTGCACCTATACGCCGCTGGAACTGATTAATGCCGCCGGGGTAAATCAGGTACGGCTGTTCAAAATGGGCAATACCGAAGTGGTGGCCAGCGGAGAACAAATCACCCAGAGCGTTTTCTGCGACTTTACAAAAAGTATTCTCGGGGCCTTTAAAGAGGGCGATCCCTTATACAAAGCACTGGATAAAGTGTACACCTTCTATACTTGTGATTGCATCAAAAAGGTGGGCGAGGCCATCGGCGACTTCTTCACCCCGGCGGATATTTATATCCTCCCCCGCTTACGGCATAAAGAATCTTCGCGGGACTACTACCGTACTGAGATTTTAAATTTCAAAGAAGACCTGGAGAAACTTTCCGGGCAGAGTGTTTCCGAAGAAGCGGTACGGGCGCAAATCAAACTTTACAACAAAGTGCGGGCGGCGCTATACAATATTTCCACCCTGCGCAAACGGAATAATCCGCCGCTCAAGGGCGAAGACCTGCTTGATCTCGTGAAAGCCTATTACTACCTGCCGCCGGAAGAACTGCTGGTATTGTACGAACAGATCTACGAAAAACTGGCGGCCGTGCCCGACGAAGGACCGAAACCGATCCGTCTGATGATGGCGGGCGGCGTGGTGGCCGACGGCGACCGCCGGTTGCTGAAACTGATCGAAGATGAAGTCGGCGCCCGGGTGGTGATTGAAGACCATTGCACCGGTGCGCGCAATGTCAGCTTCCAGCTTAACGAAACAGGCGATCCCTATCAGGCGTTGGCCGAAGGTTATCTGGATCAATCACCGTGCACGCGGATGAAGCCGCTGCAGGAACGGGTGGATATCTCGGGACAGTTGGCCCGGGATTACCGGGTGGACGGCATCCTGTACGTCTATCTTAAATTCTGCCCCTGCTACGGGCAGATCAAGCACGAATTCTTCAAGCATTATCAGAAGCTGGGTATTCCGGTGCTGGAAGTGCCGGTCGATTACTCGGCCAGCGATCAGGGACAGCTCAAGACCAGGCTGGAGGCCTTTATCGAAGTGTTGCGGGAAAGAGAGGAAAGCGTGGATGAACATCGAGGAAGTTCAAAATCAGCGTGATTATCTGGTATACAGCAAGGAAGTGCACAGCTATTCGCCGGCCGTTTGCCGGCTGCTGGACCTTTCCGCCGCCTACATCTATGATGCGGAGCAGGCCTATAAGGCCGGGAAACAAGCGATCTGGTGCCGGGCCAGCGCCTGGGAAGTCCCCTTGCTGTATGCGCTGGACGTCATTCCCGCCGTATTTAGTGAAATGGGCCGGCTGAGTGACCGGGACGCGATGCTGATCGCCGAAGATTATTACCAGTTCCCGGTGGAAACCTGCTCCATGGTGAAGTGCACCGTCGGCCAGTGGCATAAGCGGCGGGGGACGAGTATCAACCGCATTCTGGGCACCAGTTCCGCCTGCGAGCCCTATAATATGGCTTATGAGATTATGCGCAAGGAAGGGTACGACGTCTATTGCATCGAGAGCATTTACCGCGCACCCGGCGTGGATGGCGCACGGCTGGATCAGCTGAAGGGATTTTTTGAAGAACAGATCTATGGCGTGACGGAATGGCTGACCGGCAGCCGGACCGTGGATGAAGAAAGGCTGAAAAGGGAAATTCTGCGCAAAAACCGGCTCATTGACAAGATAAAGAGAATTTTGGATTTGCGCCTGCAAAATCCCTTCTATATCCGCACCTGCCGACCATCTTAATGCTGAACATTGGACTGTCAAGCTATTTTGGCAAGCCGGAGGCCTTTGAAGAGGTCATCGACCTGCTGATTCAGGAATTGGAGACCGCCGTCGCCGGTGCAAAAGATTTACAGCGGGTTATCCCGCTGGTCTGGGGTTATGGAACGGGGCAGGAGTTCGGTATTTATGAAGCCATTGACCAGGCCGGCGGCGCTCTGCTGGGCCTGCGCGGCGTACCGCTGAAAAAATACCGGGAAGACCTGCCGCCGGTGGAGGCTTTGGTTACTTATATTTATGATAACCACGCGGCGGGCGCCGGCACCTATATGCGGGAGCTTATCGAAAACCAGATTGAAAAAATTAAGGCCCGCGGCCTGCTGCTCTACGGCTATATCGGCTGCTCCTTTTCCAGCGTGGATAAAGAACTGTTCCGGGAATATTTTCGTCAGAAAGGGATTCCCAGCATCAGTCTGGAGGGGTCTTACCAGGTGGGGCCGCCCACCGGACAAGTGCAAACGAGAATTAAGGCCTTTATTGAAATGCTGGCCTAAAATGAGAGAGGGAGTGAATGTCCATGAAAATCGCAGATGTAATTGACAAAAAGTTTATCCCTGCTTTAACCAATGACAAAGTTTTGGGGATCGACATCGGTTCACGGACCGGTAAAGCGGTACTGCTGGCGGACGGCAGTGTGTATACAGCCATTACACCGACGGCGGTGTTTACCCAGGAAACCGCCGACAAGCTGTTTAATAAACTGCTGAAAGACACAGGGTTGAAAAAGTCGGATATCCAGTACATTGTCGGTACGGGCTACGGGCG
>DHRA01000007.1 GCA_002411145.1 Firmicutes bacterium UBA5324 | reverse complement strand
ATGGGTCGGTATATAAGGATTCCAGGGGGACATGGTACGCCTGAGTCGTTAATTCATGAAGCCGCAGTTCTGCTGCGGCTGTTTTTTATCATATTGTACTTACCTTGCTCTGATACCAATATTTTGGTAAAATGTGCGTATGAGAAAACGACAAAACGTGACCAGATCAGGGGCAGAGGGGCCCGGTATGTCCCGCTACGGACGGGTAGCAGGCGAGGGAATGTTTGCGCCCTAGAGCAGGCGAAATAATAAAGGGTTTGGAGCAGGATATAAACTTCTGAGGATGGCGAGGGGGATCAGTGTGATTAAAAAGGTGATGGGCGGTTTGGCGGCCTTGCTGCTGCTGCCGGCGGCATGTCTGGCGGAGGCAGCGCCGGACGGGCAGGACAATGGCTGGGTATTTCCGAGCATTGGCGCGGGGAAAGGAACCTGGAGCGCGAGCGTGGGCGCTTTTTTATCCAAGGATGAGAGCGCTCTGCGAAATCTACAATTGCGGGCCGATGTGGATCTGGCGCCCGGACTGCGGTATCATACGGTGGTGCGTACCGACCGCGGCATGGAACTGGAGAAGTTAGATCCGCACTTTGATGAAAATTATCTGGAGGGTTACGGCTTCAAACCTACAGGGAACGGCACCTTAAGCGTCAGTCTGCGGGTGGGGACGATGCGGTATCTGCATTTTCCGTATCCGGACGCAATCGCGGTTTTTGACCAGGTACCGGGTATTTCCGATTTGGAAGATGGCGCGAAAACCGGCTACAGCGGCGAGTTATTGACGGTTGATTATGCACACAAGAGCGGTTTCGGGGCGCATACCAGCGGTATTCACTGGGATTTTAGCCGGGACGGCGGCAGTGATATACTGGAGAGCTATGTTTTTTACCGGCAGGATTTCGGACGGATACATTTTGAAGCCCACGCAGGGGAACTGGCTGTACGCCCGGAACCGGCGGGACGCAAGGAGACGGGCTATAATTGGTATGTGGGTACCAAAGGCGGACATTACGATGTGGGGATACTCTATGAGAAGCTGGACCATAATCCCGCCTATACGGGTATCATGGTAAGGTTCCCGCTTGACCGGACCACAAAGGCGCTGGGAAAAGTCGCCTTTGATTATGACCGCAATCCGGAAGGCATTGCCCTGCAACTGCCCCTGGCAGAGGGGACCATCGGCGGTATTCGCCGGACGGCGCCGGAGCAGGGCGTACTGGTCGGCGAAATCAAGGCCGAACGGGTGCGTACATACTGGCAGAACGGGCAGGTGCGCAATTACTATGAACACCGGCTGTCCAGCCGGGGCGAGACCGGTAAAGCCGGTTTGGTTGTAGTGATGGAAGAAGAACCGTGGTATCTTCAAGCGGAGGCGCTGGTAAGTCCCCATACCCGGTTAGGAAGCTGGGATGATTTGCGGGCGTGGGAAAAGGATCGCCAGGGACCGGCTCAAATAAGCCAAAAGGTTACCTATAAGTTTTATCGCATAGAAAAATAATCGTTAGAACACAACGGGTCGATGGAGAATATCATTGCGGGCTTAAACGCCAATTTCAGTACCCGTATAATGCGCTCCAGTTAAGGCTGCCGGTTAAGCTATTGCTTGACCGGCGTCTTTTTTTATTCTATGAAGAGATAAGAAAATGACAATTTCCCTCCTGTGGAGTTTATGCGTGTCGTTAATCGCCTGGACCGTGTGACAATTTGTTCTATTAATTTGTAGAGATTTTTGTATAGATCTGTAGATATGCTGCCGGACAAGGGATTGAAGGTGCATAACCGTGTATATATCCGACGCAATATGTCGGATTATTTTATTTGTATTGGTAAAAAAACACATATATACTACTAATTGGTAATTAACATGCTGCCTGAAGATGTCCGGGTGCGGATGTGAGGCACAGCATCAAGCTGAGGGTTTGTATGGCGTAATAGCTGACCTGGCCAATGACGTGTAAAGCATTGGACCAGAGAATATTTCTTGCGGAGGGGTGACTATGACGACACGGGTGCTAGTGACGGGTGGGGCGGGGTTTATCGGTTCTCATATTGTGCAAAGGCTTGTGAAGGAAGGTGTGCGCGTCACCATTCTCGATAATCTGTCAACGGGTACGGTGATCAATTTTGCCGGTTTGGAAAAGGATTTGTATTTTGTAATCGGTGATGTGCGGGATACGGCCCTGGTGGAGAAGCTGGCCAGAGGGCAGGACTGTATCATTCATCACGCGGCGCTGGTATCTGTACCGCTGTCCGTAAAAGATCCCCTGACCACCCATGATATTAATATCGCGGGTACGTTAAACGTTTTAAACGCGGCCCGGAAGACAGGGGTGCCCAAAGTAATCTATGCCGCCTCCTCGGCAGTGTATGGCAACAACAGTGTTTTACCCAAACGGGAGGATTTTTACCCGGAACCCCTATCGCCTTACGCAGTGAGCAAATACGCCGGGGAACTCTACATCCGGTTGTTTTCGCAACTCTATGGTATCCAAACCGTGGGGTTCAGATATTTCAATGTTTTCGGCCCCAGACAGAATCCCGCATCCCAATATGCCGCGGTAATTCCGAAATTTATCACGCGCATGCTGGCCGGTGAGCAACCAGTCATCTACGGAGATGGTGAACAGACCAGGGATTTCATTTATGTAGAGGACGTCGCCCGGGCAAATTTCCTCGCGTTGTGTGCGGAAAATCTGCGGGGAGATATCTTCAATATCGCCAGCGGTCACAGTACCAGTAT
>DHRA01000090.1:8529-18714 GCA_002411145.1 Firmicutes bacterium UBA5324 | reverse complement strand
GTTGATTTGCCGCGGCCGCGGGATCGGAACAGTTTCGACTTCGTACGGCTCCGGAAAAACATTTACACCGAGTTTTTTGCGGAAGTGGAAGTGCCGTTTACTTATACCATTTGATAAATCAGGCGTCGGAAGTCTGAATACGGGCCCGGTTGTCGTCACGATATCCCGGCTGACCCCTGCATGCTGCATATTTGATAATAACTAAGAGAGAAGGAGCGATGAAGATGCAAAACAAAAAAGCGCTGCTGGTGCTGGTAGCTCTGTTGACCATGGCTTTGCTGGCCGCCGGCTGCGGCAGCAAGGAGCGGGCGGCTGTTGTGGACAAGGGGGTTGAAAAACCGAAAGAAATTCATATTGCTTATCAAACCTCCAGCACAGTGATTCTGTTGGCCAAAGCACTGGGTATTTACGAGGAAGAGTTTGCCAAAGACGGAATTGAAGTGAAATATGATCTTTACCTGGCCGGACCGCCGATGATCGAGGCCTTCGCCGGCGGACGCGCGGATTTTTCCGCTACCGGCGATATGCCGCCGGTTTCAGCCCGTTCCGCGGGCGTCGATATCAAGATCATCAGCCGGGCCGGCTATACGCCGAAAGGCAACGCCTTACTTGTCCGGCCTGACTCTCCTTACAAATCCGTGGCCGACCTGAAGGGGAAAAAGATTGCCGTGCAGTTCGGCTCCAGCGCGCATCACTATCTGATCCTGTTGCTGAAGCAGAGCGGCCTGAATACCAGTGACGTGAATCTTGTCGGTCTGCCGGCCCCTGATCACCAGGCAGCGCTGGCAAGCGGCAATGTGGAGGCGGTTGCCACCTGGGAGCCCTGGTCCTCCGTGTTGGAAAATGCCAAAGCGGGTAAGGTCCTGGCGGACTCGTCCAGCGGCGTGAAACGCTATCTCCAGGTTTTCCTCGCCCGCAACGATTTTGCGCAGCAATATCCCGATATTGCCGTGCGTTTTGTGAAAGCAAACGAAAAAGCGCTGCAATTTATCAAAACGAATCCTGATGCGGCGCTGGAACTGATTGCGAAGGAAAGCAAACTGCCGGCTCCGGTGCTGGCCCGCATCGTGAGGGAAACAGACTGGGATGCCCAAATTGTTCCCGATGATGTGGCCGCTTTCCAGCAAGTAAAGGATTTCCTGCAAGAAACAAAGGTGCTCAAAAAAGACTACGACATTAACGAATTATTCGATGACCGTTATTTTAAACAGTTACCGCGATAAAACGAATTGTTTAGGGAGAGAACAGACGGATGACTTTTCATTCCTTGGTGGAGCTCATCGCATACAGGGCCTTACGGGACAGGGAAAAACTCTATGTATCTTCCCCGGACAGCCGTGTCGACCTGACCTATGGCTTATTTTACCGGCAGGCCCAAAAATTTGCCCGGCACTTACAGGGTTACGGTTTGCCAAAGGGGGCGCGGGTGGCCCTCAGTCTGAACAACGGGTTGGGTTGGCTGACCGCTTTCTGGGGTGTCTTGCTGGCTGGAGGTTCGGTGGTCCCCCTTAACCCCCGGCTTAAACCGCAGGAAACGGCGGGGCTGCTGGCCCAAGCCGGTGTCCGGATGATTATTGCCGACACAGAGGGACAAGGGTCGTTACCGCCTGAACAATTTGCCTGCCGGGCAGGCTCCTGTCCGGTAGAGATGGAAGGACAGGAGGAACTGCACCTTTTTCTCAGGCCCGGCCGCGCTGCCGGTGAAGCTGCGGGGACGGCGGACCGGCCCGCGGAAGCCGAAGCGTTACTGTTGTTTACCTCGGGGTCGACCGGCGAGCCGAAGGGCGTCGCTCTGACCCATGGCAATCTCTTGGCGGAAGCCGGGTTTATTCAGCAGGGCCACAACCTTACGGGCGCGGATATTGTCTTATGCATCCTGCCGTTTTTCCACATTAACGGCCTGGTAATCACACTAATTACACCTGTTTTAACCGGGAGCCGCGCGGTGGTGCCCCGCAAATTCAGCGCAAAGCGGTTTTGGACATGGATAGATCGGTATCAGGTGACTTGGTTTAGCGCGGTGCCGACGATTTTATCTATTTTACTGTCCCAGAAAGGTGAGGTTGCCGCGTCCAGCCTGCGGTTTGTCCGCTCAGCGTCCGCTTCCTTACCGGTGGTCATTCTGGAGGAATTTGAAAGAAGGTTTGGCGTGCCGGTCATTGAGTCCTATGGAATTTCTGAAGCCGGCAGCCAGGTTGCGACCAATCCCCTGCCTCCGGCGGTGAGGAAAGCCGGTTCCGTGGGCTTGCCCGTCGGCAATGAACTGCTTATTGTTGATGAAAGCGGCCAGGCTGTGCCCGCGGGCGTTGCCGGCGAGGTTATAATACGGGGGCCGAATGTGACAAAAGGTTATCACAATAATGCCGCCGCCAACCGGGAAAGTTTCAAAGACGACTGGTTTTATACCGGCGATCTCGGCTTTTTTGATCAGGAAGGCTATTTGTTTCTCACCGGCCGCCGCAAGGAACTGATCAACCGGGCGGGTGAAAAGATTTCCCCGCGGGAAGTGGATGAAATTCTTTACCGGTTGCCGGCAGTGGAGACGGCCGCGGCGGTGGGCGTGCCGGACCGGTTATTCGGTGAGGAAATCGTCGCCTTTATCCAATTGCGCCCGGGCAGCGAACTGAACGGGGAACAAGTGCTTGCGCATTGTCGCGCTTTGTTGGCTGATTTCAAAGTGCCCAAACAAATTTTCTTTATTACCAGCTTTCCGAAAGGGGCAAGCGGAAAAATCCAGCGCTTGAGGCTGGTGGAGCTTTATCATGACTTGACAGTGATGGCGGAAAGGAGCACCGGCAGGATGACCAATGAACCGGTAACCAGTGGAAAATACAATGTGCGGCTGGATGAACAGGCGTGCAAAGGGTGCGGGTATTGTGCGGAAGTCTGCCCGCGGGAAGTGTTCGGCCGGGCCGACTATTTTAATGGCAAAGGATACAGACCGGCGCAGGTAAAAGCTGCCGGCAAGTGCGTGGGCTGCCGCCGTTGTTTTTTTCTGTGCCCTGATTTTGCCATCGACGTAGAGGAGAAACGGGAGGAGGACGAGCCATGAAAAGAGTTTTTGACACCGGGAATGCGGCGGTGACGGAAGCAGCCATCTTTGCAGGCTGCCGGTTGTTCGCCGGGTACCCGATTACGCCGTCTACGGAAATTGCCGAGAATATGTCCCGGCGCATGCCCCAGGCGGGGGGATACTATGTACAGGCCGAGGACGAACTGGCGGCGCTGCATATTTGTATCGGCGCTTCCCTGGGCGGGCTTAAAGCCATGACTTCCACTTCCGGTCCCGGGTATATTCTCTATGCCGACCCCTACGGGTGGGCGCTCGGCAGTGAAATCCCGGTCGTAGTGCTGAATGCGCAGCGGGTCGGGCCGGTAAGCGGCATCACCGGGGCGCCCGGGCAGGGTGAATTTTATCTCAGCCGCTATCCGACCCACGGGGGTAATTTTGAAAATATCGTGCTTGCGCCGAACGGTGTGCAGGAAGCTTTCACCCTGACCGTGGAGGCCTTTTATCTTGCCGAACGCTTTCGGATGCCGGTGACCATTTTAGCGGACCAGATTGTCACCGACGGCTGGGAAACATTACTGATTCCCGAGACGGCGGAGGAAGCCAGGGAGATGGGCTTGTGCGTGACGCCCAGGAAAGTAAATCCCGGCCCGGTATTTTATCCTGCGACCGATGAAATCGATGTTCCTCCGGTCGTGCTGGGGCATAATACGGGCGCCGCCTGTTCGGACTGGACACCGACGGCGGAAGGTTACGACACGGAAGAAGTGGAATGGCAGCATAAGCATGCCTATCGTTTGATTTACAAAGTACGGAATCACCGGGAACTTATTACCCGTTATGAAGAGATTGAGACGGAGGACGGCCCCGACGTTATCCTGGTGGCTTACGGCAGTCCGTCGCGGGTCGTCAAGAGCGCGGTGAAAGCCGCCCGGGAACAAGGGTTGAAAGTCGGCGCCCTGCGCTTGATTTCCCTGTGGCCCTTTCCTGACGAAGCTTTTCACCGGCCGGCAAAATACCTCTCTGTGGAGCTTAACTATGACGGGCAGCTGGTCAGAGAAGTACAGCGGGCAGCGCCGGCGGGCAGCGAGGTTCATTTTTTGGGACGCTGCGGGGAATTGCCCCGGGTGGCGGAATTAGTGGACGTGGCCCGCAACCTGATCGACAATCGGCCGCCGGCAAGCAGCCAATGGCAGCGGGAGGCATGGTGAAATGGACTATTTAGCGAGAAAATATCTCCGCGCGCAAAAGATTCCCAGTTCGGCCTGCAGCGGCTGCGGACTGGGCCAGGTGCACAAAAAAGTATTGCTGGCCATTGATGAGTTGGGCCTGGCGATTGGCGACATTGTGTGGGGCACGGGCATCGGCTGTTCCGGACGCCAGACCTTTAATACCTGGCAAGGCGATAATTTCGCCGGCACCCATGGGCGGGTGTATGCTATTGCCACCGGTTTGCGGCTGGCCCTGCCGCCGGAGAAAAAAATTATTCTCACCGTCGGGGACGGTGACGCCTTTGGCATCGGCCTGCTCCATCTTTTGCACAGCGCCCGCCGGAATGTGGATATGACGGTGATTGTCGCCGATAATTTCGGCTATCAGTCCACGGGCGGTCAATACGGTCTCACCACTCCGTCCGGCGCGGTGACGGATAGCAGTCCCTATGGTATGCAGGATCCCAACTGGGTACAGGACGGACGGGATATTCTCGATATTCTGCGGGGAGCCGGCGCGGGGTTTCTGGCCCGGCATACCAGCGTGGAAGGTCAAAATGCGGTGGAGAGTATCAAACAGGCCATTGCCTTCAAGGGTTTTTCCCTCGTGCATATCGCCTATCCGTGCATAACCAATTTCTTCGGGAAGGCCTTTGGTTCACGTAACCCGGTAGCGGCGTATCGCTGGATCACGGAACGGACCAATCCCCCTGCCGGACAGAACGTCGACGGTATAATTTTTCACACAGGTATTTATCATGTCGCAGAAAGCCGGCCGGAATTTTCCGCACAGCTGCGGAAATTAACGGAAGCCTTACAAAAGGAGGGGCAGGATGAAACGGACGGAGATCTTAATTAGCGGGTTCGGCGGGCAAGGCGTGGTTCGTTTGGGTCAGGTATTCAGTTCGGCGGCAGTGGCGGAAGGACTTTATACCACGATGCTGATCAGCCACGGCACCGAAACCAGGGGTGGTTATGTGCGCAGTCAAATCGTCATCGCCGGATCGCCAATTGACAGCCCGGTGGTGGAAGCCCCCGACTATTTCTGCGCCATGTCGAAAGCGGCCTATGATAAATTCAGCAAGCTGGTGAACAAGGGCATAATTCTCTATGATCCAGGTTACGTTGAACCTAACCGGGATTTACCGGTGCGGCAGATTCCGCTGCCCGCGCGGGCAACGGCGGTGGAAAAAATCGGGCGGGAAATTTTCGCCAATGTCGTTTTTTTAGGCGCCCTGGGACAATATTTCAAACCGGTGATTAGTAAGGAAAGCTTTTTACAGGCCTTGGCGGCGAGGGTGCCGAAAGCCCGGGAGGAAAATAAAAAAGCTTTTGAACTGGGATATTTGTTTGCGCCGGCGCCGGAAAAAAGCAGATAGGGAAAATATATGGACATGATTTAATCTGTAGAGTATAATAAAAGCGAAAATAACCATACACCCAACACAATACGGAAAAATTGTTGACTGGGAAGATAACCGGAGACGGGTTTTTTCATTTGGAAAAAATCTGTCTCTTTTTTTTACAGGAATTATTAATAAGATCAATTGCTGGTCAGGAAATCAACTGAAGGCAAAGGCGTACCGTACAGGACTCCTTGGCCTTTTTTCATCTGATCGGAAAGGATGGCTTTATTTCCCAATTCTACTATAATTAATGAGAGGGGTTTTATGATGGCGGTTCATCTGACACTGGACAACGCGGATTTGGCAAAGACCTATGACGAGATCAGTGATTCCCAATTTCACAAAGGGTGTATCCTCGTTAAAAAGCTGGGGGTGAAGCCCGGCGACTCAATATTGGATATAGGAAGCGGCACCGGCAGGCTGGGCCGTTATGTGATCGGGATAATCGGCCGCTGCGGCAGATATGTGGGTATTGATCCCCTGGAAGAGCGCGTCAAGCTTGCCAACGCGAAGAACGAACATGGAAACGCCATCTTTAAGACCGGCACCGCTGAGGATCTCAGTTCAGTAGTGGATGACAGTATCGATGTGGTCTACCTTAGTTCGGTCTTTCATTGGGTACTGGACAAAGAAACTGCCTTGCAGGAGATCTACAGGGTGCTCAAACCGGGGGGAAAGGTGGGCATTACGACCGGGGCCAAGGAGTTGAACAGTGTTACAGGCATGAGATTAGTTACGGACAGGGTATTAAAGCGGGAACCATATAACGGTTTTGTACGCTTGGAGGACAGTACCCAGCAGCAGCACGGCCTGACGACGACCGCACTTGTGCAACTTCTGGCGCAGGCCGGCTTAAAGGTAAACGACGTCCAGATAAAGGAGACCGCAAGAAATTATGCCACGGCCAGGGAGACGATCAGGTTTAGCGAGGCGAGTTCCTTCGGGAATTATCTGAACCACGTGCCGGTTTCCCTGCGGGAACAGGCCAAAGCGGATATTGAAGCTGAGCTGGAAAAATACCGGACGAACGGCGGCATCCAACTCGCCGGCTACACGATATTTGCCGTCGCCCGAAAACCGGGCAACAGCGAAGATCATACGACTTTATAAAATAAGGCTAATAGTTCTTTTATTTAGGAAGGAACTATTAACTTTAGGCATTGACACAGTTTCACATATGCGTGACAGTATATAGCCCAAATTGCTTTAAGTTGGCAGAGCAACTGACTCTTAATCAACAATTACTTGGTTTTAATTATAAAGAAGCCATTGGTATTCCATTGACTAATTTGGCCGCGCAAGCAATAGAAAACCAAACAGATAAAATACGTACTTCTAATAAAAGCAATGTCAAAAGCCCGAATTATAAAAAATAAGTTGCTATTAGTTTTGAAAAGTGACTTTGCTAAACTGTAAACTAAGTGGGGCTTTGCGTACAGCTACGCAAGCCTTTTGATTTTTGGGAGTTTTTCCGATCTTGGCGAACCTCCGGAGCGTTATGTCCCTCGTGCGCGCTAAGCTAACCTTCATCTGACCTACTATGGCCTGCTTTGAGGACATGTTGTGCTTTGCGGGAACTTGTCTAGCCAGATTATCTATTAGCAAATCTATTCTTTCCATCTCCAATAAAATAAGCTATAATTGGTATAAGGTGGAAATTGAAAGTCGCCGTGATCCGCAAGTGCTCGAACACTTACGGACACGCGCAGGTGTACAAGGCACCTACACGTAACAGCGAACTGTCCACGACGACACTAATATTATACACTGTTTTTCTTCCTTTCAACAAGGAGGAGGCCGATGTGTGGTATCCGGTGCGGGTTTGGGA
The DNA here is from genome assembly GCA_002411145.1 of Firmicutes bacterium UBA5324. Lineage (GTDB taxonomy): Bacteria > Bacillota > Negativicutes > UBA11029 > UBA11029 > UBA11029. Next base: position 11,259 of record DHRA01000090.1, on the reverse strand, counting down.
CAGGTGCTGCGCGACTGCATGCAGCAAATGTATTTATCAATTTGAGGGCAAGGGCTGATCAAGATCAACAACCTTCTTGCTACATAATTTTCGAGGGTTGCCTGGTTTATCCATAGCCCGGTCTTCAAAATATCCGACAAATGTACTTACGGCGCATGTGTAGGTCTATTAAATGGCCTGCATATGCGTCTTTCAATTTCCCCCGAAATACAAACCGCCCGGCGGGTTTTACGGGTGTGAAACCCCGCCCCGGTTTGGAATTGGGGGGAGATATACATGTCAAATGATAATTTGGGGAAGCGGACCTTACCCGTATGCACTATTCACCAGGACGGTAAGTATTGGCCGTTTATCAGGCTGCAGGGGAAGTGGCTACGGAAGCTGGGCTTTGTAGCCGACAGCAGGATCGAAGTGGAATACAGCCATGGGCTCCTGCTTATCAAGCTTGTTCCTAAAGCTCCCGTCCAGGACTGAAAACCACGAAGGGACTTTTCTAAATTCGGGAGCTTTTCGGCTCTTGGCGGCCCTCCGGCCCGTTGTGTCTCCGGGCCTGGATCCTTCTGCTCAGGTCGGGTCTCCTGGCCAGCTCGCTCCGCTGCGCTCGCCTCCAGCCCTGGCTGCTGCTGTGGCCTGCTGCGAAGGCTCTCCCGTAGTTCCCGCCGCCGCTCTTGCGATGATATCACACCGGTCAAGGCTCCACCTGCTCCGCTCCGCTACGCCCTGGCGGTGACTCGGTGTGCCGCGCCATAACCTTATCCTAAATGTTAGCCAATCACCCGCGCTCTTTTTTAGGTGACGGCGGCGGTTAGCCGCTGACGATCACGGGAGGTGCGGAGTATGTGGGATTGGCTTGTGCGGATGTGGCGGATTGAGTGGGCCTTGTGGGTGTGTTATTGGCGGGCGTTTGGGCGGGGGGATCAGTTATTTTGCTTATGATTAGTTAGACACCTTTGAAAAGGGACAAAAGTTAAACACAGATCAGAAATCTAGACAATGATTGCCATAATAGGGTTTTGTGGTATACTATGAAATAGTAAGGCGAACATGAAAGGATGGTGTATATGCTCGCTGAACGCAGGCAAATCGTCCGGATTGTCCGGTATTTACCAAAAGAAAAACTGGCTAGGCTGCTGAAATATGCGGAGGAACTCGAAGAGGAACTAACCCCGGAAGATATTGAGGCCATTGAAAGAGGCAAGGCCCAGATCGCCCGCGGAGAGTGGGTATCCTTTGAAGAGGTCAAGCGTCAAAATGATCTATAAAGTCCGATTTTCCCGTGATGCGGCATCGTATTTCGCAAGATTGGACAAACCAACTAGACGGCGCATATCCGATGCTATTGACCAGCTTGCCATAAACCCTTATGACAAAAATCATGACGTAAAACCGTTGGCGGGGCGTGACGACGAATACCGTTTGCGCGTTGGAAAATACCGCGTAATTTATACAATTGATGATGACATCGTATTAATCTATGTTGTTGATATCAACCCCCGTGGGGATGTGTACAAAAAATAGCCGGCTGTTTTGCCGGCTATTTCCTTTGGGGTTAGCTTATGTTGCTGTGCTGTAACCGTGCTGTAACGCGGCTAAAAAGTACTGTGGAAGGCTGAAACAGAAATCCACTATTTATGCGTATTGACGGTCATTCGCACTAGGTGAAAAAGGCTTAAATACTGACTCTTAATCAGTAGGTTTAGGGTTCAAGTCCTTGGTGGGTCACCAGTTACTTCGAGACTTCGCCACGATGCGAAGTCTCTTTCTTTTCGCATGGAACAACAGTCAAAAGGGCCGCCTCATGCAGGTTATCCAACCCATTCTTGAGACGGCCCTTTTTGTTTGTAAGGCAAGCAAAAATATGATGTCTCCTGCTGAAGCGGTTTTGTATCAGCTAGCATATTTGGTTTAGCTTTTCGACCATTGATCTTCCTCTAGTGCCGTATTATATCTATTTGTGAACTTTTTTTCCAATATCCCCCTAAAGCTTGGAGGAAATATCAATTCTATGTCGTATTGTCTTACCCATAAATAAAATATATAGATGTTATAGATTTTATTTATGCATAATCAAGTAGAGTATCGCGATTTGCCAATTTCACAAACAGGTAAGCTCTACATGTCCGATACTTAATTTCGGAGATAAAATTTACGTAGACTAAGGCTAAGGCCTTGTACTATAGAAATTCCCGGGTTTCCGGGAATGCAAATATCATCCGAGGAGGGACAATCATTGAGTAACTGCAATTGCGGTTCAAAAGAAGTATCTGAAAAAGAAGTGGCGCTGCAGGAATTACTGGATCATTACCGCGACTATGAGGGGGCTTTGATCCCGGTACTGCAAGGGGCACAAGAGCTGTACGGCTATTTGCCCGCCGATGTACTGGAGAAAATCTCCAGTGCGTTGAAGATTCCTTTTAGCAAGGTTTTTGGCGTCTGTACTTTCTATGCCCAATTCCATTTAGAACCCCGCGGGCGGAATATTATCCGCATGTGTCTGGGCACCGCCTGTCACGTACGCGGCGGCGCGAAAATATTCAAGGCGCTGGGCGATCAACTCGGTGTGGGTGATGGCGGCACCACCGAAGATTTGCGTTACACACTGGAAAAAGTGGCCTGTATCGGCGCTTGCGGTCTGGCGCCCTGCCTGATGGTCAATGACGATACTCATGGTCGTTTAACCGTGGCCGACGTGTCGAAAATCTTGGCCCAATACGAATAGAAGGAGGTGCA
>DHRA01000090.1:0-8437 GCA_002411145.1 Firmicutes bacterium UBA5324 | reverse complement strand
AATACGAATAGAAGGAGGTGCACCATGAATAACTTGAACGAATTGCGTGCGAAAAGTTTACAACAATATAAAGCCAAGCTGAACAAACCCCGTATCGTGGTTGGTCTGGGTACCTGTGGTATCGCAGCCGGCGGGGAAAAAGTTATGAAAGCCATCAAAGAAGACGTGGCCAACCGCAAGCTGGACGTGGATATTGATATTACCAGTTGTATTGGCATGTGCTTTGCAGAACCGGTAATTGAAGTGTCTCTACCCGGCAAAGCCAGCGTAGTATACGGCGGCGTATATCCTGACAATGTTGGCAAGATCATCGAAAGCCATTTGGTTAACAAAGCTCCGTTGAAAGAAATGGCTGAAATTCAAATTTCCGGCGACAATGCCGCTTATGAAGGCATCAACGTCATGGAAAAGGCTCCTTACTATGAGAAGCAAGTGCGTTCCGTAACCTCCCGTCTGGGCCGTACCAATCCGGAGAGCCTTGAAGACTACCTTGCCACCGGCGGTTACGAAGGACTGGAGAAAGCTCTGAGCATGGATCCTCAGGCGATTGTCGACGAAATCAAGAAGTCCGGCTTGCGTGGCCGTGGCGGCGGCGGTTTTCCCACCGGCATGAAATGGCAGTTCGTACGCAACTCTGTAGGCGATAAGAAATATATCGTTTGTAACGCTGACGAAGGAGACCCCGGTGCATTCATGGACCGCAGCGTATTGGAGGGTGACCCCCATGCGGTGATGGAAGGGATGATGATTGCCGCGTTCGCCATTGGTGCGGATGAAGGCGTAATCTACTGCCGTGCGGAATATCCGCTGGCCATCAAACGTCTGAACATGGCCATCGAAGAAGCGGAAAAACGCGGCATCATGGGCAAAAATATCCTGGGTTCAGGCTTTAGCTTCAAAATGCGCATCAAAGCCGGCGCCGGCGCGTTCGTATGCGGTGAAGAAACCGCATTGCTGAACTCCATCGAAGGCAAGCGCGGCATGCCGCGTGTGCGTCCCCCGTTTCCGGCCAATGCAGGACTGTGGGCGAAACCGACCTGCTTGAACAACGTAGAAACCTATGCCAATGTGCCCTTTATTCTGCGCCGCGGCGGCGACTGGTATGCTTCCATGGGTACCGAGAAGAGCAAAGGCAGCAAGGTATTCTGTCTCACCGGAAAGATCAACAACACCGGTCTTTGCGAAGTGCCGATGGGCATCACCCTGCGGGAAATCGTGTTCAATATTGCCGGCGGCATTCAAGACGGCAAAGCGTTCAAGGCTGTACAGTCCGGCGGTCCTTCCGGCGGGTGTCTGCCTACCGAACAGCTTGATCTGCCGATCGACTATGACTCCCTGATCGGCGCGGGCGCCATGATGGGTTCCGGCGGTCTGGTTGTCATGGACGAAACTACTTGTATGGTTGACGTAGCCCGTTTCTTTCTGAACTTTACCCAATTGGAATCCTGCGGCAAGTGTACGCCCTGCCGTGAAGGCACCAAGCGTCTGTTGGAAATTCTCACCCGTATCTGTGACGGCAAAGGTGTTCCCGAAGACATCCCCACCCTGGAGCGTCTGGGCCGGGTAATCAAGAGCTCCGCGCTGTGCGGTCTCGGACAAACCGCACCGAACCCCGTACTGACTACACTGCGCTACTTCCGCAACGAGTATGAGGCCCATATCAACGACAAGTGTTGTCCGGCCGGTGTATGTACTGCGCTTGCCACCTTCACCATCACTGACAAGTGCGCCGGTTGTACCGCTTGCGTTAAGGCATGTCCCGCCGGTGCGATTTCCGGTGAAGTTAAGAAGCAGCATGTTATTGACCGTGCAAAATGCATCAAGTGCGGCGCTTGCGTTGACAAGTGTAAATTCCAGGCCATCGTGAAGGCTTAAGTTTATTACGTATCAGGTGAGCGAACTATATTAGTCGAAATGAAAAGGGAGGTAATAGTTGTGTCTGAAGTTACTCTTACCATAGACGGTATCCAGGTAACCGTACCCCAGGGAACAACCGTTCTGCAGGCTGCCCAAAAAGCGGGCATCTTTATTCCTACTTTCTGTCATGACCCCGAACTTAGCAAACCGGGCGCCTGCCGCATCTGCGTGGTGGAGATACCGGGTGCGCGCAATCTGCCTGCCGCCTGTGTCACCGCAGCTGCCGAAGGAATGGTGGTTAATACCGCATCACCGGCTGTCATCGAAACCAGAAAGACCATCCTGGAACTGATGTTGGAAAATCACCCGAAAGATTGCCTTTCCTGCCATCAAAGCGGGGACTGCAAACTGCAGGATTATGCCTATTATTATGACGTCCGTCCCGATGCTTTTGGTGGAGAAAAGCACAGCTACGCCAAGGAAGATGACAATCTGTTCATTGTCCGGGATATGAACAAATGTATTCTGTGCGGTAAATGTATCAGCGCCTGTATGGAAAAACAAGGCCGGGGCGTTATTGATTTTGCTTATCGTGGCTTTAAAACCAAGGTCACTCCCGCCCTGGACAGGCATCTGGGTGTTGAAGATACGGAGTGTGTGTTCTGCGGCAGTTGTGTTGCCGTTTGCCCCACCGGTGCGCTTACGGAAAAAGCCATGATCGGCAAAGGCCGAAAATGGGAAATGAAGAAAGTCCGTACAACCTGTCCGTTCTGCGGCGTAGGCTGCAACTTTGATCTCAATGTTAAAGACGGAAAAGTGATTGGTGTTACCGGTAACCCCAACAGCCCGGTAAACGGACGGCACATGTGCGTTAAAGGACGTTTCGGCACCGATTATATCCACAGTCCGAAACGGCTGACAAAACCGCTGATTAAGAAAAACGGGGAATTTGTCGAATCGTCTTGGGACGAAGCATTGGACCTGGTAGCCAGCAGACTTGGAGAAATCAAGAACAAATACGGCGGTGAAGCTATCGCCTCTCTTTCTTCCGCCCGCTGCACCAACGAAGACAACTACGTTTTACAAAAATTCATGCGCGCAGTACTCAGCAGTAACAACATTGATCACTGTGCCCGTACCTGCCACGCTTCTACGGTAGCCGGTCTGGCGCTCAGCTTTGGTAGTGGAGCAATGACCAACTCCTTTGAAGATATTCTGAATACCGACTTGCTTTTTGTCATTGGCTGTAATGCCACAGAAGCGCATCCGATGGTAGGCGCCAAGATACTTCAGGCGGCCCAAAAAGGCACCAAAATGGTGGTGGTCGATCCGCGCCGGACAGAATTAGCTGACAGAGCCGATTACTTCCTGCAGATCAAGTCCGGTACCGACATCCCCCTCATGAACGGCTTGATGCATATTATCATCAAGGAAGACCTGTATGACAAGAACTTTGTGGCGGAACGGACCGAGGGCTTCGAAGAATTAAAAGCCGTCGTGGAAAAATACACCCCGGAAAAAGTGGCGGAAATAACCGGTGTACCCGAAAGTCTGCTTTACGAAGTGGCCAGGCTGTATGCCACCTCATATAATGCGTTGAGCGTTTACACCCTTGGCATTACTGAACATATTTGCGGCACATATAACGTCATGAGTGTTGCCAACATGGCGATGCTCACCGGTCACATCGGCCGTCTGGGCTCTGGCGTAGGTCCGCTGCGGGGCCAAAATAACGTGCAGGGTTCCTGTGATATGGGGGCATTACCCGGTGATTTCTCCGGTTACCAAAAGGTAGCCAATCCCGAGGCTCTGGCCAAATTTGAAAAGGCTTGGAATGTGAAGCTGCCTCCCCAGCCCGGGATGATGATTCCGGCCATGATGGATGCTGCCGTGGACGGCCGGGTAAAAGCCATGTATATTCTGGGTGAAGACCCTGTAATGACCGACCCCAATGCTAACCATATTAAGAAGGCCATGAAAAACCTGGACTTTCTGGTGGTGCAGGAAATCTTTATGTCCGAGACAGCCAAATACGCTGATGTCGTATTGCCGGGCGCAAGCTTCGCGGAAAAAGACGGCACTTTCACCAATGCCGAGCGGCGGGTGCAAAGGGTACGCAAGGGCATTGAGCCCATTGCCGACACCCGGGCCGACTGGTGGATTGTCTGTGAAGTCGCCAAGCGCTTGGGTTATCCCATGGAGTATGGCTGGCCGGGAGATATTTGGGATGAAATGGCTTCCCTGTCACCCATGTTCGGCGGCATGAACTATGAAAGAATGGATGAAAATGGGCTGCAATGGCCGTGTCCCACAGTAGATCATCCGGGGACCGCTATTATGCATGCCAAGACCTTCACCCGGGGCCTTGGACTCCTGAAAGGGATCGAACATGTCGAGCCGGCTGAATTGCCCGATGCAGAATATCCCTACCTTCTTTCTACTGGACGTATTTTGTACCACTATAACGTTACAACTCGTCAATCGCCCACTCTTTCAACCTTCCGTCCGGAAGAGGCGGCCATGCTTCATCCGCAAGATGCCGCGAAACTTAATGTATGCACCGGTGACCGACTGCGGGTAACTTCCCGCCGCGGCAGCGTAACGACCGGCATACAGGTAACCGACCGGGTTCAACCGGGTATGATCTGGATGAGTTTCCATCATGAAACAACCCTTACAAATGAATTAACTGTGCACGCTTTTGACCCCATTAGTCAAACCGGCGAATATAAAGTGGCCGCAGTTAAACTGGAAAGAATATAATATCGTCTGATTGAACACCAAATCACCCCTTCGGTAAAGTCTAAAATACAGTTGCAAAACCTTTATGGCCCTTGTATTTATTCGACTTCCGACGGGGTGATTCCCTATTTTCTTATTCTGTTATTACGGATTCAGGTAGTAGACATTCGTTTTATGAATTTAGGGAGATGTACAGGCCGGTAAAACACATGGGAGCCAAAAAAACATTGACATGTTTCGCTCTGCGGACTACAATAAAGGCAAATCCATCCAATATTTTCATATGAAAAATTACACCGATTTAGTTGATCAGAGCGAAACTGAAGGCTGAGGTGACTTCCGTGGGGAGTGCCTTGGCCTTTTTTAGTCTTTCCGGCTCTGGCTTGGTCCAAAAGACCGGATCAATGCGAAAATCAGTTTGACCGGTTTCCCAAGGGGCACGGCCCCCGGGATTTCATCCCGGACGCAAAGGCGGTGGCGGTAATCGCGCTCCCCATTGTGTGCCGGCTTCCCTGCGGGAACAGGCCAAAACGGATACTGCAGCCGAGCTGGAAAAATACCGGACGAACGGCGGCATCCAACTCGCCGGCTACACGATATTTGCCGTCGCCCGAAAACCGGGCTGATTAGTAATCAAGTGGGGTTTTTCCTGGGTGCGATCCGCATCGCGGATTTTTTGGACATTGACGTGTTTAAGCAGGCAAAAGTATAGTTTGCAACCCGTTTTGCTGAAATAATTTGTGCCCTTTGACTCACTGGGGAAAATATGGCTTCCGCAATTGCATAAAAACACGGGAAACCAAGAATATTTAGGGAGGGATGGCGGTGTCCGATTTCATTAAAATAGGGATAATTGGAAATTTTGAATCGGAACGTCCATCACACAAGGCGACAAATGAAGCATTAAATCACGGTGCGGATTATTTAGGAATTAATTTAGTATTACGCTGGCTACCTACCGAATCATTGGAAAAAGATACATATAAAAGCATTGGCAAATTTGATGGACTTTGGTGTTCACCTGGAGTATATAAGAGCATGAAGGGAGCATTAAATGCAATTCAATTCGCAAGGGAAAAAGATTATCCTTTTATGGGGACATGTGCAGGATTTCAGTACGCAGTTATTGAGTATGCCCGGCATAAATTAGGATTGAATGATGCGCAACATGCGGAATATGACCCAGATGCTTCAAATTTAATGATTACTACGCTATCATGTTCTCTAGTTGGCGAAACACGTAAAATCATGATAAATAAAAACTCAAGGGTTTATAAGTTTTATAATAAAACAGAAGTTGAGGAACGCTTCAGTTGTAATTTCGGACTTAACCCTCATTATCGAAAATTGATAGATGAGAGCGGGTTTAAAGTGGTCGGCACAGATGAGAAAGATGAGGCGAGAATCCTTGAGTTATCCCAAAATAAATTTTTTATTGCTACTTTATTTCAACCGCAACTAAGTTCGTTGCCTGGAGAACCTCATAAACTTATTTTAGCGTATTTGACATGTGCAAAAGAATTTCATAATAAAAGGAGGACAAGAACATGAGTGAAACTTTGCAAACCATTTTGCAGCGCAGGAGTATCAGAAGCTACAAACAGGAGCAGATCAAGGACAGCGAACTGCAGGCGATCATCGAAGCGGGTCGCTTTGCGCCCAGCGCCCGGAATCAGCAGTCCTGGCATTTTACCGTAGTGCAAAACCAGGCGTTGCTCGGCAGGATCAACAAAATTCTCCAGGTGGTTTTTCTGCATTCAGGCGACCCGCTTTTAGAGGAAAGAGCCAAAGCCGAAAACTTCAGCCCTTTTTATCATGCACCAACCCTGATTATCGTTTCCGCCGACGAAAAAGCGATTGCCCCGCAGGCGGATGCCAGCCTGGCGCTGGGCAACCTGCTCCTTGCGGCGCACGCATTGGGCGTAGGCTCCTGCTGGATTCATTCCCTGCGTTTTCTGTTCAGCACGGAAGAAGGCAGAGCATTAAATAAAGAATTAGGCATTCCCGCGGGCTATACCATCGTGGGCTCCGGGGCTTTTGGCTATCATGCGGGGGAAGCTCCGGCCGCCGCTCCGCGCAGGGAAGGTACGGTGACAATAATTAAATAGGGGCGTCCTGGCTTAAAATGAGAATAAAATTGCAAAGGTGGTTTGGCAGCCTTGATGTTATCCCCTCCGGCATATCAGGTCAGGGTACCTGGAGCTGCCAACCCCTTTGCCAATAACTCCAGCTGAAGCTATATTCCTATTTTCCCTCTTTCTGGAAGCTATATACATATTTCAGACAAAAAAGCAGGGATAAGGGCAACTTCCAAGGAGATGATGGGATGAAAAAGACTAAGGTGGGAATTTTATTTGGGGGCAAGTCGACTGAACACGAAGTTTCCTTACAATCAGCGAAAAATATCCTGGACGCACTGGATCAGGAAAAGTACGAAGTTACTTTAATTGGCATTGACAAAGAAGGACATTGGTACTTGAATGACAACTCCCGGTTTTTATTGCGGGGCGATGCTTCCGGACAAAGCCTCTTCACCGAAGGGGCGAAAAATGTGTCCCTGGTGCCGGGCAGTGAAAATCAGCAGTTAGTATATACCGCAGATCGAAGTCCAGTGGGAGTTGGCGATGTCGATGTGATTTTTCCTGTTTTACATGGTTCTTACGGGGAAGACGGTACGATTCAGGGACTGTTGAAGCTTGCAAACATTCCTTTTGTCGGCGCCGGGGTTCTGGGGTCGGCCATCGGCATGGATAAGGACATCACAAAACGCATTCTGCGGGACGCCGGCATTCCCATCGCGAAATTCCTTGTCTATTACAGCTGGGAGCAGGCGCGGATAAATTTCGCGGAAGCAGTAGACCAATTGGGGTTGCCTTTCTTCGTAAAACCGGCCAATGCCGGCTCATCGGTCGGTGTCAGCAAGGTCATAAATGAAGCCGGGTTTCACGCAGCACTGCAAGGGGCCTTTACTTTTGACAATAAACTACTGATTGAAGAATATATCGCAGGACGGGAAATTGAATGCGCTGTTTTAGGAAATGAAGCGCCTATTGCTTCCACCGTTGGGGAAATAATTGCGCAACAGGATTTTTATTCATATGCGGCCAAATATTTGAATGAAGACGGGGCGGTGCTGGAAATTCCCGCAAACCTCCCTGCCGGTTTAGTAGAGAAAGCGCAAATGCTGGCGCTAAAAACCTTCAGGGTGCTCTGCTGTGAAGGAATGGCGAGGGTCGACTTCTTCCTTCGCCAAGATAATCAGCTCATCGTCAACGAAATTAACACTATTCCGGGATTTACAAAAATAAGCATGTATCCAAAATTGTGGGAGATCAGCGGTGTATCCTACGGCGAACTGATTGACCGGCTTATTCAGCTGGCATTGGAGAGATATGGACGGGAGCAGCGATTAAAAACTTCCTATGAAATATTTCGGTAAGCGCAACTGCCCTTGAATAATAAGATAATGATATTGACATTGATCATAAATAAGTGATAGTATGTTAGCAAAATTAAACTTGCGACATTTAAAACGCCGCAAGCGCATAGACCAAGCTGATCAGCAAAGCCTGAAGGCCGGTAGCAAATAATTTGCCCCGGCCTTCTTTTTTCATCTCGTCGGCGCAGGAGACTCCGCCCTCTATAGGCGGAGAGGAATGCGCCTTCCCTCTCTTTCTTAAAAACCTCCTTCTCACTTAACCAATATATGGTATAATATTAGTGAAGAAAGGTGGTGATATATAATGGAACTAACTATTACAGCTAAAATCCAGATACTGCCCACTCACGAACAAGCCCAGCTGCTGCACACTACTTTGTCTGCCGTCAAACAGGGGCT
>DHRA01000089.1:49486-49882 GCA_002411145.1 Firmicutes bacterium UBA5324 | reverse complement strand
TGCCATTGTTTTTGCAGGGTACTCGCTTAGCGGACGAGCCGGATATATGGGTGCAAGGTAGCAGGCGGACGTTGATTGATTATGAGCAGAGTTGTCAGCGGGAAGGAATAAACCTGATTACGATTCCAAATGAACTTATCCTGAATGCTGATTACTTGCCTAATCCTATGCGACAGGTGGTTGAAATAGGTGGACAATATTGAGCTGGCAGACGATTTATTTAAAAATATGAAGATAGTTGTGGATGGCACGAGAAACATTCGAGGTGTTAAGGGATTAATTTATATGCTAGAATATTCTAAGATGTATATTGTAAGGTATTAACAATAAAGGAGATGCAACAATGCATATTGTAACTAAACAAATTTGTGGCCCCTACGATGAAGAAGATGATGA
>DHRA01000089.1:45761-49347 GCA_002411145.1 Firmicutes bacterium UBA5324 | reverse complement strand
GGGGGTAGCGGCGAGATGGAGGTTAAAATGAAAGTAAGTAAAAAGACTGTACCTTATTCGATAGAAGCATGTGAATGGGATAAGGAATCAGAAGGATGGCTATTCAGTTGGGGCGAAGAAATACCTGATGAATGGGTAATATTTTCAATTAAAAAGGAATTTCCAGTTGAATCTATCAATGAAGCCTATGAAAAGGATTCTACAAATTTTGAATTAAAAGTAAAAGTTTTGGAAGAGATTCTTGAAGATGATTAAACTATCAAAAGAATTGACAAATGCAAAGCGTCGTGTGTCCACTTGCAAAACAAATTTAGCAAAGCAAGAAAAAAACGCTAAAAAATTTTATGCAATGTACATGGATAACAAAGAAAATCAAGATGTGCTGCGACAATCTCAGTATTGGTATGAGGAAGCTAAAAAAACAAAGATTGAACTCGCAGAAGCAGAACAAAAACTACAAGATTTATTAAAAATATTGAATATATAAAACGCTATCATATCATTGAGATTTAATGTCGATACCCAGTGAGTGGTGTTGTACATACGATTCGGTAAGGTTCGCCTCCACCAAAATTTTGGATACCTGAAAATCCGCGTAATACGCGGGTTTTTTGTTGTTTGTAAAGGGCGAGTGGTGGGGTGTACTCGCCTTGACAGATTAAGAAATATTATGTGTCAGGGGAACCGTCATGACATCGGGATTTTTCAGTGTGAAGAAAATCAACTGACAGTTGAGATTTCTGCAGATACCCACAACTGTGACTCGCTAGACTTAAAGAGTTGGTTGACTTACAATGAGATTGTCGGTATTGAACATCTGAAAGAGGAAGAGGAACCATGTGTAACAACCATAATGAATTTGGGCGACGAATTGCTGCACTGAGGAAAGAAAAAGGCTGTACGCAAGAAAAAATTAGCGCCATGCTAAATGTTACTCCGCAAGCCGTTTCTAAATGGGAACAGGGCAATGCTCTGCCGGATATTCTGTTGCTGCCGCTTTTGGCGAAACTGCTCAACGTATCTATTGATTACTTGCTCACAGGAGAAAGTTCAGCGGGCAAGGTCGGCCCGTATGATGAAGAATATCAAAAAGAAGAGTATTACTGGGGAATGCAACCTTCGGAACTTGCCGAACAAATAGTAGAACTTATAGAGGGCGATACAGCTCATAAACATTTATTGGACATGGGCAGCGGTGAAGGACGGGATGCCATCTATTTTGCCAAATGCGGCTTTCAGGTGGATGCGCTGGAAATTTCAACGCCTGGTGTGGAAAAAATCAGGCAGTATAGTCAGTTAGCGGGTTATGAAGTTAATGTCCTTCATGCAGATATGATTGGATACGAATTGTCTGCGGCTTATGATGTTATTTACTCTCACGGATCGCTGCAATTTTTACCGCCGGAGCAACGAGCAAAACATTTTGCCACATACAAACAGCGGACGAAGGTGGGAGGGCTGAATACGCATCTGATTTTTGTGGAAAAACCCTTCATTAAAATAGCGCCGGATTGGGAGAAAAACGAATTTTTCTACCAATCCGGTGATCTGGCCCGCTATTATCACGACTGGGAAATCTTACGCTGCGAGGAGCGGATCGTCGACTGCAATTCAGCGGGTATACCACACCGCCATGCGGTAAATCACATCATTGCCAGGAAAAGAGAAGCTTAATGAGTCAGGGGACAGTTCCTGACTCTTTTTTATTGACAAAAACCCGAAGAAATGCAAAGTGAGTCAGAGAACCGGCCCCTGACTCGCAAATCTATTCTTTCCAATCCCGCCCAAATAAGCTATAATTGGTATTAGGTGGGAATCGAAATGTCGCCGTGACCCGGAAGTGTTGGCAGCACTCCCGGGCACGCGCAGGTGCATAGGACACCTACACGTAACAGCGACCTGTCCACGACGACACTAATATTATACACTGTTTCTCTTCCTTTCAACAAGGAGGGCACCGGTGTATGGTATCCGGTGCGGGTTTGGGCAGGGGCTGCGCGACTGCATGCAGCAAACGTATTTATCAGTCTGAGGGCAAGGGCTGGTCAAAATCAGCAACCTTCTTGCTACATAGTTTGCGAGGGTTGCCTGGTTTAGCCATACCCGGGTATCAGGATATCCGGCAAATGTATTTACGGCGCGTGTGTAGGTCTATTAAATGGCCTGCATATGCGCCTTTCGATTCTCCCCGAAATACAAACCATGCGGCGGGTTTCACATCCGTGAGACTCAGTGGCCTGCCGTGCGGTTTGGCATTGGGGGAGAGATATATGTCAAATGATAATTTGGGAAAGCGGGTCTTACCCGTCTGCGCTATTTACCAGGACGGTAAGTATTGGCCGGTTATCAGGCTGCAGGGGAGGTGGTTACAGCGGCTGGGCTTTGAAGCCGGCAGCAGGATTGAAGTGGAATACAGCCCAAGGCTCCTGCTTATCAGGCTAGTACCTTCAGAACAGTTCCCGAGATGCCCTGGTAGCGGATGTAGCTGAGATGCTTAGAATTTTGCGACAGTAGAGAACCGTCTGTGATCTTTTAGGTAAGTTCTTTTACATGTAAAGTCTGAAAAAGAGTCCCTGTGTTCGCGTTTTTGATAATATTCTCGACTGGGGTTACAATATCACTAATAGACCAATTAAACGGCGAGGGAAGGAGTTGGCTATGAAACGCAGTATTCTGAATGATAACGATAAAAATGAGGGCGCCATAGTCAAAGAAAATGATACCGGACATTCTGATGACCAAGTTGCGAAAAGTACTGGTACCTACACTAAGCCTGACCAGGGGGAAATCAAAAAGAAACTGACGGACATACAATATCAGGTTACACAACTTGACGGAACTGAGAAACCCTTTGCTAATGAGTATTGGAATCACCATACGGACGGATTGTACGTAGATGTGGTTACAGGTGAACCGTTGTTCAGTTCGCGGGATAAATATGATTCAGGTACCGGCTGGCCTAGTTTCAGCAAGCCGATTGCTTCGGATGCGGTAACTACGAAAACGGATAGAAGCCTATCTATGCAGCGTGTGGAGGTACGTAGCCGTTATGGAGAGAGCCACCTTGGACATCTCTTCAATGACGGACCTTCGGATCAAGGGGGCCGACGGTATTGTATGAACAGTGCCGCGCTGAGATTTATACCTCTTGCGAAAATGGAAGAAGAGGGTTACGGTGAATTAATACCACTTGTTAAGTGAATTTTGGGGTCTGGCCTGCATTGTTGCACTTTCTTGACTGATTAACGCAATACTGCAAACCTGACCCCGCGTGCTCCCTTTGACTCACTCTACGTGCTCTTCCGCGGCTTCGCCTAGCATCTGGACAACTAGAGGTTGGTATTAATAAAACCCGTTGAGGCTGGAAATGACCTCAACGGGTTTTTCTTTATCGGGATGGAATTGCGGACAATGTCCATATTTTAGTGAAGAGAGGTTGATTTACGGCCAAATGAATTGAGTTTGCAGTTTGTCCATAAGAATATTGACACTTTCATAGGTTCTTTGTTTACTTTCGGTGTCAAAGGCCGAACTGGAGAGATATGTGTTTGTGGCCGGATCAATAACAAGAATCTCTTCATTATAT
>DHRA01000089.1:25637-45668 GCA_002411145.1 Firmicutes bacterium UBA5324 | reverse complement strand
TTAGAAATAAAATTAGAAAAGTAACGAGGATGAGTAATTTTCGCACCACAACACACTCCCTTCCTTCTTGGATGATTATTCCATATTAATAGAAAAAATCCTTTTGTTACTTTTTAAATTCAGCGGGTATACCACACCGCCATGCGGTAAATCACATCATTGCCAGGAAAATAGAAGCTTAAAAATCATAACACTCTAATATCTTCAGAGGGAACCGATGTTTTAGAGGGACTCTATATTTTCCCATGTATCTTTTATCAAAAGAAGAGACACCAGAGAGTTTGATTTATCTTTGGTATCTAGGTATCCGTCTAATTTTATAAAGCCATCATCCATGTCTTTTATATAATCGTGGTCAATATCTATTTGCATAAGTGGTTTTAATTTTTTCCAGGCTTTTTTTGATTCCTCCAGACTTGTTTTTGCCTGAGTCCAGTTTTCATTTCGGATGCTATGTTCCACTTGCGTTAAATGTTGGGAAAAACCTGTGCGGCTATCTAAAGGCTTCGTCAGTAGCGTACAGGAGCACAAAATTACTAAAGTAACACTCAATACAATTGCGAGCATGATTCTTTTTATCAAAGAAAATCTGTTAGTCCATAATTTTAACTCTTTATCGGTATTGTATAACATGGCTTGTCTCCTTTTAGGTCAACATATAGATTTCCCTTGGTATCTAATTGCGCCAGGGAAACTTCCGTGATATCCTCAATATTCTGTTTACTTAGCTGATACTGCAGCCAGGCTTTGGTTAAATTAAGTGAATGAAGAGCATCATCAAGTAACATACCATCCAAAATAAGGTTAGTAGGCAGCCCGTCGTATTGCCTGGTGATGTTTAAGTCTCCCGGAGTAACGGGTTGTTTTTGTGCTTTCTTTTGGATACTAATCTTACCTCCGGGTTCAAACATGGCAAACTCTACATCTGTGATATTAAATATCCCCTGGGTCCGTAGTTCAGATAGGACCTGATCCAAGGGAATACGGATTCGTTTTAAATTCTCTTCAAGAATTTTTCCATTTGCAACCACAATCACTGCCTCGCCATCTACCACCTTGCGAATCCACACGCTATGTACACTCAAAATGGCCAATATTATCGCCAGTATCGTCCATGTGGCCAGCCCCGCCATCGAAGACAGTAGGTTTTCATTTACCTGTACAGATATGGTTGAAGCAATGGAACCAATCGTAATCCCGACGACATAGTCAAAAAAGGTTAGCTGGGCAAGCTGCTGCTTACCCATAAGCCGCACCAATAACAATAAAATGAAAAAAGAAATAATAGATCTTATTACTACAACAAGCGTAATTGACAAACAATGCAACCCCCTGATTGAGGAAAAATATGTTCATATTTTCTTGTATTTTGCTCTAGTTTTCTCAGGACGATAATTCGTTATTCCATAAATCATCAAGTAGATTTTGAGTCAGGGGACGGCAGACTGTGTGAAAAGTAGCCGTTTTTTTTAGCGTAAATCCCCAAATATGATAAAATATAGATATAAAACAAATGATGAAAAGGTGGATTTATGGGCTATATCAAAGGAGAAGAACGAAATCAGAATACCACTGTTCCCGGAAAGTATAGACGATTATATAAGCGATGATAATTCCGTTTGTGTAATTGAGGAGTATGTTGAGCAGCTTGACATGGAGAAGCTTGATTTTAAGAAAAGCCGCCTCTCCGTTAATGGGCAGGCCTCCCTATAATCCGAGAGATTTACTAAAACTTATCTAAGCAGGATACGCTCATCCCGTAGACTTGAACACGAAGCAGCAAGTCATGTGCAATAATAATAATAACGAATTTAGCTTGTATCCTCCTGGCTAAAGCTGTAATATTAATAGTATGAGGTGATAGACGTGACTGACCGTGAACTTCTGGAATCCATAGTAAAAGATATGTCCGAGGTAAAAAGCAAACTAAAAGAGAATACTGACCTTACAAAAGCACTCATGCACCGCACCGAGGAATTAGACGCCAAGTATGATGTCCTATTGTATACAACAGCTACAAAAGAAGTAATCGAACGGTTGGAGTCCAAGATGGACAAAATGCTGGTAAATCAGGCCACACAGGGCGAATCTATCAACATTCTTGCCCTTCGCCAGTTGCAGGCAGAATCTGAGTTAAACGCCCTAAAGAAAGCAAAATAGCAGATATAACAGGGGTAGAGCTACGGCTTTGCTCTTTTTTTTTCGCATACTGCTGTGCCAGCATTATACAGCTTAGGATTTTGGGGGCAGGCCTCGCTATTTAAACTATTTGTTACGGAAATAAGTTTAAATAGTGAGGCCTAACCCGTGCTCATGTTTCAGCATACGACTACCGGGGCGGATATTTGTATAGAGTGCTTCACTCGCAATCTTGCTAATCAAGGCAATGGCAGCATTATTTAGATAGGATAAACAAATAGTACGTTAGGTTTGTTAATGGCAACACAAAGGGGTGTTCGATGAATTATTTGGATGTTAATTGTAATGAAGCTTGGAAATAAAACAAGCAAATATGTAGCCTTTAATGCGCACTAATAAATTTTGACCCGTCCGGACATAACCGCAACTTTAACTTGCGGGCCATTTTGTCCCTGGCCTACATTTCCCTGGAATGAAGAGGTACCATGTATCTGGTGCCCTGCCTGCGGCAAGTCGATATCCATGCTCCCGGAAACCGCCGTTGCGTCAAGACGAAACGGCGTACTGGCATGACCTATTATGATATCGGCAGAGCCGGAACTGATCTGAATCATAACATCGTCGGTAATTTCAGCCAGTGATACCTTCATACGACCTGAGCTGTTAGCAATATCAAGCTTTCCGGTTATATTCACAAATCGGGAACTGCCGGATAAAACCCGGCTGTTGATTTTTGCCGCCCGGCAATTAACCATCTCTAACTTGCCGGAATGGGCGTTGGCAATTATTTCTCCTGCATGGCAATCCTTCAACTTGAACCGCCCGGATTCCACGGTAACGGTGAGTACGCCCGCTGTCAGGGTTTCGCCCGACATTATCCCCGAGGTGGCATAAATGGCCATTGTTTCGTACTCTTTCCTGGGTAGCAGTACTTGAACGCGGCTACTTTTATGTTTGACGGGGAAAAGCAAATGTCTCCAGTCTCTTCGCCAGTTATCATCGATTATTAATTGCAGCGTTTCTCCCTGGAGATATTCCTTGACTATATCCTGCCGTAATTGCGTGTCTTCTGTCCAAACCCATGTCCGGACAGTGGGGGTATCGACATCGGCCGGAAGTATCTGCACATCACCAGCATTAATTTTGATGTCAATGCTCTTGGTCTCCGTTGATTGGGCGACATATGTCTCCGCTACTTCATGCAGCCCTGTCATATTATTGAAATTCCACATGCCTAGCGCAAACAAGACGCCGTTTCCGACGACGCCGGTCAATAAGAGGATGCATGCGACGCCGGCAACTCGCTTTAAGATTATGTTCATTCTCACTCCCCCTTTATAATCTCAATGTTAAACCGTAAATATTTCAGGAATACATAGATTATCCACCTGGTCGCGGAAATCATGCCGATTCCCAGCAGCAGGCCGGTTCCCAAGCTGATCATCGATGTGAATATCCTGGAAAGAACTCTACTCAAATTAGCCGGCAGTGCTATATCGGCTAGCATCACCACCGGCGCGGCAATTAGGGCGAGGGCCACAGAATATAACGCGAAAAGCACTCCGGCTATCGCTAGCAGCGGCCCCAAGACGAATACCAGATTAATAAACCCCAGACTGACTGTAGCTAATACGGCCTTTAGAATATTTCCCGGTGAAGCCTCTTTTGCCGCCTGGGCGACTTGGTAGCTGGCCATAATTTCTTTTGCTATGGTCTGGGGCGATCCCAGTGAAGCAGCAATTTCCGCTTCATTTTTGCCGCTGGCTGTCCCGTTTTGAAAGTGCTCCTCGTAGTCGTACAGAATGTCTTGCCGCTCATCTTCTGGCATGTTTTGGAGAAGCGCTTCCAGTCGGTTTAAAAATTCCTGTTTGTTCATTCTTTCAACCCCTCGGCTATAATATTGTCAACTCCTTGGGAAAATACCTTCCATTCTTTTATCATCTCGGTCATATAAGTGCGTCCCTTGGCCGTAAGGCGATAGTACTTCCTTGGCGGTCCATCCGGCGATTCCGACAGGTATGTTTCGAAATATCCTTCTACCGTCATACGCCGGAGGAGTGGATAAATCGTTCCCTCCGCGATCAGGAATTTTTCCGAAATCTTATTGGCTAGCTCATAACCATATGTATCATGCTCTGCTGTCAAAACCAGTACGCACATCTCTAACACACCTTTTTTAAATTGGACATTAATAATTACCACCCCCAATTCTGCTTTCATTTCATATCTTATCACCATCTATGTGTTATTGCAAGGTACTGCATATAGAACAGTTCCTTTTTTTGTTTACGCATATGCAGTTTTTCACGCAAATAGGATTTTGTTACTTCGATAGCTTATTAGGTGTCATTGATGTATTTGAGTCGAGAAGCAAGCCCTAGTGAAAAGTTCATGCCTGTGGAGTTGGTATCTGCGGTCTATCGAATCTGTTTGTCGAAGACTTGGGCCTCAAGCCGTGACCATGTCAAAGTTACCGAAACGGTGGTAGGAAATGTGGGCAGCAACCATTAGGGCATCTTTATCCGATGGTTAATGACTCTACTTACTAAAATGAGTCAATCTCCGTAGAAACGTGGTATAATACGACTAAGAAAGGAGTTGTAGCTATGTTCAACACATATCATACGCAGTCGGTATTGTTCCGGGAGGTGCTAATGCAGTAACATTGCAGCCCTCCCGCCATTTCGGAAATAGAAATTAGGGAGGCACCCGAGATGACAAGAACAAACCTGCATAAATTAGGACTCAATTGCTTCTTTGAACAGGAAGCTGCCTTATATAAAGAGTTACACCTTGCCAGGGTATCAGTACAGCATAAGGATATATATCTGGTCATAACCGCAAATGGTGAGGTCCGTGCTGAGATTTCCGGCAAATTACAATACCTGGGCAGGGATAGTCTGGATTATCCTGCTGTGGGAGACTGGGTTATGGTGGACCGGATAGACAATGTCAGCGGTAATGCTATCATTCACCATCGCCTGCCACGCAAAAGCGCCTTGTTACGAAAATGCGCAGGTACAGCCCATGATAGCCAAATTATCGCCGCTAATATTGATGTAGTTTTCATCTGTATGTCGCTGAATAATGACTTCAATCTACGACGGTTAGAAAGATACCTGTCCATTGCCTGGGATAGTGCGGCGAAACCGGTGGTCGTTCTAACGAAAGCTGATTTGTGCGAGAATATATCAGCGAAACTAACAGAGGTTTACACCGCAGCCATCGGAGTTGACGTACTTGAAACTACTTCGATGCACGAAGACGGTTATGCCGCAGTAAGCAAATATCTTTCCCATGGCACTACGGTGGCATTTATCGGTTCGTCCGGGGTTGGCAAATCCACGCTGATCAACCGAATTATTGGCAATGAGTCACTTGCGACGAGAGACATCCGCGCGGATGACAAGGGAAGGCATACGACAACTCACCGGCAGCTACTGCTGATTCCCAGCGGCGGAATTGTTATTGATACGCCCGGGATGCGTGAATTGCAACTTGAGAGCGCTGCTCTTTCCACATCCTTCTCAGATATTGAAGAGCTGGCAAAACACTGCCGTTTTAGTGATTGCGCGCATTTAAGCGAGCCGGGTTGTGCGGTGAATGAGGCCGTTAGAGACGGAAAGCTTTCACCCGAGCGGCTTCATAATTACGTAAAGCTACAAAACGAATTGTCGTATCAAGGTATGAACTCCCGCCAGGTGGAGCAAGAAAAGATCACTAGAATGTTCAAGGATGTTGGTGGTAAGAAACAAGCAAGAGATTTAGTTAAACTGAAACAAAAGCGCAAATAGCCTTAAAAAGATCAAGCAACCCGCGATGGGTGGCTTGATCTTTTAGACTCTCGGGGACGGTTCTTTTGATGCAAAGGTAGAAGACTAACTGACTCAGAATAACCGTCTCCGAGAGCCTTTTTGCAACCGGATTGCTCCACCAAGATAAATCCGGAAAAGTCGAAGACCCGGGGCACGGTTTTTTTTATTGTTTGCATTTTGGTGCGTTTGGGTACATCTAAATCGGAATTTTTGCCATGTTATCTGAAATGTTATTTCGTCTTTTTTGTAAAATAGTAAATAGTTTCAAGGAATTTACAAGAATGATAACGAATGGGAGAGTGGGAGTGAAATTGAAAGCGTCCCTAATCGCTTATGGGAGGATATAATATGCCTTGGTGTCCAAACTGTGGAGTAGAATATCGACAAGGTTTCAACACCTGCGGCGATTGTAATGTTGAACTGGTAACTGAATTAGAGCCGGTTGTGGAAAATAGCGATAATGTTGATGATTATGATCATGCCGGAGAATCACACCTGATTTCGGTGACTAATCCTTTTGAGGCGGAAATGATTGAATCACTTTTAGTTGCAAATAAAATTCCCGTATTGAAGAAACTCAATCAAGCTGGTGGGTTTTTAGACATTTACATGGGTACAGCAGCATTTGGCGTGGATTTATATGTACCTTCAAAACTACTGGAGAAGGCCAGGGACATTGTCGAAAACAGCCGGGAATTGGTTACAGATAATGATAATAAAATGTTTTATGATTATCAAAGCTATCGAAATAATAAAAACAAACGAAGAATTAGAGTTTGGATAATTATACTGTTTTTTATCCCCGGGTTATTCTGGATTGCTATAAATAATGTTATTCTATATTTATTTGAACATGACTAAATAGAACAATATAGGCAACTGCCTCCAGTTAAAAAATAGTGATGTTAATAATACCCAGGAAAACGTATGAAAAGTTGAAGAGGGAGCGAAATTATGATTGCAGAGCACAACCGATTACTTGACAACTGGCAGGAGGAAAAGAATAGCGCTGCGCTGTATGCCATACTGGCGGAGCATGAAACAAATCCTCATCTTGCCGAGGTATACCGGCGGCTGGCGGAGGCGGAAGAGAAGCATGCCACGATTTGGGGTGAAAAATTGCTGGCGGCCGGCGGAGTTCTGCCGGAGTTTGCACCTTCCTGGCGGACGAAGACCCTGGCTTGGCTGGCGAAAAAGTTAGGCGTCGAAGTGGTGTTGCCGACCCTGGCTTCCAATGAAAAGACAAACTCCCATGCTTATCTTTCGCAACCGGATGCCGCCGGACTGGTTCCCGTGGAACGCTCTCATGCGTTCTTGCTGCAGCAGATGAACAAAACATCAGGTGGTGTGGCCGGCGATGTCTTAGCTAAGATGGAAGGCAGACACCGCTCGGCCGGCGGCAATGCATTGCGGGCCGCCGTGCTCGGCGCCAGCGACGGACTGGTCTCAAATTTCAACCTGGTGATGGGCGTGGCCGGCGCGGGAATGTCCAATGCGGGCATTATGCTGACCGGTTTTGCCGGCCTGCTGGCCGGTGCTATTTCCATGGCCCTCGGTGAATGGATATCCGTGCAGAGTTCGCGGGAATTATACGAAAAGCAGATCAGTACCGAACAGGAAGAAATTGCCATGGCACCGGAAGAAGAAATTGAAGAACTCACACTTATCTATCAAGCCCGCGGCCTGGATGAACCTTCGGCCCGCTCCCTGGCCCAGGCGCTGATGGATAATCCGGAGACCGCCCTTGACACACTGGCCCGTGATGAACTGGGCATCAACCCGGAAGATCTGGGCGGTTCCGCCTGGGAAGCAGCCATAACATCTTTTTTACTTTTTGCGGCCGGTGCTATTCTTCCGGTTATACCCTATGTCTTTTTCGCTGGTATGACGGCGGTGATCATAAGTGCAGTCTTATCCGCGGCCGGCTTGTTCACTATCGGCGCGGCCATTACGCTGTTTACCGGCAAACCCGTACTTATATCCGGCCTGCGGCAGGTGTTAATCGGGCTGGCCGCCGCCGCCGCGACTTATTTAATTGGTCACCTTATCGGCGTTAACATCGCGGGATAAGCGGCATATTGAAGTACCGCATGAGTCTGAGTCAGTGGTTTCGAACCGTCCCCTGACTCATAAATTCAATTCCTCATGGCAAGGATAAGTGGCTTTTTCTGCGAAAAGCAAAGTCATTTATTTCCCTTGGCAATTGTTTTCCTGTGGGGCAGAGGTATGCGCGTCGGCTTATTAAAGGGCTCCTCCTTGTGTGATACGGATCGGTTTGTAGCAATGCCTATCCTGGCACACTCAGAGGTTGCTCTTTTCATTTGCGCGAAACTTATTTTACAAATTATCCTATTGGGCAAAGATTGTTTTCTGTTAAATGGAGGGGATTTGTCGATATAGAAAGAAGAATACCATTGCGAAAAAACTTTTGGCCATAAAAATAGCGACAGTGATAATCGGCGGCCGAAGGCGAACAGAGGAGGTGGCGTGAATCTATGGCGAAAATAAGGCGATATAATACAAAAAGCCTATATTTTTCCGCACGAATCACGACAGCCATGGGGGGGATTTTCGAACACCCGCTGTCCATTGTCGAAGCGCCGATGGGTTACGGCAAAACCACCGCTGTCAGGGAGTATTTAAGTAAAACCACTGCCCCTGTGTTGTGGCAGGTCGTTTACGACAATTCGCTCAACAGCTTTTGGAAGGGATTCAGCCGTTTATTCGCCAGGCTGCATGAAGATTGCTCACAAAGTTGCTGGAGCTTGACTTTCCCAGCGACAGCGTTTTGCTGCAGGAAGCGCTGCGAATTATCGAAGAGATCGAACTAACCGCCCAAACGGTACTGGTGATTGATGACTATCACCTCATAGAAACTCCCGAAGTTAACCGTTTAATCGAATTTTTAGTGCTTAACGAAATCACTAATCTGCATATCGTTTTAATCACCCGTTTTACCGGGCTGCAAAGCCGTGAAGAATTGGCGCTCAAGGGTTATTTGCACTATATCGCGCAAGCGACGTTTGAGCTTGAGCCGAAGGAGATCGCTGCCTACTACGAGGCGTGCGGGATCAGGATTAAAGCCGGCGAGGCGGATAGGCTGTATGCCCTGACCGAGGGCTGGATCAGCGCTTTGTATCTGCTGATGCTGGACTTTGTCGCCAGCGGCAGCTATACGCCGGAAACAAATATCTATAAGCTGATCGAGAAAGCGATCTTTGCTCCGTTGTCCGCTGAAATAAAAGAGTTTCTTCTCACCATGTGCATCTTTGACAGTTTCACTCCTGAACAGGCCGCCCACATGTGGGGGAAAGAGGATACTGGTGAACTGCTGGCCGAGATAACGAATAAAAACGCTTTCGTAAAATACGACGGCCGGACCAGAACCTATTATGCGCATAATATCTTCACCGGCTTTCTGAAAGAAGCGCTGGCCAGAAAAGCGGCCCGCCATAGGCAGGACCTCTATCAAAAAGCGGCGCAATGGCACCTGAAAACCGGCGGCTATCCGGCTGCCAGGCGCTATTTTTACGAGTGCGGCGATTTTGACAATCTTCTGGTTGCGCTGGAAGCAGACGACTCCAATGATTTTACCGCCGTGAACAAAGAATTGCTGAAGAAGTATCTGGCGGAATGTCCGGACGGGGTCAAGGACCGTCATCATTATGCCATGCTCAAATATGCGCTGCACCTCTTTGTCCATAATGAGGCAGCTTTGTTACGCAGGACATGCCAGGAATTCAGCCGCAGCCTGCAAACCGATGCAAGCCTGGAGGCCGGCCTGCGTGACCGGCTATTGGGTGAATTTGAGCTTTTGCTCAGCTTCACCGCCTACAACGACCTCAGAAAGATGGTGGCGCATCACCGGAAGGCCTGGGAGCTTCTGGGCCGGCCAACCTCCATTTATAATACCAGGACCAACTGGACCTTCGGTTCCCCGTCCGTACTCTATCTGTATTACCGGGAAAGCGGTAGACTCGAAGAACATATCGGAGAACTGAAAGAAGCTTTGAGCTTCTACACCCGTCTGACGGACGGGCATGGCAGCGGCGCCGAGCATGTCATGGAGGCTGAACGCTATTTCAATATGGGGGACTTTGTCAATACCGAAATTTTCGTGCACAAGGCTATATATTGTGCCCGGTCAAAAGCGCAGACCATCATCATAACCTGCGCCGTATTTTTGCAAATGCGCCTAGCGTTCATAAAAGGCGATTATTCCGGCATAGTGGACATGCTGGAAAAAATGCGCTCGGATATAACCAACGAGAAACAATACCTTGTGCTGCAAACGGCGGACATGTGTGAGGGCTATATCCACGCCCTGCTGCAGCAAACGCAGAAAATACCCGATTGGATAACGGAGGGTGCGATAACCAGCGGCCGTATGATCTATCCTGTATTCGGCATGTTCAACATCATCTATGGCCGGGTGCTGTTAAACAACAAAGAGTACCTGAAGCTGCTTGGCAGCGCGGAGCATTTTCTCGGCATCGCCGCCGTTTTCCCCAACCTGCTGGGGTTGATTTACACCTACATATACCTGGCGGCGGCCAACAAAAAAATATTCAAGGAGGCTGAGGCTCTGGCCAATCTGAAGCAGGCGCTGGTTATCGCCCTGCCGGACAAGCTGTACATGCCCTTTGCGGAAAATGGCGATTATATCAAATCCCTGCTGGAGCAGCTTTACGAGGACGGCCTCCACCGCGAGGGCATCGCCCAAATACTGGCGCTGCATGCCGTCCACCGGAACGCGGCAGAGCGGATCATCAGCGACCATTTCTCCGGGGCTCCCCCGCGGCTGACCGGGCGGGAACTGGAAATAGCGCGGTTGGCGGCGGCGGGGATAACCAACAAAGAAATCGGCGCGCGGCTATATATTTCGGAAAACACGGTGAAAAAACAGCTCAAAAGCATTTTTGAAAAGCTGGGCGTCAACTCCAGAGCCTTGTTGAAGCAGTGCTTGAACGAAACAAACTAAAAAACTACCGAAAAAGTACCCACCGGGTAATATAAATCGAAAAAAATCCTCTGTACAATTTTTTGTATAGAGGATTTTTTATTGGAGGAAAAGCCGTGAGCCGCATCGAGAGCATTGTGATAAAAGAAGATTACAGGGTGGAAGCGTTGCTTGATAACGGCAGCAGTATAACGTTGAACCTGAAAAGCCGCCTCGGTACAGTTCGCTTCGGCTGGCTAGCCGATCCGGAGGCTTTTGGCGAGGCGACCACCGACGGAAGCTTTATTCGCTGGGGAAACAAGGTGGAAATATCGGTCAGCGAGTTGTTCCAGCTGGCGCAGAAGTAATAAGTGTATTAAAACTAAATAACATGAGCGAGATTAGGGGAGACAAGTATGGAGCAAATACAAGAAAAAGAACGAACCTTTACTACGGAAAAAAGACCTTATATTTCCTTTTATGCCGGCCCGCTTACCTGTAAAACGGATATCGCCGGGCTTGAATTTGATTTCAACTATGGCGCAAGGGTTAACGTCCCGGAAGGCGATTGGCGGGTAAAACTTATTGACCGCGATTGCTGCTTGACGCTCTATGATGAAAAAGCCTCGAATGTGCTTGTCACCAGCACTAAAAAATACTATGTCAACTTCCGTATTGAGGTCTACCGGAATGACCGGCTCGTCCTTAGTCATGACATGGACCTAAAGCAAAAAAAAGTACTCATCAAATTCCCTGTCGGCACACTCGGCGATATCATAGCCTGGTTTCCTTATGCCCAGGTATTCAAATACAAACACGACTGCGAGGTCTACTGCGCGATGGCGCCTGAACTGGCAGAGCTATTCAAACCGGTCTACCCGGACCTGCACTTTATTGGCCCGGAGGAACGTCCGGAAAGTATCTACGCCTCTTATTACATGGGCATCTTTTTCCCCTGTGACGACCGGATGCACCAGCCTGTAGACTGGCGGATCGTCGGCCTGCAAAAAACCATTCCTTATATCCTGGGACTGGAGCCGGTAGAAATCCGGCCGAAAATCGTGCCGCAAAATCTTGAGCGTATCATAGCGGAGCCGTATGTCTGTATCGCCACCCAGGCCACTACTCAATCCAAATATTGGAACAACGGCACCGGCTGGCTTAACACGATAAAACACCTGAAAGCCAAAGGATACCGGGTCCTCTGCATTGACAAGGAGAACTGCCACGGTTCAGGTAGCCGGTGGAACACCATCCCCTACGGGGCCGAGGACTTCACCGGCGCACTGCCGCTGCAGGAAAGGGTCGATCTGCTGTTTTACGCCGATTTCTTTGTCGGCCTGAGTAGTGGGCTGTCCTGGCTGGCCTGGGCGGTTGGCAAGCCCGTCGTGATGATCAGCGGCTTTAGTCTTCCCTTAACAGAATTTTACACGCCCTACCGGGTTATCAACTACCATGTTTGCAACGGCTGTTTTTCCGACAGCAGCATCGAATTTGAACACCATGACTTTGCCTGGTGTCCGCGGCACAAGAATACGGACCGCCAGTTCGAATGCACACGGTTTATCAGTGCCGAAAAAGTCTGTGCCGTCATCGACCGGCTTATGACGGACCACAATTTCAAACTCTGAGGGAGGTAGTGATTATGGCGGAAAGAAAAAGCCTGCGAAAAAAAATCGGCCGGGAAAAAACGCTGGTCTTGCTCGTGGCTGGCATAAACGGCTTCAACAACATGGCGCCGGCAATACTGCCGCTGGACGGCGCACTCCTGGACATCCCCGACAAACGGCAGGGAACGCTTGATGAGCATCTGGCGACCAGCTTCAACCGTGCCGGCCAAGTCTTCGACCGCCTGTTCTTCACAACCGCTTATGCCACAGGGTATGATGGTGAAGAGGTGGATGCTGGTGAGAAATTAAGGTTATACGACGGGGACACCGCAGCTCATACAACAATAAACTCCGGTGGAGAGGTGTATGTGAATAGCGGAGGCGTTACAACCAATACCTATATATACTCCAACGGTCTAGAGTTTGTGTGGGGGGGAGGATATGCGGACTACACTTATATTTATTCAGGTGGCATGCAGCAGATTGAATACGATGGAGTGGCAGCGAGAACATATATCCATGGCGGCACGCAGCAATTGTATGACAGCGGATTTGCAGCATATACACAGGTGTACTCCGGCGGCATGCAGTTCTTAAACGATGGTACCGGAGCTTACGATACCACCGTGTGGTCAGGCGGCGCGCAATTTGTTGACGGCGGTATAGCGAGCTTGAGTCTTCTGAGCGGCGGCAGGCAGCTAGTCAGATATGGCGGGATTGCAGAATATACCGCTGTCTATAATGGCGGTCAGCAATTTGTCCGGGCTAGTTCCAGTTATGCGATCTCTGCCGTCATCTACTCCGGCGGGGAGCAGTGGCTTGTTTCCGGCGGCAACGCAACATCCACGACAATCGAGTCAGGCGGAGCGCAATTTGTCGGGTCCGGGGGAGCAGGCAGCGCAACATCCACCACGATCAACTCCGGCGGAGCGCAATATATTCTTTCCGGCGGCAGCGCGTCGGTCACTACGGTCGGGTCAGGCGGCAGCCAATACATCGACACCGGCGGCAGTGCGACCAGCACGACAATCAGCGGCGGGACCCAGGAAGTCCTCGGCAGCGCAGTCAATACCACCGTGACGCAAGGCGGGAGCCAAATGGTGTATGGCCTGGCAAGCAATACTTCAGTTTATGCAGGCGGGACACAGACGATTGGAGCCGGCGTGGTTTCAGGTGTAATCCTGTCCGGATCAGCAACGAATACCATTATAGGCAGCGGCGGTCTGCAGATCATCAGCGCTTACGGCAGGGCTAGCGATACGAGAATCACCAGCGGCGGGCAACAGCATATTTCAGCAGGAGGCAGCGCGGATAATACGGCCGTATCGTCCGGCGGGCAGCAGCATATTTCATCCGGCGGCAGAGCGGATAACACGACCGTGTCGTCAGGCGGGCAGCAGTATATTTCGTCCGGCGGCAGAGCGGACAGCACGGCCGTATCGTCAGGCGGACAGCAGACAGTATACTCTTCCGGCATTGCGGTCAGTACGACGGTAAGCGCCGGAGGAGAACAGTACGCAAGCGGCCTGGTTGACCATACAACGGTTGAGGGTCAGCAGCACATCTCCGCCGGCGGGCAAGCGCAATATACCACTATAAGCTCCGGCGGCAGGCAGTATATCAGTAGCGGCGGCACGGCGAACCTAACCACGGTAAACTCCGGCGGCAGGCAGGATATCAATAGCGGCGGACAGGCGAACTCAACCACGGTAAACTCCGGCGGCAGGCAGGATATCAACAGCGGCGGCACGGCGAACCTGACCACGGTAAACTCCGGCGGCAGGCAGGATATCAATAACGGCGGCACAGCGAGCCTGACCACGGTAACCGCTGGCGGCGGGCAGTATGTCAATAGCGGCGGACAGGCGGACTCAACCACGGTAAACTCCGGCGGCAGACAGGATATCAATAGCGGCGGCACGGCCCTGAACACATATGTCGGCGGCACCTCCGCGAGCCATGGCAACCAGGTGGTGAGCTCCGGCGGCCTTGCCAGCGGGACGGTCATTGAGGGCGGTCTGCAGGCGGTAGTCGGCACCGCGGTCAGCACCTCCATATTAAGCGCCGGGAGCCAGGGTGTACTTTCGCACGGTCTTGCCTCCGCGACTGCCATATATAATGGCGGTCTGCAAGGCGTGTATTCTGCCGGCTCGGCTACGGACACGACAATTCACGCCGGCGGCGAACAAAACATCTTTTCCGGCGGTAGCGCAACCAATACCTCCATACTATCAGGCGGATTGCAGATCGTACAAGACAATTACAGTGTGGCATCCGGTACGACTATTTCCTCCGGCGGTATCCAGGGTGTGCGGGAGGGCGGCAGTGCGACCGACACCCAGGTTGGCTCCGGCGCTTTCCAATTGGTGAGTTCCGGCGGATCCGCAGCGTCTACTACCGTCAGTTCCGGTGGGTATCAGGTGATTAGCGCCGGCGGCAGCGCCACAGGCATGACAATACACTCCGGCGGCAACCTGCAGATGGACCCGGCGACCAGCGCCACCAGCGCAACTTTGCAGGACGGATACGTATTCCGGGGTTCTACCGATGTCACCCTGACTGCCAATAATGGAACGGTGACGATTCTTAACGGTGAGGCCAACAATATTACATTAAATAGCGGCGGATATTACGGCGGTCAGGAATTCAGCGGCCTTCTTATCGTATTGTCCGGCGACAGTGCGACCTCCACCACCGTCAATAACCGCGGTGCACAGTGGGTTTATGGCGGTGGCAGCGTAATAAGCACGACGGTCAACAGCGGCGGGAGTGAAATTGTGTACGACGGCGGCACTGCCGACAGGACAACGGTCAACTCCGGCGGCACGCAGCACATCAACAATGGAGGACTGGCCACGAGTGCGACAGTGAACATAGGTGGGCAGCAGAACGTGTATAGCGGCGGCACGGCAGCGTCTACCATGCTGACAGGCCAACAGCATGTATGGGGTCTGGCGAGCATGACGACGGTCAATTCCGGCGGCACGCAGGACATCAACAGCGGGGGGCAGGCCGCGAGTACGGCGGTCAATTCCGGCGGCACACAGCACATCAACAGCGGGGGGCAGGTCGCGAGCACGACAGTCAACTCCGGTGGCTTGCAGCACATCAACAGCGGGGGACAGGCCGCGAATACGACGGTCAACTCCGGCGGCACCCTGCAGATGCAAGGCGCTGCGACTGCCACCAGTGCCACTTTGGAGGACGGATACGTATTCCGGGGCTCTACCGAGGCTACCCTGACTGCCAATCATGGAGCGGTGACGATTCTTAACGGTGAGGCCAACAATATTACATTAAATAGTGGTGGTCTCCTTACCGTATTGGCAAGCCACAGCGCGACCTCGACCACCGTCAATGATGGCGGCGTACAGCAAGTGAGTGGCAGGGCCATAAGTACGACGGTCAACAGCGGCGGGAGTGAGATTGTGTACAGCGGCGGCACTGCCAGCATGACAACGGTCAATTCCGGCGGCACGCAGCACATCAACAATGGAGGATTGGCCACGAGCGCGACGGTGAACATAGGTGGGAACCAGAACGTGTATAGCGGCGGCACGGCAGCGTCTACCATGCTGACAGGCTGGCAGCATATATGGGGTCTGGCGAGCATGACGACGGTCAACTCCGGCGGCCTGCAGAACATCAATAGCGGGGGGCAGGCCGCGAGTACGGCGGTCAATTCCGGCGGCACGCAGAACGTCAACAGCGGGGGACAGGCCACGAGCACGACGGTCAGCAGCGGCGGTCTGCAAATTGTTTTCGACGGCGGGGAAACTTCCGGGACACTGGTTAACGGCGGTTTGCAGTATGTGAGCGGCGGCACGGCAGCCGGTACGACGTTAAACAGCGGCGGAACCATGCTCTTTTTCGCCGGCAATGCGGCTGACATCACGGCTAATTCCGGTTCCGTTGTGCAAATGAACCCTGGTTTGACGCTTGCCGGCCTCACCCGCCTGAATCAGGGGACCATTGACTTGAGCAGATCTGCCGGTTCGTATGCGATATCTAATCTAACGGCGACAAGCGGCAGCACAATATACTTATCCAACAGCGGCACGGTGGGAAACCGCCTCGTTCTGGGCCAGCTTTCCGGCGCGGCCGTATTTATGATGAATACCGACATCAACCACGGACAGGCGGACAGCATTCAGATCACCGGTACAGCCAGCGGCAGCCACCAGCTAACCATCAACAACTATGGCGGCGTTCCGCAGAATCGGCAGGCTGTCAAAGTGGTCGACCTGCCGGAGAATGCGCCCGGCACCGTAGTCTTCCAGGGCGGCGGCGATTATGGCGCCTACCAGTACGTCCTTAAATTGGGCGCAGATGTGCCTTCTGGCTACAGCGGAGTGGACAGCGCAGGGGATTATTACTTCTACAACACCTTTATGCCTTCCGCCGCTTCGGGCGTGGCGTTGAGCGCAAAAATGGCGATTGCGGTTCTGGGGTATGGTCAGATGGATGAAATTCGAAAACGGCTGGGCGATCTACGGCTGGGAAGCCAGGTTGATGACGATGTATGGGTCCGTTCCTATGGAGCCAAGTTCGCCGTTGAGCCGAAGGGCGGGGCGCGGTTTGAACAGCAAGTCCGGGGCTTGGAAGTAGGGAAGGGCAACTCGAGCACTTTCAACGGCGGCAAAAAGTTTTTCGGCTTCCTCGCAGGGACCGCCAAGGGGGACAATTCTTTTGCCATCACCGGCACAGGGAAAACGGACAGCAAATATTTAGGCGTGTATGGCAGTTGGCTGAGAGATGACGGCGCCTACTTCAACCTCATCGGCATGAACAGCCGGTATGATTCCAGTTTTGCCACCGGTTCCGACAGCGCGAAAGATCTCAGCAATACAGGATGGGGTTTGTCGACAGAAATCGGCAAACGCTTTGAACGCGGCGGCGGAGCCTTTATCGAGCCCCAGGCGGGTTTGTCGGCGATGTGGTTCAGCAAAGATCACTATGTCACTTCGAGCGGACTGGTCGTGGATTCTCCGGCCGCCCGGTCGTTGCTGCTGCGGCTCGGCTTGACGGTTGGCAAGAGATCGCAGATGAGCAACGGTACCGGTCGTCAAATCTACGGCAGGATCAACTGGGTGCACGAATACGCTTATGAAGGCAGGACGGTGGTGAATCAGGCGGTCTTCGATCCCAGTCTGAAAGGAAGCCAGTGGGTAGCCGGAGTGGGCTTCGAACAGAATAACGGCAGGAACCAGATCTATATCAATCTGGAAAAGGCTTGGGGCAGCACTGTCAGCAAGTCATGGGGCGCAGTTATCGGCTCCAGGTGGAATTTCTAAAAAGAGCATGGGTTAGTGAGTCAGGGGAAGGTTCCTTGACTCATTAATTTTTTTATCCGTTCGGGGTATGGATTGAGTCGGAGAACGGTCCCCCAACGTACTTTAGGTTAACAATTGAAGTAGTTTATACCAAATTTTAACACTGTGTAGGAAGGTTTTGAGGGGAATTATTTGAATATAGAACATGACTCCAAGTCTTCATAGACCAGGCCTGCTGGCAATGCTGCATTAACGTTATTGGGATGGATGTCACAGCGTTTTCGGAGGTACAATAAACGATGTTTGGATACATGAACGCCAAAGTTAAGGGGAGATAGGTGGCTTCCTGTTACCAGAGACATACAATAATGCTGTTTTGCGGGTGGGAAGTAAGTGAAGGGGGATGGGAAAATGAAAAATATAATCATCATCGGCTCGGGAATCGGCGGCCTTATGGCCGGCAACCTTCTTGCGCAGAAGGGACATAAAGTAACCATCTTTGAAGCCCACAGCATGCCTGGCGGTTATACCGCCGGCTTTTACAGAAAGGGTTACTATTTTGAGAGCGGCACACTTTCCTTTGAAGCTTCCGCATCGGTATTCAAAGCAATGAAGGACATCAGCGTGTTTGAAAAGATAGATTTCACAAAACTGAGAATACGCTTCATTCTAGAGGAATGCGACGGAATACCTGAGAATTATGATGACTATAAAAAAATAATTTACGCTGGTTTTCCAGCGGATAAAGAAAAGCTGGACGCGTTTTTTTCAGAGCTGGACAAAATTGCCGGTCTGATGGGGAACATGGATGAACCTATGCCATTTCTTTACAACGGGCTTGACATGTTAAAAGCAATGCTTCCCTACATGCTGAGAGCGCCAAAGATGATGAAACTGTCAAAGCAGTATAGCGACATGACATCATCGGAGTTCGCCGCAAAATATTTCGCAAAAGACTCAAAACTGTTCAAGCTGTTCAGCGGATTCGGCTATCCGGATATGCCGGCCATATTCGTCGGGACCGCTATTGCAGGGGTGCTCGCCGACTACTGGACTGTAAAAGGCGGTATGCAATCATGGGCCGACATTCTCGCGGAAAACTTCGGGAAACTGGGCGGCGATTTAAAGCGGAATGCCTACGTCGACCAGATCATCACAAAAAACGGGACTGCAGTTGGCATCTCATGCCGCAATACCATGTACGACGCGGATTATGTTATTGCGGCCGGGGATTATAAAAAAACCCTTTTGCAGCTTTTAGACGACAAGCACCTTATTCCGCAGACACTTCAGGATAATATCGGCAGGGCCGCCGTTTCGGAGGGTTTCTGCACAGTATATCTGGGGTTGAATATGTCCAATGAAGAACTGGGCAAATATATGAAGGTGCCGCATGTATTTCCGCTGGATGCTAAACCCGGTTACGACATTTACAATGCCGCAGACGGAGATTTTTTCCACAAGACTGCCGTTTCTCTTTATTCGCCATCCATGATAAATCCCAAACATGCTCCTGAGGGGAAATCCTCATTAATGCTTCAGACCATGGTGCCTTACCATTGGATGAACAACTGGGGTGGCGGAGACAAGGAGGTATATAGACAGTTGAAGGAAACAGCAATGGATGCAATGATCGAGGACGCATCCAGGCTGATTCCCGGTTTGAAGGAATGCATCGATTATAAGGACGCTGCAACGCCGCTGACTTATGAACGTTTCACCCATAATACCGATGGCGCGAGTTCCGCATGGAGCTGGAATCCTAAGAAGAAGTTTTATGAAAAAATCATGAGCGTCAATATAGAAACACCGGTGAAAAATCTCTACATCGGCTCCTGCTGGGCGATGCAGATCGGCGGCGTGCCCGGTGCCCTTGCCGCAGCTTACCAGTGCAGCAAAAAAATAAACTGAATCCGTACGAGTCGGTGAGTCAGGGAACGTTCCTTGACTCTTTTTTTATTGATAAAACCCGAAGAAATGCAAAGTGAGTCAGAACCGTCCTGACTCATGGACCGGCGGTGGAAAAATTTTTGGGGGGATTAACATGATTTGTTAATTCACCGTAAAATGCTAACAATTGCCAAAAAGCAGCTATGGCTTCGCGAAAGGGCATGCGCGACATTACTAAGGGGCGGAATCGTAAAATTTACGACCGGGATGTAAACAATAATTAACATTTTATGTAAAGGAAATACCGAAAGATGAGGAGAAGGAAAAGGACATAGCGAGGCTGCCGGTTTATCCGATGACTAACC
>DHRA01000089.1:18940-25414 GCA_002411145.1 Firmicutes bacterium UBA5324 | reverse complement strand
AATCAAGTCTCCATTTATGGTAAGCGAAAAGGAGGTGCACTTTAAAAGCCGTAAAGCGGGAAGCGGTTCGCCTAAAATGGTGAGGTTGGGCGTCGGTTTGAGGAAACAAGGACACTCGGCCATAACCCCCGGCTTTCACCAGGGATCACTGAAAATCAAACGAAAATTTAGGGGGAATTATAACATGAAAAAGAAATTAGCTGCGGCCATTTTGGCCAGCATGACTCTGGCTTTAGCTGCGCCTGCTTTTGCGGCGCCCAATGCTTTCGCGGATGTACCGAAAAACCACTGGGCCTATAATGCCGTTAATGAATTGGCGGCCGCCGGTGTGATCGACGGTTATGGCGACGGCACCTTCAAAGGCGACAAACTGATCACCCGTTATGAAATGGCGCAAATTGTCGCCAGAGCCTATAACAACTATGACACCGCCAATACCAAAAACAAAGCCACCATGGATAAACTGGCCCAAGAATTCGGCGATGAACTGAAAAACCTGGGTATTCGCGTGGCTAAGCTGGAAAAAAACCAGCCTAAGATCAAAGTTACCGGTGAGACCCGTTTCCACTACGAAAATCATGACGCCGATGCCTATGACCTGCATGGCGATGATGCCTTCAAGTGGCGCCAACGCCTGATCTTAAATGCAGACATCAACGACAAAATCAGCTATACGGCCCGTCTGGAAGCTAAGGGTACACTTGATGGCGGGGATGATGTTGCTGATAGAGATTTAAAATTCAACCGCAACTTCATTACCGTTAAAGACTTCATCGGTGTCGACAAAATTATGCTCGGTAAACAAGGAGCCTATGCCGGTAAAAACATGAACGTGGGCAAAAGCGGCGACAATGACGGCGTGGCGCTGGTGCACGAAGCGGGCAATCTAACCTTCACCGGCTTCGTCTTCTCGGAAAAAAACGACGACATACAATTCAACGGTATCTATGCCGGGACAAACCTGGGGAAAAACGCAGACCTGGAGATCGGTTACACTAAAGCGGACGGGAATGATTCCAAGTCCTTTGACATCGGCGCCGCCATGCAGTTTGGCAATGGTTTCTCCCTGGTTGGTGAGTTCGTTGATACCAGTAACGATAAGGCCGGCCTTGATGACGGCAAGGCTTACGCCGTGCAATTGACCAAGGGTGTAAAAACGAATAAAATCTTGTCGACTTTTGCCGGTGGTAACGTGGTTGATAAGGCCAAGGAGCATACCGACGGTTTTATCCTGGGTTACCGTAAAATTGAAAAGAATTCCTTGGCTCTGGGCGGGGGAGGCAGCATCTACTCCGGATCGGCAGCCCATAGTAATTTAGACTCGAACGACGTTAAAGGCTGGTTGCTCGCTTATCAAAATGTGGTAGCGAAAAATACGGTTTTATCTCTGGAGTATCAGGACCTTAAAACAGAGTCCACCGGTGCGGAACTGGACAAATCTCTCATCGGCAGCATCCAACTCTGGTTCTAAAAAGACATTTGTAAAGGGAACGTCCCGAAAGTAACAGCAAAAAATGCCAAAACCCTCAGTAAATCAAGGGTTCTGGCATTTTTTCACTCCCGGGGACAGTTATTGCTACGCAACGGTATGAGCGGGGAAGCATCTAATTCCTCAGAGGAACCGGAGTGTCATATAAGCATTATCTATTCTCTGATATTGGGTTTAGTTATTTTCTCCAGGATGGCTTTGATGATGAATTTTGTATCTTCATCCACAGGATGACCTTTGTATTTAATGACGGATTGTCGTAGCATTTCCGCTAAATCCGGAGCATAGGGCGGGTTATGTTCTTTGAGGGGTGGCCAGTTTACCGGCTCGGATTGCAGATAGCCGGCGGCAGTCATTAAATGCAGATAGCTAATTTGGTTGTGGGCTTTATTGGCCATTTTTAAAATAATGGGCGGATTGGGCGGGGTTTTCGTTTTTTGTCTTAGCAGACGTGAAATATAGGCGGCACTCACCCCGCAATGTAGTGCAAACTGATTGATAGACCGACCGCCAATCGCTTGCTTTAACAACTCTGCAAAAAGGGGTCGATTATAAGTAGAGGGGGTAGTCAAAGAAATCACCTCTGCTTGTCTGAGCTGGATTTGTTCGTAAGTAAGTGACAAACACTAATACTTTCGCTTCTGCAAACGGGAGCTAAGGGGCGGTAAGTTCACGGATGAATTCAAAATTCAGGTGGAGTTAAAACCCCACCTGAATTTTAATCTCACTTTATTATAACGGCTTTTTCCGGTACACGTGGAAAGATCACTCCAAAACCGTTGACAACAGTAAATAAAAAGTGCTATAGTGTGTACTACGATACATACTATAGCGTATGAGGTAAGGGATATGCGGAAGATTGTAAGAGGAACAGTATTTAGTCCCGGTGTTACACGGCCGGTGAATTCCCGGCCGGCATTATCCTTCGGGGCGGGTTCGCCGTTTAAAAGAGTGAGAAAACCAGGTGAACGCCTGATAAAAAGGAAAAGACACAGGGGCGTAATTACCATCCTGGATAATATATTAGGCAGCGTAAGACAGTATCTTAACAGGCATATATGCTTGATACTCAAATATAGCTATGCGGATATGGAGACCATGGACGTTGCCGCAATACATACCATGGAGAAAACATTGCTGTTTGTAATTATGCAGATAGCACATTATATACAGGAAGATACATGGCTGGCCATAAGTATCAGGTACGAAGAACAGTTTATTAATATCCGCGTACAGAACTGCCGGCTCAGACATAACACGCAACGGGGCAATCGGTTTTTTAAAATCATTTCCGTTATGCAGCAGTGGATAAAATCACAAAATGGCTATTCCGGTTATATTATTGATAAATGGCACAGATTTAATTTCAACATTTATTTATTAAGAATGTAATACGCCGGGAGCATCTCAGGGCGTTGGACTGTGACGGACAGCGGGGGAGCTAATAAGAACGATACGGGATCTTCACGCGGGGGTAAGGGTTTTGCTAATCGGTTATGGTCAACGAACAATCAGATCGCGCGGCCTCCGGCTCATACATTGCCGGGGGCTTATTGCTTCTGAAAAAAGTTTGGCCGGTGCGGACTTTTGTATGTACTTAGACGTGTAAGGCGTTAGCTTTAAGCGGCTAACCGCAAAAAAACCCTTGACTTAGAGTAAACTCCAAGTGCTAAACTGTTTTCAGTAGGGAAAATCTGAGGATTCGGAGGAAACTTAGACAATTTCCAGCTGTCCGGATACGTGGGACCTCAAAGGAAGTAAAGCCCTGAAGCGGGCGGATGAAGCGGGGAAGCGGTTTAAGTGAAAGTGAAAGGGGAAGATAGCGATGGAAATGAAGAAATTGGGCTTCGGATTTATGCGCTTACCGGTAAAAAATAATGATCCCGCGAGTATCGACGCGGAGACGGTAAATGAAATGGTGGATACTTTTCTGGCAAGGGGTTTTACCTATTTTGACACGGCTTATATGTATCATATGAACAAGAGTGAGCTCGCGCTGAGAGAGGCGCTGGTAAAACGTCATAAAAGAGACAGTTTTACGTTGGCGACGAAATTGCCGACGATGTTTTTGAAAACTAAAGAAGATCAGGAAAGAATTTTTCATGAACAGTTGGAAAAATGCGGGGTGGATTACTTTGATTACTATCTGCTGCATAATCTGGGGGTAACCAATTATGCGACAGCCCAAAGATTAGACAGTTTTGCCTTTGTCGAGCAAAAGAAACGGGAAGGAAGAATCAGACGGATGGGCTTCTCCTTCCATGACAATGCGGATTTACTGGCGGAAATCCTGACAGCGCATCCGGAAGTGGATTTTGTCCAGTTGCAGATTAATTATCTGGATTGGGACGATGAAAGCATCCAGTCAAGGAAATGTTATGAAACGGCCAGAAAACATCATAAACCGATTATTGTCATGGAACCTGTCAAGGGGGGCATGCTGGCGGAAGTGCCGGAAGAAGCGGCGCAATTGTTTAAGGACTATCACCCGGAGATGTCCGTACCGTCGTGGGCGATCCGTTATGCGGCAAGCCTTGAGGGAGTGATGATGGTTTTAAGCGGTATGTCCGATATGGAGCAGCTGCTGGATAATACGGGCTATATGCAGGATTTTAAGCCCTTTGGGGCGGAAGAATACGCAATAGTAAAAAAGGCGGTCAAGATTATTAACAAAGAAATTGCGATTCCCTGTACAGCCTGCCAGTACTGTGTGGAGAGCTGCCCGGAAAAAATCGCTATTCCGAAGTATTTCGCCTTATACAATACGGAAAAGAAATCCGCGCCCACCGCTTTTTCCCTTCAAAGGTTATATTATGATAATTACGCCAAAATACATGGCAAGGCATCGGCGTGTATCGGCTGCAAACAGTGTGAAAGACATTGTCCGCAGCATATTGAGATTACAAAATGTTTAAAGGATGTGGCTGATATTTTTGAAGCGTAAATTCCTTTCCCGCAGACAGGAGAAGGGAAACAGCTGAAAAAACAAGGAGGGGTAAGGTTGCAGACCGTAACATTGGGGAAAACGGGGCTGGTGGTGAGCAAAAACGGCTTTGGCGCACTGCCGGTACAGCGTATTGTCAAAAAAGAGGCTGTGTATTTATTGCAGAAAGCGTTTTATAACGGGATTAATTATTTTGACTCGGCCAGATGGTATTCGGACAGCGAGGAAAAACTCGGCGCCGCCTTTGCCTATACGCGAGACAAGATCATTATCAGCACGAAAACGGGCGCACAGACGGCAGACGGCTTCTGGCAGGATTTACAGCAGAGCCTTGCCAACCTGCAGACGGATTACATCGATATATACCAATTTCACAATCCGGCTTTCTGCCCGCAGC
Organism: Firmicutes bacterium UBA5324; assembly: GCA_002411145.1. GTDB lineage: Bacteria > Bacillota > Negativicutes > UBA11029 > UBA11029 > UBA11029. Next base: position 20,584 of record DHRA01000089.1, on the reverse strand, counting down.
CGGGGGATGAGTCCGGACTTTACGACGCCATGCTGGAGGCGAAGAAGCAGGGGAAAATCCGGTTTATCGGCCTGACAAATCATAGGTTATCGGTGGCGCGGGAAGCCATAGCATCGGAGCTGTATGATACGTTGCAGTTTCCTTTTTGCTATCTTTCCACTGACGCAGACCTGGCAATCGTAAAATCCTGCCGGGAAAAAAATATGGGGTTTATTGCGATGAAAGCCTTATCCGGCGGCCTGATTACCGATTCCGCCCTGGCCTACGCCTACCTGGCCCAGTTCGATAATGTTGCGCCGATCTGGGGCATCCAGCGGGAAAGCGAGCTGGATGAATTCCTGTCCTATCATGAGCACCCCCCGGTGCTGACCGGGAAGATGAAAGCCCGGATTGAACTTGACAGAAAAGAAATTTCCGGAGATTTCTGCCGGGGCTGTGGGTATTGTATGCCTTGCCCGGCGGGCATTGAAATCAACAACTGTGCCCGGATGAGCCTGCTGCTCCGGCGCGCTCCGCAGGAAACCTTCCTTTCGCAAGAATGGCAGGATAACATGAAGGAAATTGAAAATTGCCTGCACTGTAATAAATGCATAAGCAAATGTCCCTACGGACTAAATACTCCGGAGCTGCTGCGCAAGAATTATGAGGATTATCAGACGTTTTTATAGAAAAGACGCAACTTGCACTTAATTCCAAGTACCATCATACCGGTTAACGGAGGTGAACCCATATGACGATTGCCGAAGTAAGCGAAAAATTTGCTGTTTCCCAGGATACACTCCGCTATTATGAACGTATTGGCCTGATTCCCCGTGTAAACCGTAATAAAAGCGGCATCCGGGTTTATACGGCGGAAGACTGTAAATGGGTCGAATTTATCAAATGTATGCGCAGCGCAGGTTTGCCCATTGAGGTATTGATTGAGTATGTCGGGCTGTTTCAACAGGGCGATGAAACAATTGCAGTAAGAAAAGAACTCTTGATTGAGCAACGCAGGCAGCTCAGGACAAGGATGGAGGATATGAAGAAAACACTGGAACGGCTGGATTATAAAATTGCCAGCTATGAACAGGCGGTAGTTAAAGCGGAAAAAGAACTGAGAAGAGCGAAGGAGTAGTTTAAAGAATATAGAACAGAAATTTTTTTATGCCGTTTAACTGGACTACCGAATCTGTTCGACGGCTGTAATGATCCTTAAAGAGCGTTTTATGAGATGTTTGAAGTGCTGAATACACAAGACCATACGCGGTGTGAACCCGTTCATAACGATGCGGATACTTGGATAACAATGGATGGATGGCCAACGTGTAAGCAATAGGACCAGTGAGTTGCAATACGCCAATCATTCCCGTCCTATGCCAAGGCATGATTTCTTCATTAAGCCTGGGAAAAAGTCGCCTTCGGAAAAATAAAAAGGAGCTAAGCATAGAATATCCTCCTCCTTAGAATAGTGACAATAATTAAAATACTTCCATTAAGTCACAAAAATACCTTTTATTTACATTGAGACATGTCGCGAGGATGGTGTTTTTGATCGTTTCTTTTTCCGGCAGCAACAGAGGGCCGTGCTGAACCTTTTGTGTTTCAGCACGGCCCTCTGTTGCTGTTAGGGGGACTATTGCCCCATCAAGGATATCAATATAT
>DHRA01000089.1:15456-18814 GCA_002411145.1 Firmicutes bacterium UBA5324 | reverse complement strand
ATATATTGATATCCTTGATGGGGTGGTGTATAATACCTTACAAAAGGACAGGGGAGGAATGGCAAGTGGAGATTGTTGGCAAGAAAGGGGTTTCCGGGGCCGTAAAACACATGCTGGATATTATGCTTATCGGTGGGCTCGTTGTTCTGCCGAGCTTGCCGGTCAGCCTGAAGTGGTGCTTGGGAAATCTGACGTGGGGCGCGGGGGAGAATTACTGGTTTTTGTTAGTTTTTTTATTTTCGACCGGCGTATTTGGCTTAGTCATGGTCTATGAATTGCGGCGAATGTTTTGCAGCATAAACGACCACGCACCCTTTAGCAGGCAAAATATTACCAGCCTTAGAAGAATAGCCACCATGGCGCTTTTTATCTCGGTGGCTTATATGATAAAAATAATTTTTTACATCAGCTTTTTGACGATTATTATCTCGATCGCTTTTCTTTTGTTCGGGTTGGCCGGGCTGGTATTCTCCGAAGTATTCAGACAGGCGGTCGAAGTCAAGGAAGAAAACGATTTGACAATATAGCGGAGGATAGGAAAATGGCAATAATCGTAAATCTGGATGTTATGATGGCAAAACGAAAAATTGGGCTTTCCGAGCTCGCCGGCAAAGTGGATCTCACATTGGCCAACCTTTCTATTCTCAAGAACAATAAGGCTAAGGCGATCAGATTTTCCACCCTGGAGGCAATTTGCAAAGCACTGCATTGTCAACCCGGTGACATTTTGGAATACGCTGCGGATGATGAATAACAACGGCTTGTGGCTTGATTTGATTTATTTAAAACACCAATGTTTGTGTAGAGGAGTATTATCATCATGAAAGTGAAATTTATTCTCCCGGCCCTGGAAGAAGCAAAGAGTCCTTATTGGCGGCCCTTGAAATATTCCCTGTTTCCACCCCTGGGCTTAGCTACGCTTGCTTCATTCTGTGGTGAATCGGATGAAGTACGGATTGTCGATGAGCATGTTGAAGAGCTGGATTTAGAAGACAAACCGGATTTGGTGGTTATCCAGAGTTATATAACAAATGCGTATAGGGCTTATGCAATTGCGGATAACTATCGAGCCCGCGGGATAAAGGTTGTCCTTGGCGGATTGCACGCGACATCGATGCCCGCGGAAGTTAGAAAGCACGCAGATATCGTATTATACGGTCTGGGAGAGAAGAATTTCCCTGAATTTTTAGCGGATTTCAGAAAAAAGCAGGCCTTGGCAGTATATGAGCAAGGGGATGTATCCTTGGACGAATTACCTCTGCCGCGCAGGGACTTGTTTAAAAGTGAAAGGTATCTGGTGCCAAATTCGATGGTTTTTTCCCGAGGATGTCCTCATAAATGCTCTTTTTGTTACGTAAGTTCTTTCTACAGAGAGGGGAAATCTTATTATACATATAAGATTGACAGAATCTTGAAAGAGATAGATAGTATGCCGGGGAAACATCTCTATTTTCTGGACGACAATATATTTGCCGATAAAAAGCTCGCAAGAGAAATATTCAGGCAGATGAGGGGGATGAATAAGGTTTTTCAAGGGGCTGTAACTGTGGGAGCCGTGCTTGCGGATGATACCATAGAATTGGCTTATGAAGCCGGCTTCCGGAGTGCATTTATAGGATTTGAAAGTATCAATGCAGGCAATTTGCTTGCCGTGAACAAGTGGTCTAATTTAGGGCAGAATTACAACGAAGCCATAAAAAAACTCGACCAATTAGGCATTATGATTAACGGCAGCTTTATCTTCGGGCTGGATGAGGATACCTTGGATGTTTTCGACCGGACTACCGAATGGGCCATAAGCAGGGGGATAACTACCGCCACCAACCACATCTTAACACCGTACCCGGGGACGGCCCTTTTCGCAAAGATGGAGCATGAAAAGAGGATATTAACCAAGAATTGGAGTTTATATGACACCAGACATCTTGTTTTTCAGCACCCGGTTATTTCGCAAAAGCAGATGGAAGAAGGATATAAAAGGGCTTATGACACTTTTTATAAATGGGGAAATATCATAAAATCTTCCACGGAACATGAGACGTTAAAAATGAAATTAAAGCATCTGAGTTACGCGGGTGGATGGAAGAAATTTGAGCCCGTGTGGAATTTCATAATTAAAAATGAATTTTTAGCAAAAACCAGGATTGCCTTGGAAAAAACCTTAAGATAGGGTGCGCTTTTTATTATCCTGAATATATTGACAACTATTTACATTGATTCTATAATGTAGATAGTTTGTTTATATTAGTTTATGTTGGTTTATGATGGTTCTTATCGCACTATGCCAAGGGGGTCAGCCCGCATGAATAATACAGATAATAAGGGCGATTATGAGGAAGAAGCCGACCCACCACGTCTGGTGGTTTGTGACTTAGGAGAAATGAACTGGATTAAAGCCGGGCCTGACCTTATATTGGTGAACCGTACCTATGTGTTTCAAATAGAAAAAAATCGCCGGGACTAATCCTCGGCGATTTCTTTTTTTAGCTGTTCGGTGATCTCAAATAATTTCTGTAGTGTTTCCGTGGAAATTTTATTTTTGTCATATAAATTTATCTCGCTGGCGGAAGATACGCCGGCGTCTTTTTTTATTTCCTCCAGTACGGCATTATACGTCGGTGAGCCTTTTTTCAGCTCATACCGGCGTGTATCGGTCATACCGGTAAGCCAGTCGATAGAGACATGGTTAACCTTGGCGATAACTTTCAGCATTTCCGTATCAGGTTCGCCCGCCCCGGACAACCAGCCCCGGAGCTGACTGCGGGTGGCGCCGACGCTTTTCGCAAAAGCTTCCTGGGAGATAGTGTGATCCCGGTCTTTGGCTTCTTCCCATAAAAGGTTAATTCTTTCCTTGAAAGTGGACACGCGAATATTCTCCTTTTTATCAGTTACATTTAGTTATATTTAGTTATATTTTATCCTTACTGGTCAGAAAATATCCAAAATGGCTAAAAAATATCTTTACTGGCTAAAAAATATCCATTATAATGTGGTTATATAATAAACCAAACGATTATAACAAAACAAAACTGAACTAAAAAATGATCTTAGCAAAATAAATCTAAACAAAACTAATTTAAGCTAATTTAGTTGTCAAACCGGGAAATGTATGGATTAAAGGTGGTTTCTTAACTGCGCAACGTGAGTTATGGATTAACTTGTAAGGAAAAGTTAAATTATTCCCAATATTCCGGGATATGATCTGGTGAATGAAATAAATTGTAGATTCTGCACTCCTAAACGCAAAATAAGATAAAACACAGACTTGCGTGTATTGATTGAACAATAACACGCCTTTTATCCAATTTTGAAGACACCCACTTCTATAAGTGGGTGTTACCTTGTTATTCTCTTCAGG
>DHRA01000089.1:0-15332 GCA_002411145.1 Firmicutes bacterium UBA5324 | reverse complement strand
GCGTAGCCAGACAAGTTCACTGATGAGGAAAGGATGAGATTATGCTACGAAACAGATCGCTACTGCGCAGCGGCGTGTGCTGCCTGGTGCCCGCGCTGACGTTGCTCCTGGCTGCGGCCCCGCCGGTCCGGGCCGTTGAGCTTCCTCCGGATGCCGGCCAGGTAGCCGACAGTGTAAAGGAACGGAAGACGGTGGTGCCCCCCAAGGCCAAAGTTAATATTGAAGTCAGCCCGGAGCAACAGAATCAACCGCAGATCCGGGCCAAGAAAGAAGGCGTCAAGATTAAAGTAAGTGCTATACATATCACCGGGCAAACCCTGTACAGTGAGGACAAGCTGCAGGCAGTCGTAGGCGATGTCATTGGTCAGCAACTCACCGTCGACGAGCTTCAGACCGTGGCCCGGCGCATCGCGCAATATTTTAACGACCGGGGCTATATGGTGGCCAACGCCTATGTCCCGCCGCAGAACGTGAAGAAAGGAGTGGTGGAGATTGCCGTCGCCCCGGGTCGGTACGACGGTATTGAACTCCGCAATCACTCCCGGCTGTCCGCTAAGGTGGCCAACCGCCTGCTCAGCCAAATCAAGCCCGGGGATTATGTCAGAAAAGACATGCTGGAACGGACGTTGCTGCTGGTTAGCGATATCGGCGGGATCAGTATCCATGCCACCCTGGGGCCGGGGAAAACACCCGGCACATCCAAACTGTTGGTGGAAATCAAAAACGACCGTGAATTAACCTCCCAGTTTTCCTGGGATCACTACGGCAACCGGTATACCGGCCCGGACCGCGGCAGCCTGCGCCTGAATCTCAACAATCCCACCGGCCAGGGTGATATGGCGTATATCGGCGGCTATAATTCCGGCGGCCTGAACGATTACAACCTGGGCTACTCACGGCTGATCGGAAATCATGGCGCTACCCTGGGCGTAAGCTTTTCCCAATTGCATTACAGCCTGGAAGGGGATTTCGAGAGGCTGGATGCCGGTGGCTCATTTAAAACGGAGGGCATTTATGCTGCCTATCCCCTGATCCGCTCGCGTACGCGCAATCTCTATGCATTGCTTGAATACAACCGTCGGAAAATCAACGACCACATTAATCAGTACGAGAGTTTTACCGACAAAAATACCAATACCTGGACTTTAAGCCTGCTGGGCGACAGCCAGGACAAATATCACGGCGGTGGCATCAACAGCTACTCGTTGAGCGTCTCTTGTGGGCGCTTGGCTATCGATGGGGGACAGGATGCTTTTGGTGATTCCGTGGAAGGAAATGACAGCGAAGGATTGAAGACCGCCGGCTCCTATACGAAACTCAATCTGGGCTTCAACCGCCTGCAGTACCTGCGTAACCGGCTGAACTTATATGTCGGTCTCACCGGACAGTTGGCCAGTAAAAACCTTGATTCTTCCGAAAAAATCTACCTCGGCGGCGCCAATGGTGTCAGGGCCTATCCCCAGGGAGAGGCGTCGGGCGATCAGGGATATATCCTCACCGGCGAATTACGCTGGGATTTGCCGACCCCCAAAGTGCAGTTGGCGGCCTATGTTGACACCGGCAGAGTGACCATCAACAAAAATCCCTTGTCGGACGCCGACGACAACAGCCGTACGCTGAGCGGCGCGGGCGTGGGTCTGATCCTCAACAGCCGGAAAGATTACACGGCCCGTCTGGACTACGCCTGGAAAATTGGTTCCGACGCGGGTAACTCCGATACCGATAAAGGCGGCCGTTGGTGGATGAAAGTGACAGAGTACTTCTAAAATTCACACAAGGAGGTATGAAATATGCGAAGGAAATGGCGGCGCAACTGGGCGCGCAATAAAGCGAACTTGCGTCTCGACAGCTTACTGAAGCCTTTTCAGGAATTTACCCCCTGGAAAACGCTGGCCAAACGCCTGTTGCCACCGCTGACGGCAGCAGGTTTCCTGCTAAATTCGCTGGGTATTGCTTATGCTTTGCCGACCGATGTCATAACCCAGGCCGGTAATGTCACGGTCAGTCAATCAGGCAATACCATGACGGTCCATGAAACCTCAGCTACCGGCATTGTCAGTTCCCGCACCTTTGTGATTAATGCCGATGAAACGCTGAATATTTATCAACCATCCAGCAGTGCTACGCTGTTGTGGCGGGTGGCCGGCCATGATCCCTCGGTAATTTACGGTCATGTAAACGCCAACGGCCAGTTGTTTCTGTATAACCCGCAGGGTACCCTTTTCGCCCGGGGCGCCGAGTTTAACGGCGGCAGTCTGGTGGCGACAAGTCTAAACATCACGGACAGCGATTTCCTGGCCGGAAACTATAAATTCAACGGCGCAAGCACCAATGGAGCGGTCATAAACCAGGGAACGCTCACCGCCGCGAACGGCGGTTACATAGCGCTGCTGGGTCCGCAAGTGAGCAACGAAGGTATCATTGTCGCCCAGCAGGGTACGGTGGCCCTGGGAGCGGGCAGCGCCGTGACCCTGGACATGGCTGGCGACGGTCTGCTGAGTCTGGCGGTGGACAGAGCGGCGGTGGACAGAGCGGCGGTGGACGCCAGTGCGGCCAACCATAATCTCATGCAGGCCGACGGCGGTCAGGTCATTATGACCGCTTCTGCGGCCGGCGACCTGATACGTACGGCGGTCAACAACAGCGGCGTCATTCTGGCGAGAAGCGCCCAAGAAGTTGACGGTGTGATCCTCCTGGACGCCGGGACAAACGGCACGGTGGTCAACAGCGGCACCCTTGACGCTTCCGGCAAGGGCACGGGTGAGACCGGCGGCACGGTAAAGGTACTGGGCCAAACCGTCACCCTCGCCGACGGCACGCAGATTGACGCCGGCGGCGACAGCGGCGGCGGCACAGTGCTGGTCGGTGGCAATTACCAGGGCCAGGGAACGGAGCAGCATGCGACCACGACGACAGTGGCCCCCGGCGCCACCATTAATGCCGATGCCATTACGCAAGGCAAGGGCGGCCAGGTGGTCGTCTGGGCCGACGGCACCACCAATTACGGCGGCACGGTCAGCGCCCGGGGCGGCAGTGTGGGCGGCGACGGCGGCACCGTCGAGACCTCCGGCAAACAGACCCTGATCATGACCGGCAACGTAAACGCCGGCGCAAGTCACGGCCGCAGCGGCTCCTGGCTGCTTGACCCGGCCGATTACACGATCGACGCCACTGCGGCGGCGAATATCGCCTATTCCCTGAATAACGGCACCGATGTCACAATCACGACCTCCGCCAGCGGCCCGGACACCGGCGACATCACCGTGGCCAACGCCGTAAGTTGGACAAGCGGCAACAGCCTTACCCTGAAAGCCGACAACGACATCAATGTCAACAACACCATTACAAGCACCGGCAGCGGCAATGTGGTATTACGGGCGGACAGTGATGCTAACAGCAGCGGTACAGTCAGTTTTGGGACAAACGGCCAAGTGGTCACCGACGGCATGGTATCTATCTATTACAACCCCAGCGGGACAACCAGCGTCGAAATCAACGGTACGGATACCACCGTGAAAGACTACACTAAACCCACCGACTATACGAACTATGTGAAAAAAACGTCCGGCGATACCGGTAACCTTACGGCCTATATGCTGGTGAATAATCTGAACGAACTACAGGCCATCAGCGTCAACACGTCCGGCACCTATGCTCTGGGCAAGGATATTGACGCCAGTACGACCAGTACTTGGAACAACGGTGCGGGCTTTACGCCCATTGGTTCTTTTAGGGGCATCCTGGACGGCGACGGCCATGCGATCAGCGGACTGCATATTAATGATGCTACTGACACTTATGTTGGTCTAATCGGTTATGTGGATTCCGGAACGATCCGCAATCTGGGGCTGGAGAACGTAGATATAAACAGTGGGAAGGGGGGCCAGCGTGTTGCCGGCTTGGCAGGAGGGCTGTCAGGCGGCAGTATAACCAATTCCTATGTCACCGGCACGGTCACCGGCTGCCTTAGTTCTGCTAGTTCCAATGTTGGGGGCTTGGCAGGTTTTATAGAGAATGGGGGTACAATCACCAATTCCTACAGTGCGGCCGTGGTCCAAGGGTATACAGCAAGCAACATCGGCGGCTTGGTTGGTGAAAATAGTGGCGGTACGATTATCGACAGCTACAGCAGTGGTGCGGTAACCGGAAGCGGCAGCGGTTCGAACATCGGCGGACTGGTCGGCAATGATTGGGTCGGGTGGGGTTACGATGGTAGTAACGAGTTAGCTGGTAAGATTAGCGGCAGCTACAGCAGCGGTGCGGTAATCAGCAGCGGCAGCAGTTCCTGTGCCGGTGGGCTGGTTGGGCGTGACGGCGGGGCAACGATTAGCGGCAGCTATAGTAGCGGCGCGGTAACTAACAGTGGCAGCAGTTCCTACGCCGGCGGACTGGTTGGAAATTTTGGCGGTAAGATTACCGACAGCTACAGCAGCGGTGCGGTAACCAACACCGGCAGTGGTTCTTACGTCGGCGGGCTGGTCGGCTATCATTCCAGCAATTCGCCAATTAGCGGCAGCTACAGCAGCGGCGCGGTAATCAGCACCGGCAGCGGTTCGTATGCCGGCGGCTTCGTTGGACGTACGGATGATGCGAATGCCATCACCACTTCCTACTGGGACAGCGACAGTTCCGGACAGCAGAGCGGCAGCGGCGACGGCAGCAGCATCGCCGGCCTTACTAAGCTATCTGCGTCCGATAAAGACCCTTATAGCGAGAACAGTTACAGCGGTTTCGACTTTGGTACGACCTGGTACATGATTGACGGTGATACCCGTCCCTTCCTGCGGTCGGAATACAGCACCACCATCACGAACGCGCACCAACTGCAGTTGATGGCCATGGACCTGAGTGCCACATACACCCTGGCCGGCAATATCGATCTGACCGGATTTGACATGGGCCGCAACGGTTGTTTTGTAGCCATTGGTACCAGCAGTACGTTCGCCTTTTCCGGCAGTTTGGACGGCAACGGCTATGCGGTCAACAATCTAACCATTAACGGCTCAACAGCGGATGCGGTCGGCCTGTTCGGCTACATCGGGCAAAGCGGTTCCGTCAGCAACATTGGGCTGTATAATGCCAATGTCACCGGCGGGGCCAATAATACTTACGTCGGCAGCCTGGCCGGTTACAATGCCGGCAGCATCACTAATGTTTACAGCACCGGCACGGTGAGCGGCGGCGGTACGGTGGGCGGTCTGGTCGGCCTGAATAACGGCACGGTGCAGACCGCCTATACTACCAGCCAGGTGACTGTGACCGGCAGCAGCGGCACGGCCGGCGGCCTGGTAGGGGAAAATGACGGTGAGATCAATAATGTCTACAGCACCGGTAAGGTGAGCGGTACCGCCGGCAGCACCCTTGGCGGGCTGGTGGGCAATGCCGGCAGTGGCAGCAGTATCGCCAATGCCTACTGGGATACAAATACCTCGGGAGTAGCAGCCGGTGTCGGCAGCGGCAGCAGTACCGGCGCTATGGGGTTAACGACCACGCAGATGATGGACAAAGCTTACCTCACCACCTTGGGGTTTGACTTTACCGATACCTGGTATATGGTCGATGGCTCAACCCGTCCCTTCCTGCGGTCGGAGAACGTGACCACCATCAGCAACGCCCACCAACTGCAGTTAATGGGCGCTAACCTCAGCACCTCTTACATCCTGGGCAGCGACGTCGATCTCAGTGAACTGAAGGATGCAGCCGGTATGTGGAATACCACCACCGGTTTTGCACCGGTGGGCAGCAACAGTGCACCGTTTACCGGGGCCTTGGATGGCAAAGGGCATACGATAAGCGGACTGACGGTCAACAACACGGCCCTGACGGCGGTCGGGTTATTCGGTTATGTAAAAGACGCGATTATTAGCGACATTAGTCTGAGTAATGCAAGCATCACTGCCGGGAGCGGCAGCTATGCCGGCGGCCTGGCGGGCGAAAACGACGGCGGCAGCATTACTGACGTCTATGTTAGCGGCACGGTTACATCAAGCGGCATGGCCGGCGGTTTGGTAGGTCTGAACACCGGCAGCATTGACGACAGCTACAGCACCGGTACGGTCAGCGTAAGCGGTGACGGCAGCGTCGCCGGCGGGGTGGCGGGGAGTAATACCGGCACAATTAGCGGCAGCTATAACGCCGGCACGGTGAGCGGCAGCGGCCCCGACGAGCAGGTCGGCGGGGTGGCCGGTACCAATACCGGCAGCATCACCGGCAGCTACAACGCGGCCGGCGGCGTGGTCAGCGTTAGCAGCGACGGCAGCATGGCCGGCGGTGTAGCGGGGAGCAACACCGGCACAATTAGCAGCAGCTATAACGCCGGCACGGTGAGCGGCAGCGGCCCCGACGAGCAGGTCGGTGGGGTGGCCGGTACCAATACCAATACCGGCAGCATCACCAACAGCTACAATCTCGGGACGGTTACCGGCAGCGGCATAAACGAGCGAGTCGGTGGGGTGGCGGGGGCCAATGCCGGCAGCATCGCCAGCAGCTACAATGCCGGCACGATTACCGGCAGCGGCATAAATGAGTGGGTCGGTGGCCTGGCGGGTGTCAATACCGGCAGCATCCTTTGTTCCTACGGTGCGGCGGCCGCGGTGGTCAGCAGCACTGCCGACAGCAATATAATCGGCGGCGTGGCGGGCGAAAACGACGGCAGCATCATCGGCAGCTTCAATAACGGCCGGGTGAACACCTCCGCCGATGCCATCCATAACAAAGCCGGCGGGGTGGTGGGCCTTAACACTGTCTCCGGCAGTCTTGATAAATCGTATAACACCGGCACGGTCAGCGTCGGCGGCGACAATAGTTCCGCCGGCGGCCTGGTCGGGGACAATGCCGGACGTATTGAAAGTTCTACTAGTTCCGGTGCGGTAACCACCAACGGCATCGCCAGTCCTACCGGCGGCCTGGTTGGTGTAAACAGCAGCACCGGCACGGTGACGACTTCCTTCAGCGTAGGGAATGTCAGCGGTAAAGACCGTGTCGGCGGCCTGGTCGGGGACAATGCCGGCAATATCACCAACTCTTATTTCGCCGTCGGCACAGCCACCGGTTCCGGCAGCGCCAGTAAAACCGGCGGCTTCGTGGGGGTAAACAGCGGCACCATCACCACCAGTTTCAGCAGCGGCGGGGTAACCGGCGACGGCCTGGTCGGGGGTCTGGTGGGCGAACGCACCGGCGGCACAATTACGGATGCGGTATGGGATGTGGACAAGTCCGGCCAGCAATACGGCGTGGGCAGTGACCCGGCGGTCGCCGGCGTTACCGGGCTGACCACCGTCAAAACGCGGATAGCTGCCAACTATCCGGATGACTGGGATTTTACCGACACCTGGACGTTGACAAGCACGGGTCCGCGCTTACAGTGGCAGGATCAGACGACGTTGACTATCACTACCCTCAGCACCATCGACGTGGCGGCGGCCACGAGCATTGACAACACGTTGAACGGCGGGACGGATGTCACGCTGGTCACCAGCCCGGGCTCCGCCAACAGCGGCGATATCAATGTCGACAGTTCGCTTTCCTGGGCCAGCGACAATACCCTGACGCTGTCCGCTTACCGGGATGTAAACGTCAACGCCGGCATTACGAGCACGGGCGGTGGCAACGTGGTGCTGCGCGCGGATAATACGGGCAACGACACCGGCACGGTCAATTTTGGAGCAAATGGTAAGGTAGTCACCGATGGGGCGGTATCTATTTACTACAACCCCAGCGGGCTAACCACCGCTACAGTAAACGGTACGGGGATCTTAATGAAAGACTACACTAACCCCACCGACTATACGGGCTATGTGAGAAAATATACGTCCGATGAGACCGGCGATGTTACGGCCTATATGCTGGTGAACAATGTGAGCCAATTGCAGGCCATCAACATCAACCTATTCGACAGCTACGCCCTGGGTAGAGACATCGATGCAAGCGCTACTCGCAATTGGAACAGCGGTGCCGGTTTTACGCCAATTGGCGACCATAGTGAATATACATGGCTGGGCGAGTATTACACCAGTGATTTCCGAGGTATTTTCGACGGTGACGGGCATACGATCAGCGGGTTGTATATTAATAAGACGGATGGTAGTTATGCCGGACTGTTCGGCTATGTGTCTGGAGCAATCCGCAATCTGGGACTGACCAATGTAAATATAACAGGTACCGGTTGGACCGGTGGTTTGGTGGGATACTCTTCGGGTGCCATCACCAATTGTTATGTCACGGGTACGGTAAACGGCAACGGTTCCGGCATCGGTGGCCTGGTGGGTTATTCTTCCGGTACGATTACCGATTCTTACAGTGCAGCTTTAGTTACGGCTACCAATGCTCAGTATGCCGGTGGTTTGGTAGGGGAAAACGACGGTAATATCACTGATTCATACAGCATAGGCACGACAAGTAGCTCTGGTACTGCTTTTACCGGGGGACTGGCAGGTGTAAATTCCGGCGGTACGATTAGTAACAGCTACAGTACCGGCTCGGTAACCGGCAACATTAATGTAAGCTGGTTTTCGTACGGCGGAACCGGCGGGCTGGTCGGCTATAACACTAACGGGGGTATGATTAGTAACAGCTACAGTACCGGTGCGGTAATCGGCAACATTACGCTAGACGGCTGGTTTCCGTACGGCGGAACCGGAGGGCTGGTCGGCATAAATTCCGGCGGTACGATTGTTGATAGCTATAGTTCCGGTGCGGTAACCGGCAGCGTTACGGTAACCGGCGAAAATCAGTACGGCGGCATCGGTGGGCTTGTCGGCTATAATAATGGCGGTACGATCAGTGGCAGCTACAGTGCCGGCGCGGTTACGGGCAGCGGCTCGTATATTGGCGGCTTTATCGGCGGTACGGACAATCCGGACGGCATCACTGCCTCCTACTGGGACAGTGACAGTTCCGGCCGGCAGACCGGCAGCGGCGACGGCAGCAGCATTGCCGGACTCACCGGGTTATCGGCTTCCGGTAAAGACCCTTATAGCGAAAGTAGCTACAGCAATTTCGACTTTGGTACGACCTGGTACATGATTGACGGATATACACGTCCTTTCCTTAAGTGGGAATATAGTACCACCATCACCAACGCGCACCAGCTGCAGTTGATGTCTATGGACCTGAGTGCCACGTACACGCTGGCTGCCAACATTGATATGAGTGGCTACAATATGGCCCGCAACGGCTTTGTCCCCATTGGTACGGACAGTACATCCGCTTTTACCGGCACTTTGGACGGAAACGGCTATGTGGTCAGCAATCTGAGCATTACCGGTCTGACGACGGACGCGGCCGGCCTGTTTGGCTATATCGGACAAAGCGGTATCGTCAGCGATATCGGCCTGTACGACGTCAACATTACCGGGGGAACGGGCAGTATTTATGTGGGTAGCCTGGCCGGTGACAATGCCGGCAGCATCACCAATGCCTACAGCACCGGCGCTGTGCGCGGCAGCGGCATAGTGGGCGGCCTGGTCGGCCGGAATACGGGCACGGTGCAGGACGCATATACCACCAGCGAGGTTGCGGTAACCGGCAGCAGCGGCACGGGCGGCGGCCTGGCGGGGGAAAATGACGGTGAACTCAGCAGTGTCTACAGTACCGGCGCGGTCAGCGGCGTCGCCGGCAGTACGCTCGGCGGGCTGGTCGGCTCGGCCGGCGCCGGCAGTACGTTCAGTGATGCTTACTGGGATACGGATACTTCCGGACAAACGACCGGCGTGGGCAGCGGCAGTGACAGCGGCGCCACGGGGTTAACGACAGCGCAGATGAGGGACGAGGATTACCTTGCTACTTTAGGGTTTAATTTTACCGACACCTGGTACATGGTTGACGGTTTGACCCGTCCCTTCCTGCGGTCGGAGAATGTTACCACCGTTAGCAACGCCCACCAGTTGCAGCTCATGGGCGTCAATCTTAGCGCTCATTACACTTTGGACAACAATATCGAGCTCAGCGAATTGAATGAGGCGTCCGGCATGTGGAATACCGCCACCGGCTTTGCGCCGGTGGGCAGCAGTAACGCGCCGTTTACCGGCACATTGTGGGGTGACGGACGCACCATCAGCGGACTGACAGTCAACAATACGGCCCTGACGGCGGTCGGCCTGTTCGGCTATATCAAAGACGCGGAGATCAGCAGAATCGTGCTGGATAATGCAAATATTACCGCAGGGAGCGGCAGTTATGCCGGCGCCCTGGTCGGCGAGAATGACGGTGGCAGCATTACGGACGTTTGGTTCAGCGGTACGGTCGCCGGGAGCGGTACGACCGGCGGCCTGGTCGGCCTAAACGCCGGCAGCATTCAATACGGTTATAACACCGGTGTCATTAGTGTAAGCGGCGACGGTAGTGTAGCCGGCGGGGTAGCAGGGAGCAATACCGGCACGATTAGCGACTCCTATAACGCCGGCACGGTGACCGGCAGCGACGGCAACGAGCAGGTTGGCGGTGTGGCAGGCGTTAACACCGGCAGCATCGCCGACAGCTACAACGCGACCGGCGGCACTGTCAGCGTCAGCGGCGACGGCAGTATCGCCGGCGGGGTAGCAGGGAGCAATACCGGCACGATTAGCGACTCCTACAACGCCGGCACGGTGACCGGCAGCGGCAACGCCGAGCAGGTTGGCGGTGTAGCGGGTCTCAACATCGGCAGCATCACCGGCAGCTATAACGCCAGTGACGGAGGCATGGTTAGCATCAGCGGCGACGGCAGCATCGCCGGCGGCGTGGCGGGCAGCAACACCGGCACAATCACCGGCTCCTACAACGCCGCGGGAAAATATAAGTTGAATGATGATGGTACTGTGACGGAGGAGATTGCCGTTGCTGCAGGCGCGGTGAGCGGCAGCGGAACCAATGAGCAGGTGGGCGGCGTGGCCGGGCAGAATTCCGGCAGCATCACCGGCAGCACCAATGCCGGCACGGTTAGTATCGCCGGCAAGGGCAGCGCCGTCGGCGGGGTGGCGGGAGTTAATACCGCTACCGGTACAATTAGTGGTTCCTATAATGTCGAGGTCAAAACGGTTGCAACGGACTATGGAGCTAGCAAACCGGACGCCGTCTACACGGCCGGCACGGTGACCAGCAGCGGCGGCGACAGTTTCGTGGGCGGCCTGGTGGGTAAAAATGCCGGGACAGTCACCAGCAGCTACAACTGGGGCCCGGTAACCGCCCTTGGCAGCGGCAACACCGTGGGCGGCCTGGTGGGCTGGAACGAGCAGGGCGGCAGCATCGATAATTCCTATAGCGGCCTCGCCGCGGTGACGGTCAGTGGGGACAACAACATCACCGGTGGCCTGGTGGGCCAAAACGACGGCGGCATCGCCTATACCTTTGCGATCACGCCGCTATTCGTCAGCGGCACCGGCAGCAAAGTCGGCGCGTTGGTCGGGGTCAACGGCACGGGCGGCACGATGAGCAACAGCTTCTGGAATGCGGACATATCCGGGCTGAGCAGCGCCGTCGGCTCAGGTTCCGACGACGGAGTTACCGGGAAAACGATCGCCGAAATGATGCAGTCAAGCACATATGCGGGTTGGGACCTGACCAACACCTGGAATATTGCCAGCGGTTACTCCTTTCCGTATTTGTCCGGACAGTACAGTGATTATAAATGGTGGAACGGGCAGGTATACAACTACCCAACGCCGAGTTTTATCTCCGGTATAGTGGAGGGTGGCGGCACCGGTGAAACAGTTGTAATAAACGCATCTTGCTTTTGGTCGCAAACCTTTTCAACCAAAACCGTTTCGGCTAGCGGCTTTTACTATACGCTTGTGCCGGCGGGGATGGCTGCTACCCAACAAGCAAATTATAGCTGGGTGGTACTTTATATAACCGGCGATAGCAATTACAAGGCTAACGCAGTATATCAATACGGCCAATATGGCCTGGCAGACGGCAATCTGATCAAAGATACCCTGATCGACAATTACGACGGTACCGGTTCCCGTTATGGCTATTTCGATTCAGTTTTAAATCATCTGCCAACATTGCCAACGGCCGACAGTCTCTATTCCTACGCTAACGGAAACCTGGTGGTAAACGGCAATTTAATGATCAATTATGTCGGCGGGTCGTCCGAATTAGATGTCATCGATACGCCGCTTACCGCCACCGGTGATATTACCATCACCACCGCCGGCAATTTGCTGTTCGCAACCAAGGCAAATGGCGATCTCGCCGCAAGTGCCACAATTGGCGGTTATAACAGCCATACCGGGGCAAAATTGACCGCCGGCGGCAATATTACCATCGTGGCCGACAACGGCTTCCTGAACAACGTGGGCGCGGACTTGTTCAATCTTACAGGCAGCGGGCGCTGGCTGGTATATGCGCCCAACCCGTTGCTTACCCAGTATGACTTGCTCTTTGCTTGTCAGGACAAATATATAAAATATCTTGTTAAGACTGGTGAGCAGTCATTTTGGACGACTTATTTCAAGACTTATTTTGGTCAGCTTCTGGCGCCCTCCAGGGAATTACTCTATGACGGCAGGGGCGGCCTGACCGGCGATTTTGTGCTGTGGGGCACCGCCTACGGGGATGCGGTCCCGGCCACGGGCAGTGGCTTTGTCTATACGGCGCTTGACCCGGTTATCCGGCCGCTGACCACGGGCCAGCAGCAGCTGACGGCGGCGGTTACCGAGGCGTACGTTGATGATGCCGGAGCACAGGCACCGGTTGTGCCTGCCGCGGCGTCAAGTCTAAGGGTTACCATCCGCAGCCAAGGCGTGGCCGTGGCGCCTGACGATTCCGCTGAGGTAAGCGGGGAGCAGTCTGACGAGCAGGACCAGCCGAAACAGAAGAAGACTGTACAAAGCAGTAGCAATGCGACAACGGACACGACAAAATAAATGATTGTTCGGGACGTCGGGGGGAGCGTATCCTCCCCCTCAGCTCCTACCATCAAAAGGGGGAAGAAACCGATGAACAAAAGAAAGCTGGCGGTGCTCGCAAGCTGCCTGCTGCTGCATTCGGGGTTAATGTCGGTGGCCGGTGCGGAACAGACCGGCGGCAATACGGGGATCGAAGAGGCCAGCGGTGACGTGGAACTGGAAGAGGTAGTGGTAACTGCCGATAAGTTTAAGCAAAATACGGGGACAAAAGTCACCGTAATTGACGAGGAGCAGATCAAGTCCCAGGGGGCGCGCAACGCGGCCGAGGCCTTGAAGGATGTGCCGGGGGTGTATGTCACCAGTAATGACGCCCAGGGCAAGGCGGTGGCCATGTTCCGCGGCAGTGACGCGCAAAATACACGGGTTTTTGTTGATGGCGTGCCGCTCACGCCGGTGGGCGACGGCAAGGTGGATTTGAGCGTCATCCCGGCGGAAACGATTGAGAAAATCGAAGTCATCAAAGGGGCGGTACCGATTATTTACGGGATTAACGCCCCCGGCGGCGTGATCTATGTTACCACCAAGAAAGCCGGCGGCAAAGCCGGTAATGTGCTGAGCGTCGTTACCGGCGATCACCGGTATGAGAGCGTGTTTGCCTCTAAAACCGGCCAGATAGGACGCCTGAGTTATTTGGTGGATGTCAAAAAAGAGCGTACCGATGGATACACCTTACATGCCAAGAACGATGAAAAATATTTTAACGCCAAGTTTAAATATGACTTAAGCCCGAAAGCTTCCCTGACCGTCATGGGCTCTTATACGGAAACATATAAAGAACTTCCCAACCGGATCGACCCGGAAACAGGTGCGATTCTTCTCAGCAATAGTTTGTACAACACAACACAGGGTGGGTTTTTTAATAACACTTATAACTGGGAGTATGAACCGTGGAAGAACAGCTATATTAGCCTGGTGTATAACCAGACGCTGAGTGAGGACAACGAGCTGAGCCTGAGATTGTACCGTACCAAGGAAAATGCCCGTCTCAAAGCCTTCGGCTGGTTAGGGAGTTGGATGGATCAGGATTGGCTGCACCAGTCCATGGACGGAGAGGTAGAGGGCCTGGAAATACAAGATAAGATCAGAACCAGCAATGCAAATACCATTATCGTGGGCTATAACCATGAAACCAGGAACTATTCTGAGGCAAGTGATGCAATATATAGCTATGTACAAAATAATAAAAGAAGTTATTATACCGGAAAGTTTTATTCCAATTACGATTATAGCGGCAAAAGCTTTTATCTGCAGGATAATCTCCAGGTGAACAGCAAACTGGCGGTCAATTTTGGACTCAGGCACGAACAGCTAAGCGACTGGGCAAATATCCATCCCTGGGGTGACGTATTCAGCCCTATCGACCCGAACGTAGGTACATCGGCTAAAGGAAGCGCCACGAAGCCGGCAGCCAGCTTTAGCTATGCGCTGACCGGCCGGACAACGCTGCATGGCGCCTTTGCCGAAAGCTACCGCTGGCCGAATATCTCGGAAAGACTGGGCCCTGGAGGGGTTTACGGCGCGTATGGCACTTCCTCGTGGCTGGACTATGATCCGAATACCGGCAAAACTACTTACGATTCACTGGGGAATGTCATTACGCAGCAATGGTGGCACTGGCCTGACGGAACCTGGCACCAGCCTGTTACCTGTGACTATTTGTTGCCGGAAGAAGCGATTAACCGGGAGATTGGGCTGGCGCACACTTTCCCCTTCGGGCTTAAACTTGATGCTACTTATTTCTACAAAAATATCAAGAATATGATTAAGGGCCAGGAGTCAGCAGGTAATTATACTACATTGCTTTATTACAATATACCGGAAGTAACAATGCATGGCTATGAAGTGGAAGGCAGCTTTCCCATCGGCAAACGGGTCAAGGGATTCCTGAGTTACTCTTACACCAACGCCTATGACCCCGTGGCCTGGCGCCAGGTGTGTGATGTGCCGCAGCGTAAATACTCCTATGGCTTTATGTATACCGGCAACGATGGTATGAAGGCTTATTTGTCGCTGAATTATAGCGGGTCCTATTATTCCATATTTTCCACCGGCAGCGGCAATGGCACCGGCGACAGTAAAAACGCTACAGTTTGGACGGTACCGGCGCACCGCACGGTGGACCTTAGAGTGAGCAAGGAGAAAGAAAACCGGGAGTATTACATGAGAATCACCAATTTGTTTGATGAGAAGTATTACCAGGGATATTACCTGCGGGCTCCCGGCCGGTGTGTGGAGTTTGGCGGAACGGTGAAATTTTAACCGCGGTTAATTAAAGAAATAAGATGGGAGGCAAATATTTATGAAAAAGGGTGCTTTTGCCAAAATATCGGTTACCATTTTGGCTTTTCTCTTAATTTCCTCGGCTGCAGTCCCGGCTTTGGCGGAAGGGCTTGAATTGGGGGGGGGGACAGCCGCTGCTGACTCCGATATTGCCATCGGCAC
>DHRA01000046.1:5122-5259 GCA_002411145.1 Firmicutes bacterium UBA5324 | reverse complement strand
GACGGGGTTGTGGCCAACCCGCCGGATACGCTCGTGGAAGAAGCTGCGCAGAAGTGCCGGGAAGCAGGCGTTGATGCCATCGTGGCTGTTGGCGGCGGCAGCCCGATTGATGCGGCTAAAGCGATTAACGTTTTGTT
>DHRA01000046.1:0-4780 GCA_002411145.1 Firmicutes bacterium UBA5324 | reverse complement strand
GTGAACGCCCTGAAAGCAATTGAACTGATCAGCAGCAGCATTGAGGAAGCGACCGCCAATGGCAGCAATATTGCCGCCAGAAGCAATATGATTCTGGGCAGCACCATGGCCGGTTTCGCCTTTACCAACGCGGTACTGGGTCTCGTCCATGGCATTGCTCACCCCTTAAGTGTGCGCTGCGGCTTGCCGCACGGCGTAGCCAACGCCATCCTGCTTCCGTATGTCATGGAATACAACGCTTCGGTTGTATCGGAAAGAACGGTTGATATCGGTAAGGCCATGGGTCTGAAACTTGACGGCCTGTCTCAGGAAGCAGCGATTAAAAAGACCATCGACCGGGTATTTGAGCTCAATAAAAACATTAAGATTCCGACCTTAAAAGAAGTAGGCGTGACAAAAGAGCAATTCGATTTGCTCGCCGACGATACCTTGCGTGACACTGCGGAAGGTGGAGCGGGCATGTTCAACCCGCGTCAGGCGACCAAAGAAGAAATTATCGCCCTTTTGGAAAAAGCGTTCTAAGCTGACTGTGTACTTGGATTAGCTCATATTTAAATGGCCGCGCATCGGGTACAGGTTTGTTTTAAGTCCCACCCCTGACTAAAACGAACCTGTACTGTGTGGGCCGTATCATGGTTGCGCAATGAAAAGGAGGTACAAGAAAATGTCTAATGGTAATAGTCCGCTTGCAACCGCCGGGCCCTGTGGCTTGATGGTGCTGGCTTTTTACTTGGCATGCTTATGGCCCGGGGCAGTCGGTATGGCTGAACACTCAGTGTTCGTACTGCTGATACCGCTTGGCTTAGCCGGGGCAATTGTTCAGTCGGTGGCCGGCATTGTGGAACTGAGTCGGGGAAATATCGTAGGCGGCAATATTAATTTAGCCTTTAGTGCTTTTATGTGGTATGGAGCCGGCGGCAATCTCCTGAAGTTTTTAAACATTGGACCGGCGAATACTGCAGCCGCGGATGGCTGGGTATTTCTGGTGATGGGACTTTGTATGCTTGGCTTTACACCGATTTTCCTAAAGATTAATTTATCGATGAGTGTGTTTATTCTTGCCACTGATACGTTTTTCATGGGTTGGGCGCTGTCATGGATCCTAGGGAACCCTACATTATTTCTCATTGGCGCCTGGGCGCTGCCGGTTGTTATTGTGGCAATCATCTGGGATGTAGTAGGGACAATGCTGAATAGTGCGTTTGGCAAAGAGGTTATCAAGCTGGGACCACCCCTGGCTGGTTCCGTTAAGGCTTCTAATTAAAACGAATAACAAATTTGCTTCCGATTTATTTTCATCCCTCCGGGAGGTAATAAACGTTAGGGTATGGTGAGTAATTATCGTGCCTGCCATTGCGCAAAGGAAGGGGTCTAAATATTATTTTAGGCCGAAGCGACGTTGTATCCAAACTATAAAAAGGAGTGGGATATGTATGTTGAAGTTTTTGCGCATTAATGCTAACCAAAAAACAGCGATTTTTGAGGAAGTCAAAGAAGAATATAAATTATGCGGCGGACGCGGCCTGATTGCCAAACTGCTAAATGATGAAGTGGACCCCGCCTGTAATGCTTTAGGGCCCGGCAATAAGTTGATTATTTGCGGGGGGCTGCTTAACGGTACGGTGGCTACAACTTCCGGCCGGCTTTCTTTCGGTGGCAAAAGCCCCCTAACCGGCACAGCAAAAGAAGCCAACGTCGGCGGCACCGGCGGGGCAGTTTTTGCAAAACTGGGGTTAAAAGCGATTATTATTGAGGATATGCCTGCTGATAATGATTGGTCGATCATTAAAATGTCGAAGGATAGTGTAGAGTTCTTGCCTGCGGACAAATATGTCGGCTTGAATAACTATGATCTCGCGGCGCAACTAAGAAAAGACATGGGTATAAAAATCAGCATTCTCTCCATCGGCGGTGCCGGGGAAAAAGGCTACCGCAATTCAACGATTCAAGTCACCGACATGTCCGGGAATCCTGCCAGAGCGGCAGCCCGCGGCGGGTTGGGAGCTTTAATGGGTTCCAAAAAGATCAAAGCCATCGTTTTAGAAGATACTGGTGCGGTGGACGCGCAGTATGCAGACAAGGAAAAGTTTATCGCCGCTCACCGGAAATTTGTCGAAGGTATTAAAGCAAACCCCGTATCCGGCCAACTGCTGCCCGCACTTGGTACGGCATCACTGGTTAATGTGGTAAACGGCTTAGGCGGCTTGCCTACACTCAATTACAGTCAGGGCCGGTGGGATAAGGCGGAGATGATCAGTGGCGAGAAACTGGCTGAGATCCAGCAGACCCGGGGAGGTAAAACAGGGCATGCTTGTCAGCCTGGCTGTGTAATTAAATGCTCCAATGTTCTGCATGATGCGGACGGCAAATATGTGACATCAGGCTGCGAATATGAAACTATTGCCTTGAACGGTTCCAATCTCGGCATCGACTCCCTGGACTTCATTGCCAAAGTTGACAGACTGTGTGACGATTTTGGTTTGGACACCATGGATACCGGCGCGACGCTTGGTGTTTGCATGGAGGGCAAAAAAATCGCTTTCGGTGATGAAAAAGGAGCATTGGGCTTAATTAAAGAGATGATGGCTGGGACGGATTTCGGTAAAATTCTTGGCGCAGGCACAGACGCGGCTGCCAAATATCTGGGGATCAAGCGTGTACCGACGGTCAAAGGACAGAGCATGGCGGCATACGATCCCCGTGCGCTAAAAGGGACAGGCGTAACCTATGCGACATGTCCCATGGGCGCCGACCACACCGCAGGCAATTCTCTGGGAGCACCCGATATTAATCCGTATAGTAAAGACGGGCAGGTGACATTGTCCACAAACCTCCAGGTGGCCATGGCTTTAATTGACTCCCTGGGAATGTGTATCTTTGCGAGTTTCTGTATCGTCGATCCGGCCAATGTGGGCCATCTCTGCGACATGATGGCCGCGAAATTCGGCGGTGAATGGAATCCTGATCGCCTGTTCGGTTTGGGTGTGCAAAGTATCGCGCTGGAAAAGAAATTCAACAAAGGAGCCGGTTTCACCGCTGCCGACGACAGACTGCCCGGGTTTATGTACACCGAAACCCTGGAATCCTGCAACTCCGTATTTGATGTTACCGATGAAGAAATGGCACAAGCGATTCCTTTCTAAAGGTTATGCCGGTGATTGGAGGGTGGGGCCCGGACTTCCACCCTCGTCGATTACCAAAGAACACCCTGCGTTGTAATTTGCATGTTTAGGGAAAGGGAGTGAAGCTGTGCGGAAACCTGTTGTATTACTTGCTGCCATAACAATTGCATCCGCCTCATGGGTTGCGGCGGCCGCGGAAAACCATTTTGGCGATGTACCTGCTAACCACTGGTCCTATAATGCCATAAACAAGCTGGCAAAAGACGGAGTCATTGATTTGTATGGCGAAGGGGCATTACGCGGCGAGCGGACTTTGACCCGCTATGAAATGGCGCAAATTGTGGCCCGGGCAATTTGGAATTCGAACAAGGCGGCAAGCGCCGAGGACAAGGGCTTGATTGAGCAGTTGAAAACGGAATTTGCCGATGAACTGGATAATCTGGGCGTCAGTGTATCTAAGGCCGCCAATGCCGCACGAGCCGAGAAGAAGGAAAAACCGCAGAGTCCCCTGAAAATCGACGGCCATTTCATGTACCGTTACGAATATGTAAAAAACCCGCGGTATACGGAAGATGGCGCAGCACCAAACTACGGTACGGGGACAGCCGCCGGCAAAGTGACTCAGCGAAATCATTTATGGCTGGACATAACCAACCAGTTTGATGGGGATACCTATTTTGTCGGCAGCCTTGTGGCCGACGGAATGAGCGGCACGACCACCGCCAACTCCGTGGACGTGTGGCAGGCTTTCCTGGCGAAAAAAATCGGCGACAATGCGGAGGTGGCGGTGGGCCGGATGATTCCTGATATCGGTTTCGGCACCATCGGCGGAACGGCCTATAATGACGGTGTAAGGTTGTCTTTTGGCAACAGGGATTACAAGGTAAATCTTTATACTACGACCGTGGGCGAATATTATCCTCCGCAATGGGGGGTCTCCCCTAACAAATTAAACTATCGGTTCGGTGATGCTAAGTTCAACTTGCATAAAGATTTGGTGATGTCCTTAGCCTATCGGGCGGACAAAAAGAAAATGCTTTATGAGGCTGCCGCTGTGGGCATGGAATACAAAGGATTACCCAATATGGTGATTACCGGCGAGTATGCGAAAAATACCGCCAGTCTGGCAAAGATGGTAAACGGAGGCGACGATACCACCGCTTTCTATCTGAAACTGAAGTACCGGGGGGCTAATCCGATGGTGGTTGGGTCAAAGGGATTCCATATTCAATACAAAAAAGCCGATCCTGGATTTGATCTTCAGCCGCTGGCTGGCCCGGCCGAATGGAATGCTCCTTTCAATTGGACCTACCGGGCCCATGGCGGAGCGGCTAACGACTTACAAGGCATTGAGTATGGTATTGAAACTACCGTCGCCAAGCGGACTATTCTCAGCTTGCAGTATGATGATTTGGAACGGGTCAGCAACGGTGAAGATCAGAGTTTCCTGACCGCGTCAGTGTTTTATCTGTTCTAACTCCGTGGATATTGGTGAATTCGAAGCTTAACGCAATGAGAACGGGTTCTCAGAGCATATGATTACGGGCGTTTAGGAAGAAGCCCGCCGGAAAGCGGGCTTCCCCCTGACAAATACTTCGTGCGGAAGTTAAAGATTGAGGAGTAAGGTGTGAAAGAATGCGGCAAACACGAAAGCGATA
>DHRA01000045.1:3626-4093 GCA_002411145.1 Firmicutes bacterium UBA5324 | reverse complement strand
GCGTCTTTGGCCTTGCCTTCACCGAAAAATACTGTACAGGGAATTCCATAAATAAATTCCATTCTAAATACCCTCCTCGTTTTTTTAGATTAATGGGTAAACCTACCCGGGAAAGAGAACGCGGCCCTCCTTTTCTGTTTTCTTTCACGGCATACATATAACGCAAAACCCATGCCAACCACGGGAGGGATATTTTTTAAAACCGTAATTTTCCTTGAAACAACTGCAAAAATAATTTTTTCGAGGCATTGCCGGGAAATATCTCTGCAATAATCAATTGACTTAAGGCCATGGGAAATCCCATACCAGCAATATTTTGTTGTCTGAATTTTTGACAAAACCAGAAGTCGGTATATTTTTAACACTTACGGATGGAAAAACCAGGCGTTATTATAATAGGCTTGATCAAACCCTTTGCTTTACTACAAAATCTCTAAAATCCCGGCTTAATAAAATTACATGGGCAG
>DHRA01000045.1:0-3453 GCA_002411145.1 Firmicutes bacterium UBA5324 | reverse complement strand
TTTATTATTTTTTGATTCTTTGCCAACGTGTTTAATAATAAAAAAAGGACTCCTGCCAACGAGTGGCAGGAGTCCTTTTTTTATCCCCGGCAAACAGCCCTCATTCCTACTCCCCGTGTTCTTTGTCCGCCTTTTGGAGAGCAAGTTTTTTAAAGAAACGAAACTTCATCAGCAAATCGAGAAAGGGAATGCCCAGCAGCTGCCGGTTGGCGCATTTCTGCGTACGTGGCGTAATTTTGCCCCGGGTGGCCAATTCTCTGCCCGCTTGTTGGTAGGCGGCAACCACTTCCGCGATTACGCCCGTTTGTCCTTCCTCCCCGTTGCTTTGCGCCGACTCCAGCATGCCCACCGATTTACGGACCAATTGACCGGCAATTGGCGCGTCAAGAAATTTAGCAAAGGTTTCAAAATAAGTCAAAACATTTTTAACCGTCTCCTGTTCCACATTGCCACAGCAGGTCAGAACCACAAAGGGCTTGCTATAAACTTCCTTGTCCACTTTCTGAAAGAACAGTCCGCTTTTTGTCAGACATAGTCCGCCGCCGGCGGTACTATTGAAACGATCCAGAAAAGTCTTCATTAAACCGGATATGCTGAAAATGTACACGGGCGAAGCATAGATCAAAATATCTGCGGCTTTCATTTTTGTGAAAATCGCTTTGACATCATCCTCTTGTTCATAAATACAACGGTAGAGGTGTTGCGGCGTGTGACAAACATCACAACCGGTACAGGGCTTAATGTGCTGTTTTGCCAGTACAACCGTTTCAAATAATCCTCCTGCCTCCGTTGCCCCTTCGGCCAGTTTATCCAGCAGCCACTGCGTGTAGCCCGTTTCGCCCCGGTGGCTTCCGTTGAGCGCCAAGATTTTCATACTACTCTCCCATCCTTTAGCAAGAACTAGCTGATAAGCGCCGCCATAATCAAACCGGCGGTGAGGCTGATGAAAGCGGATAAGATGCCCACCGCCACATTCCCCTTGGGTATCTCCGTCCGGACTTTGAAGGGCGTAATTATTTCGTAAAGATAGTACACCAGAACCTGAAAAACCATGCCGAGGATACCCCAAATCAGCACATCGCCAATACCCAGGGAATGAAAAATAGCCGAGGCTAAAACCATCCCCAACCCCAGCACCTTTCCGCCCGTGTCGTAAGCGGCAGCCTGGGCGCAGGCGGCTTTTCGCGCGTCAAGCCCATCCCCGCCGTCCTCCAGCAAGGCGAATTCCCTGTATGGTGTCGTGAGCATAAAAAAGTAAATTCCGACACCCAGCATGGGTACTGTTACACAAAAATACAGCAAAAAGTTCATCAGATCAGACACATGCATCCTCTTCACCTCTCCTTTCAATACGCGGTATATTTCAGGGGTAAGAAATAGGCCAGATCATCCGTAATCTGTCCGCCGAGCCTGGCGGAAATTGCCGACGCCTTACCATTGAGCAAAAAAACACCCCAAATTAAACGACCTTGATAAATGCCTTCCATCGTCTCCACATGTACCTGTTCCAAATCAATATAACGCTGGTAAATCAGTTCCTGGTCCCAGTAGAAACTTTCCTGATCCCTGGCCACAACACCCCCATCCCGGTCATAGATGGTTACCGCCCCTCCCTCACGGCCGAAAACAGGCTTCGTGACAAAAAACTCACGGTGTAGGAACCGGTTTTCAAAATAGGTGGGCAGCATATGACACGCAATCACTTTATGTTCCGCCTCTGTGAAGAATTCCCCTGTTTCATGCAAGTTCCAGACCAGCGCCTGTAATCCCTTGCTTTGCGCAATCAAAGCGGCGGGCGGATTAATGAGCGCGACTTTTTTCCGTACCGCCAAGTCTAAAACGTGCGCCCCCGTGGGGTAACCGTCCGTATCCTGTTCCCCGGCCATAAGGCCCAAGGGATGCAGGCGATATAAAACATCTACCGGCTGCATCCCGTCTGTCTCCAGCGTATACAAAGCGTCATCATACACCCGTAAATCCCGCAGGGCGGAAAAGCGGGCCTCAAAACCGGAACAACGCAGCAGATAACGGGCTGTGCCGGCATCTTCCTCATGCCAGTCCAATGCACTGAAAAACAAATGTTTTGTGTTATAGCCGCCGGCCCGGTAGTATGCAACAGCCCGGCGAAAAGCCTCGGTGAGTTCTTCTTCCATGCCCCTGTTGGGGTTTTCCTCCCCGTAGTAGCTGCAGACCCTTTCATTTACATAGAAAGCTTCAACAACCCCGCCCGGGGTATCACTGTTAAATTCGAGCATTTTCCAGCCCTCTGCGGTACGGGTAAAGTCAAAGCGCCCAATTACCGTCGCTATGTTGGGCAAAAAGGGGGCACGTACCGCGGCGACCGCGGGCAGGGGGATGCCGAGTTCCTGCAGCAAAACACCATCGCCCCGCTGTACCAGCGCCAGGGTTTTCCCAAAGATTTTCCCCAGTTCTTCCGCCGCGTGCTGTAATTCGGCCTGCTCCCGGCGGGAGACGGGATAAAGGGAAGCCAGCGCGTATTCCCTGTCATACATCCAATCCCAGGTGAAGACTCCTTCCTCCTTTAGCGGCCGGTAGATTTCCCTGCGTCTGTGCCGGTAATCCGCCATATCAGCCTCCGCCGCCGCTGGCGTGACTGCCGATGCCCCCTTTAGCGCCGGAGGAGATGCCGCTGCCGGTGGCATGGGTGTCGGTGCTGCCGGCGGCGGGATAAGAACCGCCGCGGTAATGCGACCAATGGTACCAGCTGGATCCTGATGACGAGTTGGAATTCAGAGGCTGACCGTCTTCATCACAATAACCGTCTCTGTTCCGATCAACATGTACGTGCCCGGAACCACAGCCGCCCGCGCCTGCGGCCAACACCGCCGCCATGAATAAGCCCATTATTTTTGCCGTTTTCGTAGGCGTATGCCGCCCGTCATGGCCGCTATCCATAAAATTCCCCCTCCGCCACAGGTTCAGCGTAATAAACGTATACTTTGCGATCCTCATCAATTTCCGTGGAAGACTTCCGCCATTCTTTTCCCATCCACCAAAGAAAATCACCTTGCAGATTCAGGGCCGCCTCCAGATTTGTGCTAAATTCAAACACATGCCGAACCGGATAAAAGGCAGCTGTTTCCGCGTACTGCCGCAATTCCATTCTCACCCGGGGGATGGCCGCATAATCCTTGTTGCCTGTATCAAACACCTCCGCTTCGCCGTCATGCAGGACATAAATGACGTACGCTTCCCTTTCGATGGCGCAGGATGTTTTTTCATAAACGAGCCGGTCTTTCACAAAGTAGTCGCAGGCAAACCGGGCCGCGATTTCCCCGGCGTCGATATCGTCGTAAACGTAGAGCACGGGATGGCCCTGCGCTTCATTCAACTGTCTGTATTCCAGTCTTGGCATAACATCCGTCCTTTTCCGGGTAAATTTACAGATTTCTTCGACATATGTGGGAAAACTTCCTTTTTCGTTTGAAAAAG